>JBMOQT010000139.1:0-9090 GCA_049320945.1 Pseudomonadota bacterium
AGCTGGAGGAGGAGCTGTCCGCGGCGGTCAACCGGCTGGGCGTCGGTCCCCAGGGGCTGGGCGGCGATGCCACGGCCTTCGCGGTGCATGTGGAACTGGCCGCGACCCACATCACCATGAACCCCGTTGCGGTCAACATGCAATGTCATTCCGCCCGCCGCGCCAAGGCCACTTTCACGCCGGCGGGCCTCGCCTACGGATTCTGACCATGGCCCACTACGAACTCGTCACCCCCGTGAGCGAAGCGCAGATTCGCGCGCTTCGGGTCAATGACACCGTCACCCTGCAATCGACCCTGTTCGGCATTCGCGATGCCACCCAGATCCACATGTTCGACCGGGGCCGCAAGACCCGTTTCGACCTCAACGGCCATGCGGTCATCCACACCGCGCCCAATGTGCGCAAGGTGGAAAGGAGTGTTGAGTTCCCTGCCGGCTACGCGCCCATCTGCATCGGCACCACCACCTCGGACCGCATGGAGCGCTTCACCCGCCCCCTGATGGAGCAGTATGGCGTTCGCATGATCGTCGGCAAGGGCGGGCTGCGCGAAGGGTCCCTGGCCGCTTTCCAGGAACTGGGCGGGGTGTATCTCGCCATCGTCGGCGGCACCGCGGCCCTGGAGACCACCTGGATCGAGCGCATCGAGGACGTGGACCTGGACGATCTCAACCCCGAGTCCCTGTGGCGGTTCCGCATCCGTAACTTCGGCCCGCTGCTGGTGGCCATGGACAGCCACGGCGGCAGCCTTTACAGGGAAGTGAAGCAGGATGTGGAGACCCGGCGCGCCCAGGTGCTCGCCAGCCTGGGAGTGAAAGCGGCATGAAGCTCAAACGCCTCCAGACCGACGTTCTGATTCTCGGCACCGGCGGAGCGGGCCTGTTCGCGGCGCTGCACGCCCACCAGGCGGACCCGACCCTGTCCATCACCGTGGCGGTGAAAGGGCTGCTGGGCAAATGCGGCTGCACGCGCATGGTGCAGGGCGGCTACAACGTGGCCCTGGCCCCGGGCGACTCGGTGGAGCGCCATTTCATGGACACCATCGAAGGCAGCAAGTGGCTGGCCGACCAGGATCTGGCCTGGACGCTGGTGACCAAGGCCGTGGAGCGCATCCACGAGCTGGAAAACGAGCTGGGCTGCTTCTTCGATCGCAACCCCGACGGCACGGTGCACCAGAAGGCCTTCGCCGGCCAGACCTTCGACCGCACGGTGCATAAGGGCGATCTGACCGGCATCGAGATCATCAACCGGCTGGCCGAGCAGGTCTGGGCCAGGGGGATCAACCGGCTGGAAGAGCATCGGGCGGTGGAACTGATCAAGACGCCGGACGGCGCGAGCCTCGCCGGCGTGCTGATGATCGACATGCGCACGGGCGAGTTCGTCATGGTCCAGGCCAAGGCGGTACTGCTCGCCACCGGCGGCGGCCCCACCATGTACAAGTACCACACCCCTTCGGGCGACAAGAGCTGCGACGGCCTGGCCATGGCCCTGCGCGCCGGGCTGCCGCTGCGCGACATGGAGATGATCCAGTTCCATCCGACGGGCCTGCTTGCCGGCACCCACACCCGCATGACCGGGACCGTGCTGGAGGAGGGCCTGCGCGGCGCCGGCGGCTGGCTGCTCAACGGCGGGCGCGAGCGCTTCATGGCCAACTACGATGCGCGCGCCGAGCGCGCCACGCGGGACATCGTCTCCCGTGCCATCTACTCGGAGATCCGCGCCGGGCGCGGCACGCCCAATGGCGGCGTGTACATCCAGATGTCCCACCTGGGACCCGATAACGTGCGCCGCCAGTTCAAGGGCATGGTGGAGCGTTGCGCCGACTGCGGCTTCGACCTGGCCGGCGGGCTGGTGGAGGTGGTGCCCACGGCCCACTACATGATGGGCGGCGTGGTGTTTCGCCCGGACTGCAGCACGCCGCTCACGGGACTTTTCGCCGCCGGCGAGGACACGGGCGGAGTGCACGGCGCCAACCGCCTGGGCGGCAACGGCGTCGCCAATTCCACCGTCTTCGGCGGCATCGCCGGCGAGACCATGGCCGCCTGGGTCAAGCGCAACGACGCTTTCCGCCCGGCCGACGAGACGGCCATCGCCCGCGCCGTGGCCGAGTGCGAGAAACCCTTCGCCCAGCCGCCCGGCGATCTGGAGGCCGTGCGGGAGGCGCTCTACGAGTGCATGTGGACCGACGTGGGCATCCTGCGCACCGCCGAGGGCCTGGAGCGCGGCCAGGCCATGCTCGCCGAACTGGACGCCCAGGTGTCGGCCATCGGCGTCGCCGACGGCGACCGGGGCTACAACCTGACCTGGCACGACTGGCTCAATCTGAAGAGCCTGATTTCGGTGAGCCGCGTCATCGCCGCCGCGGCACTCGCCCGGGAGGATTCGCGCGGCGCTCACTTCCGCGAGGACTTCCCCCAGGCAGGCGATCTGCACGGATCGACGTTCACGGTGGTGCGGCAGAAGGGCGAGACGCTGGAGATCCGGCGCGAGCCGGTGCAGTTCAGCCGCGTGCGACCGGGAGAGACGCTCCTGCACGAGGCCGGGCGGCCGCTGGCTCAGGCGTGAGGCCTGGCTTCATGAGCAGGTTCCGCCCCCTTGAATGGGAGGGTGAGAACGGCGCTCACACGTTCCGGCTCTGCCCCGTCCAGTAGCGCTTCCTGACCTCCTTGCGCATGACTTTCCCCACCGGGCTGCGGGGCAGCAGGTCGATGAAGTCCACCGACTTGGGCGCCTTCACGCTGCCGATGCGCTGCTTGCACAGGGCAATCAGTTCCTCCGCGGTGACGTGCAACTGCGGCTTGAGCTCCACCACGGCCTTGATGGCTTCCCCCCATTTTTCGTCCGGCACGCCGACCACGGCGCAGTCCTGGACGCTGGGATGGCTCAGGATCACCTGCTCCACCTCGAGGGGATAGACGTTGTACCCGCCGGTGATGATCATGTCCTTCTTGCGGTCGCAGATGTAGATGAAGCCTTGCTCGTCCTGGTAGGCCAAGTCGCCGGTGTGGTGCCAGCCGAACTTGGAGACTTCCCGGGTCGCCTCCGGGTTCTTGTAATAGCCCTTCATGACCAGTCCGCCCTGCACCACGATCTCGCCTATGTTGCCCGGCGACACCCGCTGGCCGTTGTCGTCCATCAGCGCGACCCGGGCGAAGGGCGTGGGCCGGCCGCAGCTGAGCAGGCGCTTCTCGTCGATGTTCCCCTGGGCGTCGAAGTGGTCCGCCGGCCCCATGAAGGTCACGGAGGAGGGCACTTCGGTCTGGCCGTAGGCCTGGGTCATGACCGGTCCGAAGACCTCGATCGCCTCGCGCAGTTTCGCCGCCGAAGTGGGCGCCGCGCCGTAGATGAAGTGACGCAGGGACGAATAGTCGAAGTCGCGCACGTTGGGCTGGGACAGCAGGGTGTAGATCGCGGTCGGGGGCAGGTAGATGAACGACACGCGGTGCCGGCCGATGGCGGCGAGCGTCTCCTGGGGATCGAACTTCCTGTGGATGACGAGGGTCCCCGCCAGCGCGATGACGATGAAGGCCAATATGCCGGCGGCGTGGGACAGCGGCGGTGCGGCGAGGAATACCGGCGGCGCGTCGAAGCGCAGCCCCGCCAGGTAATTGGCGATGGCCACCTCGAAGTTGCGATTGGTGTTCATCACGCCCTTCGGACGCCCGGTTGTGCCGCCGGTGCCGCGCAGCATGCAGACTGCGTCAGGATCCCAGGCCAGGTGGATGGGATCGGCCTTGTGGCGGCTGGCCCATTCCTCCAGCGCCGGACCCAGGCTGCCGGGGGCGTCCAGGCAGATGAAGGCTTTCACCCGGGGCAGGCGCGCCTGGACCAGTTGCGCAAAATCCTCGAATTCCTTCTGGTAGAACAGCACCTCGACGTCGAAGAAGTCGAGGATGTACAGGTTTTCCTCCGTGCCGTTCCCCACGTTCAGGGGCACCCAGGTGCCCTGCGCCTTGAGTATCCCCAGCAGCGCCGTGAACGCCCGGGGATCGTTGCGGCTGAGCACGGCGCACTTGGATTCGCGCACCACGCCCAGGTCCTTCAGTCCGTGGGCGATGCGGGTGGCGAGCTCGGACGTCTCCCGGTAGCTCCAGGGCCGGTCGTCGAAGATGTAGAGGGGGCGCTGCGGGTGGCAACAGGCGCTCTTGTCGAAGAAGTCGATCAGGTTCATGCGGCGTTCCGGTTCTCGGGCTGATCCTTCCAGGAAGGCAGGAATTCGTTCTCCAGCCAGCGGGTGGTGATCCGGCTGGTGCGAAAGTCCGGATGGCCAAGCAGGTCCTTGTGCAAGGCAATGGTGGTGTTCACGCCCTCGATCTCGAAACTCTCCAGCGCGCCGGAGAGCCGGGCGCCGGCCTCGGCGCGGTCCTCGCCCCAGGCGATCAGCTTGCCTATCATCGAGTCGTAATTGGGCGGCACGCGATAACCCTCGAAGCAGTGGCTGTCGAGGCGCAAGCCCTCACCGGACGGGGGGGCCCAACGGGCGAGGTGCCCCGGGCTGGGCAGGAATCCGCGCGAGGGGTCCTCGGCATTGATCCGGCACTCGATGGCGTGGCCCCGGATGCCGATGTCCTTCTGCCGGAACGACAGGCGTTCGCCGGCCGCCACGCGCAACTGCTCCTTGACCAGGTCGATGCCGGTGATCAATTCGGTGACGGGGTGTTCCACCTGGATGCGCGTGTTCATCTCGAGGAAGTAGAAGCGGTCCTCGTCCATGTCATAGACGAATTCGACCGTGCCCGCGCTCGAATACTTGACCAGGCTGGCCAGCGCCAGGGCCGCCTCCGCCATCTCGGCGCGGCGCGCAGGCGACAGGATGGGCGAGGGCGCCTCCTCGATCAGTTTCTGATGGCGGCGCTGCACGGTGCAGTCCCGCTCGAAGAGATGGCAGACGTTGCCGTGTACATCGCCGATCACCTGGATCTCGATGTGCTTGGCGTGCTCGATGAACTTCTCCAGGTACACCGTCGAGTCGCCAAAAGCCGCCTTGGCCTCTGCCCGGGCGCTGGCGAAGGCCGCGGCGAGATCGGCGTCGTTGCGCACCACCCGCATGCCCCTGCCGCCGCCGCCGGCGCTGGCCTTGAGCAGGCAGGGGTAGCCGATGGCGCGGGCGGCCTGCCGAACCTCTTCCTCGGTCTGGAGTTGCTCGGAACCGGGCACGACCGGGATGCCCGCCTTCTTCGCCAGGCGGATGGCGCTGAGCTTGTCGCCCATGGCCTCGATGGCCTCGGCCGTAGGGCCGACGAAGATCAGGTCCATCTCGTTGCAGGCGCGCCGAAACGCCGCCCGCTCCGACAGGAAGCCGTAACCGGGATGCACCGCCTGACATCCCGTGCCATGGGCGGCGGTGGCCAGAATGTCGGCCCTGAGATAGCTCTGGGAGGCCGGCGCCGGACCGATGCACACGGCCCGGTCGGCCAGGCGTGCGGCGAGAGAATCCCGGTCCGCTTCCGAGACGCCGACGACCACTTCGAGACCAAGCTCACGGCAGGCGCGGACGATGCGCACGGCGATCTCGCCGCGGTTGGCGACAAATACCCGTTTGATGTTCTGCATGGAAGGCTTCCTCAGCGCGGCTCTATCACGGCGACGGCTTGTCCGTATTCAACCAGGACCCCGTCATCGACCAGGATTTCGACTATGCGGCCGGACACTCCGGCCGGGATGGGCGTAAGCTGTTGCATCACGCCGAGCAGGCCCACAGCGTCGTCCGTAGCGACCACATCATCGACACAGGCCTTGCGGTGGAATATACCCAGGCTCGGCGCCCGCACCGTGATCAATTCCGAATCCGCCGCGGCTGCCGGTTGGGCGGGCGCGGTGACCGCGGCCGCCGCGCCGCGTCTCACGACCAGCTTCAAATCGCCGAATTGCAGATCCAGGGATTCGCAGAATTCCGTGGCCTTGATGAGCTGCAGGATCTCCAGCGCATCGCGGTAGGTCAGCGAATATTCCATTTCTCGGTTTTGCATCTTTGACATGGCACTCTCAGGAGAAGCTCAGGTTGAGTTTGAGAGATCTCTTCTCCAGCTTCACGGTCTTGAGGGTCGTTTCCCGGGACAACTGCTGTACCAGCGCATGAAGCGGCTGGCGCACCGTCGGACCCTGGTCGAAGCTGGTCTTTTCTCGGCGCAGGGCATCCACGTGATCCCTGCCGTAGAAGAGCTGCAGCAGCAGCTCCTCGTCGGATCGGAAAGGTCCCTGCTCCTGGCGCAGGCGCTCGAGAAGGGGCTCCTCGAAGGCGGCGTCGAGATCGATCCGATCCGCCGACTTGCCGTCGAGGATGCGGTCCAGCACATTGGGATCAATGGGGGCGGGTGGTTCGCCGTAGTGCCCCAAGGCGTACAGACGCAGCTCGTGGGGGACGGTCTTGTAGCGCTCGCCCTGAATCACGTTGAAGGTCGCCTGAACGCCCACGAACTGGGAGAACGGGGTGACCATGATGGGATAGCCTATTTCCGTGCGCACCCGGCTTGCCTCTTCGAGCACTTCGTCCAGCCGATGGAGCATGCCGACCTCTTTCAGCTGATTGCGGAAATTGGACATCATGCCGCCGGGGATCTGATGACCGGCGAAAGCCCGGTAATGCTCCGGATCATAGATGGCGGGCTGCTCGATGCGTCGGCCCTCCGTGTACGCGACCCAGCGGAAGTAATCATCGGCCTGGCGTACGGCATCGGCGTCGACCGATGTTTCGATCCCGAGTTCGGCCGCCAGGGCGAGAATGTCCCGCGTGCTGGGAAGCGACTCGCCGTTCGCCAGGGGTTCGCACGCCGTCGCCACGGTGTCGACCCCCGCCAGCAAGGCCTCCCGATAGGAGTCGTGCGCCAGTCCCATGCTGTGGTGGGCGACAAACTCGATCGGCAGCCGGTCCCCGGTGGCGCGTTTGACGGCGGCCAGCAGGGAGCGTGTGCGCTCCCCCGTCAGCAGTCCGCTGGCGTCGCCGATCATGATGGAATCCACGCCGTGGGCCAGGAGTTCGCGCGCCTTGCGCGCGAAGTACTCGTCCGTGTGCACCGGGCTGAGGGAGAAAGTGAGGAAACCCGCGGCCTTCAGACCCACCTTCCGGGCAATGCGGAAATGGGCGGCGATGTTGTTCAGGTCGTTGAGCCCGTCGAACACCTTCACCCATTGGGCGCCGGCGGCTCGCAGACACGCAAATAGCAGTTCGACCACGTCGTTCGGATAGCGCGCCCAGCCGAACAGGTTGCGGCTGCGGATCAGGATATCGATGGTGGCATCCGGCATGAACTCGCGCAGCAGGCGCAGGCGCTCCCACGGGTCGTCGCGCAGGAACTTGACAGCGGTCTCGAAGGCGGCCCCGGAGGTGACGCAGACCTTGCGGAAGCCCGCCTTGTTGAGCCACTCCGTGCCGCCGAGCATGGATTCGGTCCTCATGCGCGTCGCCCAGAGGGACTGCGGACCGTCGCGCAGGGTCTCGTCGACGAAGCCCAGCATGGGTCACACCTCCACGATCACCGCGTCGGCCTGGCCGTAGCCGCCGCAGATGGCCGCGGCGCCGCGGCCGCCCCCGGCCCGGCGCAGTTCGCGCACCAGGGCCATGACGACGCGGGCGCCGCTCGCTCCGGTGGGATGGCCTATGGCCACCGAGCCGCCGTTCACGTTCGTGATCGAGCGTAGCCGGGCGGTCGTCCGAACATCGCCGTCGGCCATCTTCTTGGTGGAGACGAGGGGCATGGCGGCGAATGCTTCGTTGATCTCGATCCGCTTGAGGTCGTGCAGCGCCAGGCCGGCCTTCTTCAGCGCCGCAAGGATCGCAATGCCGGGCATGTACACTGAGGACTCGAGATCGCCGGAGGTCTGGGCGTAGGACAGGATCCTGCCCAGCGGTTCGATGCCCCGGCGCTGCACTTCGGCGGCCGACATGAGCAGGGTCGCGGTGGCGCCGTCGTTGAGGCCGGGCGCGTTGCCGGCGGTCACCGTGGGGCTGTCATACACCGTGGGCAGCGCCCGCAGCTTTTCCAGGGAAATGTTGCGCCGGGGCGACTCGTCGATGGCCAGGATTTCGCCTTCCAGCGAGTCTTTCAGGTCCACCGGCACGATCTCGTCCGCGTACAGCCCCTTGTCGTAGCTGCTGAAGTATTTCTGATGGCTGGCGTAGGCCCATTCGTCCTGCTCCTCCCGGGAGACCCCGTATCTGAGAGCGGCGCGCCCGGTCACCAGCGTGAGCGGCAGGCCGCTGATCGGGTTGCGAAACTGCATGGGGTCGTCCACCGTGAAGTCCCCCAGGCGCCGCCCCCAGCGCACCCCTTTCATGAGGAAGGGCGTCTGGCTGGAGCTCTCCACGCCGCCGGCGAGAACGACGCCGGCCTCCTCCAGCCGTATCCTCATGAGCGCGAGACCGATGCAGGTCATGGACGAGCAGCAGGCCCGATCCACCGTCAGTGACGGCCTGTCGTCGGGAACGCCGATCTTGAAGTTGATCTGTCGCGCCGCGACGGACGTGGAGGCGGCGAGCAGGGCGGTGCCAAAGAAAGTCTCATCCACCTCATGGGGGGCCAGGCCGGCCTTGCCCAGGACCGCCGCGGCCGCCAGGCTGCCGAGCTCGACTGCCGAGTAGTCGCGCAGCTTGCCGCCGAACTTGCCGAAGGGTGTGCGCGCGGCCTGCGCGATCATGACGTTGCTCATTGCGTATCCTCCGATGTGTGAGGTGGTCGGGCACTAGCCTTCACGAACGGCATCCGGGCGCACCACGGCGGACATGCCGCCGTCGACCACCAGGTCGATGCCGGTGATGTAGCTGGCATCGCTCGAGGCCAGGAAGGCGCAGGCCGCCGCGATTTCGTCCGGCTCGGCGTAACGCCCTCCCAGGGGAATCCTGCTGGCCCAGCGGCGTTCCGCTCCGCCCTCCCTCTCACGGCGATTGAGGGCCGTGGCGGTGAAGCCGGGGGACACCGAGTTGACCCGGATGCCGTCGGGCGCAAGCTCGCCTGCCAGTTGTCGGGTCAAGGCGATCACGCCGCCCTTGGCGGCGACGTAGGCGACATTGACCGCACCCCGGCTGCCGGCCACCGAGGCCACGTTGACGATCGAGCCTCCGCCCGCGGCGCGCAGCAGGGGTGCGGCGGCCCGGGC
>JBMOQT010000140.1:0-9076 GCA_049320945.1 Pseudomonadota bacterium
CGCGCCCCAGGCCAGGGGCAGTTGCGGCAGATACAAGTCAGCCTTGGTGCGCGCACCCCAGTAGAGCACCATGGGGCGGGCGCAATGCTCGTAGAAGGCATGCTCGATGACGCTCTTGATGGGCGCGAAACCGGTGCCGCCGGCCACCAGCACGATGGGCTTGGCGCTGTCCTCGCGCAGGAAGAAGCTGCCGTGGGGGCCTTCGAAGCGCAGGATGTCGCGCGGCTTCATCTGGCTGAACACGTGCCCGGTGAAGCGCCCGTCGGGCACCAGGCGCACATGGAGCTGCAGCAGCTCGTCGTCGTGGGGGGCGTTGGCAATGGAGAAGCTGCGCCTTGAGCCGCCCTTGAGCAGAATGTCGATGTACTGGCCGGCGAGAAATTGCAGGCGTTCGTTGGCCGGCAGGCGCAGGTGAAGAATCATCACGTCCGGCGCCGCCCGTTCCATCTTCTCCACCCGGCAGGGCAGGGTCTTGACGGGAATGTCCTTGACCGCGCCCACCTCGCGGCACTCGATGACCAAGTCGCTCACCGGGCGCGCGCAGCAGAACAGGGCATAGCCCTGGCGCTTCTCCTCGGTGGTGAGTGCGCTTTCCTGGTGCTGCCCGTAGTCCACCCGGCCCGACAGCACGCGGCCCTTGCAGGCGCCGCAGGCGCCGTTGCGGCAGCCGTAGGGCAGGTTGAATCCCGCTTCCAGGGCGGCGTTGAGGAGAGTGGTGCCTGCGTCGCAGGCGTAGCTGTGGCGGCTGGGTTCGATAGTGACTTTGTAACTCATGGTGCCTCGGGGACGGGAAGCCTTTTCCAGTAAAATTCAGAACCCATTCTGAGACGGGTTTCAGTGCAAAGATTGCTCATCATCGGCTGCGGCGACGTGGTCAGCCGCGCGCTGCCGTGGCTGACCCGACGCTACCGGGTATATGCCACGGTGCGCACGGCGGCCCAGGGGGCGGAACTGCGCACCCGGGGCGTAACGCCGATCCTAGCCGATCTCGACCGCCCGCGCACACTGGCACGGCTGGCCGGCATCGGTCATCTGGTGCTGCACTCGGCCCCGCCCCAGGAGCACGGCGTGCGCGACCTGCGCACGCGCCGCCTGGCGGCGGCGCTGGCGCGCGGCCAGCCGCCGCGGCGGCTGGTCTATATCAGCACCAGTGGCGTCTATGGCGATTGCGGCGGCGCCCGGGTGGACGAGACGCGGCCGGTCCGCCCCCAGACGGCACGCGCCCGGCGGCGCGCCGATGCGGAGGCGGTGCTGCGCCGCTTCGGTGTGCGCAGCGGCACGGCCGTGGCCATCCTGCGCGCCCCGGGCATTTACGCTGCCGACCGGCTGCCCCTGGCGCGCCTGCGGCGCGGTGACCCGGTGCTGGCGGCCCGGGAAGATGTGTTCACCAACCACATCCACGCCGAGGATCTCGCCCATATCGCCGCCACCGCCCTGTGGCGCGGCCGTCCGGGGCGGGTGTACAACGCCGCCGACGACAGCGAAATGAAAATGGGCGATTATTTCGACCTGGTCGCCGATGCCTTCGGCCTGCCGCGGCCGCCGCGGGTGTCGCGCGCCGAGGCGGGCGCGCGCCTGGGCGCCGCCGCCCTGTCGTTCATGGGCGAATCGCGGCGCCTGGCGAACGGGCGTATCAAGCGGGAACTGGGCATCCGTCTCAAGTATCCGACCGTGGCCAGTGGCCTGGCCGCCGCAACTCATAAGAAATAGCCAAACGTCATGCTCTGGATCAAGGCCTTCCATATCGTGTTCGTCGTCGCCTGGTTCGCCGGTCTGTTCTACCTGCCGCGCCTCTTTGTCAATCACGCCATGGTCGAGGACCAGGTGACGGCGCAACGCCTGCTGCTCATGGAGCGCAAGCTGTTCCGTTTCATGACGCCCCTGGGTGTACTGGCCCTGGCCTTCGGTCTGTGGCTGTGGCTGGGCTACGGCATCACCGGCGGCTGGATGCATGCCAAGCTGGTGCTGGTGCTGGTGCTGGTCGCCTATCATCTGTATTGCGGCAAGCTGCTCAGGGAATTCGCGGCGGGCCGCAACCGGCGCAGCCACGTCTGGTTCCGCTGGTTCAACGAGCTGCCGGTGCTGATCCTGTTCGCCGTGGTGATCCTGGTGGTGGTGAAGCCCTTCTGATGGAGCGCTTTTTCGCCACCTGTCCGCGCGGCCTGGAGCCGCTGCTGGCGGAAGAACTGTTCGCGGCGGGCGCCCGGGAGGTGGCCGAGGTGCCGGGCGGCGCCGCCTTCGCCGGCGATTGGCGCGTGTGCTACGGCGCCAACCTGCACAGCCGCATCGCCACGCGCATTCTGTGGCGCGTCGGCCACGGCGCCTATCGCCGCGAGGAGGACATCTACCGCCTGGCCCACGGCCTGCCCTGGCGCCAGTGGTTCTCCGAGCGCCAGACCATACGGGTGTTCGTCACCGCCATCCGCAGCCCCCTCAAGAGCCTGGACTTCATCACCCTGCGCATCAAGGACGCCCTGTGCGACCGCTTCCGCGCCGAGTGCGGCCTGCGTCCGAGCGTGAACACCGCGGCGCCGGAGGTGCGCATCCACGCCTTCCTGACCGAGCGCGACGCCACCCTGTATCTGGACACTTCGGGCGAGGCCCTGTACAAACGCGGCTTCAAGACCGCCGCGATCGAGGCGCCCCTCAAGGAAAACCTCGCCGCCGGCATACTCAGACTCACGGGCTGGCGCCCTGGCGAGACCCTGCTCGACCCCATGTGCGGCAGCGGCACCTTCCTGCTGGAGGCGGCCCAGATCGCCCTGGGGGTGGCGCCGGGCCTGGGCCGAACCTTCGGCTTCGAGCGCCTGAAACCGTTCCAACCGGAGCCGTGGCAATCCCTCCTGTCCGACGCCCGGGCGCGAGTGAGACCGGTCGCGCCCCTGGCGATTTACGGCGCCGACAAGGACGCGCTGCAGATCGCCCATGCGCGCGAGAAGCTGCGCGCCGCCGGCCTGGAGCAAGCGGTGACGCTGCAGACGGGCGATATCCTGGAGCTTGCGCCGCCCGCGCCGCCGGGGGTGCTGGTGGCCAATCCGCCCTACGGCGTGCGCCTTGCCGACAGCCAAGCCCTGGCAGAGTTCTATCCGCGCCTGGGCGACGTACTCAAGCAGCGCTATGCCGGCTGGCGCTGCTACTTCTTCACCGCCGATCTGCGCCTGGCCAAGCTGATCGGATTGCGCGCCCGCCGCCGCGTGCCCCTCTACAACGGCGCCCTGGAGTGCCGGCTGTTCGAGTACCGGATGGTGGCGGGAAAACTACGTTAGACGATGTCCAGATGCTGGATGCCGGCGGTGAGGTCCCGGTCCTTGGCCTCCTTGCCGTGCAGCTTGATCTGCAGGCGCAGGTCATTGACCGAGTCGGCATTGCGCAAGGCGTCCTCGTAGGAGATCTTGCCGGCCTCGTAGAGATCGAACAAGGCCTGGTCGAAGGTCTGCATGCCCAGCTCGCGGGACTTCTTCATGATCTCCTTGATCTCGTGCACCTCGCCCTTGAAGATGAGATCGGAGATGAGGGGCGAGTTGAGCATGATCTCGATGGCCGCCACCCGCCCCTTGCCGTCGCGCAAGGGGATCAGCCGCTGGGACACCAGGGCGCGCAGGTTGAGGGACAGGTCCATCAGCAACTGCTGGCGCCGGTCTTCCGGGAAGAAGTTGATGATGCGGTCCAGCGCCTGGTTGGCGCTGTTGGCGTGCAGCGTGGCCATGCACAAGTGGCCGGTTTCGGCGAAGGCGATGGCATGGTCCATGGTTTCCCGGTCGCGGATCTCGCCCATCAGGATCACGTCCGGCGCCTGGCGCAGGGTGTTCTTCAGCGCTGTCTCCCAGGAGTCCGTGTCCACACCCACCTCCCGCTGCGTGACGATGCACTTCTTGTGCTCGTGCACGTATTCGATCGGGTCTTCCACCGTGATGATGTGGCCGTGGGAGTTCTCGTTGCGGTAGTCCACCATGGCCGCCAGGGAGGTGGACTTGCCGGTGCCGGTGCCGCCGACGAAGATCACCAGGCCGCGCTTGGTCATGGCGATGTCCTTGAGCACCGGCGGCAGCTGCAGGCTGTCGAAGGTCGGGATGGTGGTGTTGATGGTGCGCAGCACGACGCCGATGCGTCCCTGCTGCACGAAGGCATTGACCCGGAAGCGGCCGATGCCCGCAGGCGAGATGGCGAAGTTGCATTCCTTGTTGGCCTCGAACTCCGCCGCCTGCTTGTCGTTCATGATGGCCCGCGCCAGCTCCGCCGTGTGCTGGGGCGTGAGGATCTGGTTCGACTGGGGCGTGACCCGGCCGTCGACCTTGATGGCCGGCGGAAAGCCGGCGGTGATGAACAGGTCCGACCCCTTCTTCTGCACCATGAGGCGCAGCAGGTCGTACATGAATTTGAGTGCCTGGTCTCGTTCCATGGTTGGTCTCCATGTAGGTCGGGCTTCAGCCCGACACATCTGGCGCCGAAAGTCGGGCTGAAGCCCGACCTACGTCAGCCTTAGCCCGATTTCGCCGGCTTAGCCGGCGAAATTATCTTTATTCTGCGCCTTGGTGCGGGCCTCGGCGGGCGACACGACGTTGCGCCGCACCAGGTCGGCCAGGCACTGGTCCAGGGTTTGCATGCCCACGCTCTGGCCGGTCTGGATGGCCGAGTACATCTGGGCGATCTTGTTTTCGCGGATCAGGTTGCGGATGGCGGGCGTGCCGATCATGATCTCGTGGGCGGCCACGCGGCCGTCGCCGGCCTTGGTCTTGAGCAGGGTCTGGGAGATCACCGCGCGCAGGGATTCCGACAGCATGGCGCGCACCATGTCCTTCTCCGCCGCCGGGAACACGTCCACGATACGATCCACCGTCTTGGCCGCGGAACTGGTGTGCAGCGTGCCGAACACCAGGTGGCCGGTCTCGGCGGCGGTGAGCGCCAGGCGGATGGTCTCCAGGTCGCGCATCTCGCCCACCAGGATCACGTCCGGGTCCTCGCGCAGGGCGGCGCGCAGGGCGTTGTTGAAGGACAGGGTGTGGGGGCCGACCTCGCGCTGGTTGATCAGGCACTTCTTGCTCTCGTGCACGAATTCGATCGGATCCTCGACGGTGAGGATGTGGCCGTACTCGTTCTCGTTGATGTAGTTGATCATCGCCGCCAGGGTCGTGCTCTTGCCCGAGCCCGTGGGGCCGGTGACCAGCACGATGCCGCGCGGCTGGCTGGCGATCTCCTGGAAAATCTTGGGGCAGTTCAGCTCCTCCAGGGTCAGCACCTTGGAGGGAATGGTGCGGAACACCGCGCCCGCGCCCCGGTGCTGCACGAAGGCATTGACACGGAAGCGCGCCAGGTTGGGCACCGCGAAGGAGAAATCGCACTCCAGGTTCTCCTCGTAGTGCTTGCGCTGGCCGTCGTTCATGATGTCGTACACCATGCTGTGTACGTCCTTGTGCTCCATGGGCGGCAGGTTGATGCGGCGCACGTCGCCATGGACCCGGATCATGGGCGGCAGACCGGCGGACAGGTGCAGATCCGAGGCCTTGTTCTTGACGGCGAAGGCGAGCAGTTCGGTGATGTCCATGCTATAGGAGGCCGCTACGGATAAAAGGAGGAACAAGGAGTTGCGCTATACTCGCGAAGCATTATGGCAACAATCTCCGCCAACTTGCAAGCCGTCGGGCGGCGCATAGCCGCCGCTGCGCGGGCGGCGGGCAGGGATCCCGGCAGCGTGCGCCTGCTTGCGGTCAGTAAGACTTTTTCCGACACTGCCATCCGCGCAGCGGCGGCGGCAGGGCAGCGGGCCTTCGGCGAGAACTATGTGCAGGAAGCGCTGGCCAAGATGGCCGCGCTGTCCGATCTGGATCTGGAATGGCATTTCATCGGCCCACTGCAGAGCAACAAGACCCGGGCGGTGGCCGAGCACTTCGACTGGGTGCATAGCGTGGATCGCATGAAGATCGCCGAGCGCCTGTCGGCGGCGCGCGCCGGCCGCCCGGCCCTGCAGGTATGCCTGCAGGTGAATACCAGCGGCGAGGCGAGCAAGGGGGGCGTGGCGCCGGAGGAGGCGGCGGATCTGGCCACAGCCATCGCCCGGCTGCCCCATCTGCGCCTGCGCGGCTTCATGACCATACCCGAGCCCGCGCAGGATGCTACCCTGTTGCGCAGCCGCTTTCGCCTGCTGCGGCAGCTGCGCGATGCGGCGAATGCCCGCGGCCTTGCTCTGGACACCCTGTCTATGGGCATGTCGGACGATCTGGAGGCGGCGATACTCGAAGGAGCGACCATCGTGCGCGTGGGCAGCGCCATCTTCGGCACCCGCGCGCGCAGTCAGGAGAGGAAGCAAATCCTATGAAGATCACTTTTCTCGGCGGCGGCAACATGGCCACCGCCCTCATCGGCGGCTTGTTGCAGAAAGGTTTCGTTGCCACGGACATCAAGGTCATCGAGCTGCAGGCGGACAACCGCCAGCGCCTGGCACGGGATTTCGGCGTGGCCTGCTTCGAGGCGCCCGAGGCGGCGGCCCTGACCTGCGACGTGCTGGTTCTGGCTGTGAAGCCGCAGCAGATGCGCGCCGCCCTGGCGCCGGTGGCACCCCATCTGAAGAACCAGCTGGTGGTGAGCATCGCCGCAGGGCTGCGCATTGCCGACATCTGCCGCTGGGCGGGCGGCCACCGGCGCATCGTGCGCACCATGCCCAACACGCCGGCCCTGATCGGTGCCGGCATCACCGGTCTGTACGCCGGGCCCGAGGTGGACGCGGCGGGACGCGGCCAGGCGGAGCAGGTGCTGGCGGCGGTGGGCAAGACCCTGTGGATCGGCGACGAGGCGCAGATGGACGCGGTGACCGCCGTCTCCGGCAGCGGCCCGGCCTATGTCTTCTACTTCGTAGAGGCCTTGCAGCGCGCCGCGCGCGAGCTGGGTTTCGGCGAGGCCGAGGCACGCACCCTGGCGCTGGAAACCTTTGTCGGCGCGGTGGCCCTGGCGGCGGGCAGCGGCGAGGACGTGGCGGTGCTGCGCAGCCGCGTCACCTCCAAGGGTGGCACGACGGAGGCGGCGCTCCAGTCCATGACGGCGGACGGCGTGGCCGAGGCCATCGTGCGTGCAGTGAAGGCCGCCGAGGCGCGGGGACGCGAGCTGGGCGATCTGCTGGGAAAGGATTGAACCGGTGCTGACCCAGCTCGCCCTCCTGATCCTGGAAGCCGTCACCGGCTTCTTCGTCATCCTGCTGCTGGTGCGCTTCTACATGCAGTGGCTGCGCGTGTCCTTTCACAACCAGATCGGCCAGTTCGTGGTGGCGGTTACCGACTGGCTGGTGCGGCCGGCGCGGCGCGTCATTCCCGGGCTGATGGGGCTGGATCTGTCGAGCTTCGTGCTGGCCTTGGGCGTGCATAGTCTTTCTCTCGCCATCGCCTTCTGGCTCAAGGGTTACGCCTTCGGCGGCGGGCCCCTGCTGGCGGTGATCGGCCTGCTGGCCATCGGCTTCCTGGAGCTGATCCGCTATTCCGCCTACATCCTCATCGGCGTCGTCATCATCGCCGCCGTGCTGAGTTGGGTGAATCCCTATTCGCCCGTGGCGCCCCTGTTCAATGCCCTGGCGCGGCCCTTCCTGCGCCCGCTGCAGCGGCTGATCCCGCCCATCGCCAACGTGGACCTGTCGCCCATCGTCCTGCTGCTGGTGCTGCAGATCGCGCTGCTGCTGCTTGCCTGGGTGCGCACGGGCCTGCTGCCCCTGCTGATGTGACGCCGCCCTGGCTCAAGCGCGAGGCGGAAGGCAGGGTGCTGCTGACAGTGCATGTCCAGCCCGGCGCCAAGAGGACCGAGGTTGCCGGCGTGCATGGCGACGCCCTCAAGATCCGCCTGGCCGCGCCGCCCGTGGACGGCAAGGCCAACGACTGCCTGCTGGCCTTCCTGGCCGAGCGTTTGGGCCTCGCCCGCGCCGCGGTGGAACTGGTGAGCGGTGCCACGGCGCGGCGCAAACGGCTGCGCCTGGCGGGCGTGAGCGATGCGGCGCTGGAGCGGCTGGCGCAGGCTGGCGACTGAGCGCCCCGCTAGCGCGCCTCGAACACCACGCGTCCGTCCACCAGCGTGTAGACCACCCTGCCTGGCAGCTCGTAGCCCAGGAAGGGGGTGTTCTTGCCCTGACTCTTCAGGCTGTCGCGGGTGACGCGCAGCATCGCCTGGGGGTCGAAGACGCACACATCGGCGGCCGCGCCCTGCGCCAGGGTGCCCGCCTCCAGCCCCAGGATGCGCGCCGCGTCGCAGGTGACGCGCGCCAGCGCCCGCTCCAGGGGCAGGCGCATTTCCTGGGCCCACTTGAGGGTCAGGGGCAGCAGCAGCTCCAGGCCGGTGGCGCCCGGCTCCGCCTCGTCGAAGGGCAGCTGCTTGGCGTCGTCGTCCACGGGCGTGTGATCCGAACACAGAGCGTCGATGCGGCCGTCGGCCAGGGCCTGGCGCAGGACGTCCCGGTCGCGCAGGGAGCGCAGGGGCGGAACCAGGTTGGCATGGGCGCTGAAGTAGCCGATGTCCCGTTCCGACAGATGCAAGTGATTGATGGACACGTCACAGCTCACGGCCAGGCCGTCGCGCCGCGCCGCCTCGATCAGGTCCACGGCGTCGGCGCAGGAAATGCGCGCCACGTGCAGGCGCACGCCCGTGTCCCGCGCCAGCCGGAGCATGGTGGCGAGCGCCACGGTCTCGGCGCTGGCGGGGATGCCGGGCAGTCCCAGGCGGGTGGCCACCTCGCCGTCGTGGGCCACGCCCTTGCGGCCCAGGAACGGGTCCTGGGGATGGAGCCAGACGGCGAAGCCGAAAGTGGCGGCGTATTGCAGCGCGCGCAGTAGCACCTCGGTGTTGACGATGGGCGTATTGGCCTGGCTGAAGGCCACACAGCCGGCCTCCCGCAGCTCGGCCATCTCCGTGAGTTGCTCGCCCGCCAGGCGCACGGTGAGGGCGCCGATGGGGTAGACATGGCTGCGCGACAGGCTGCGTGCCCGGTGCTTGAGCATTTCCACCAGGCCCGGCTCGTCCAGGGGCGGGTCCGTGTCCGGGGGGCAGGACAGGCTGGTGACGCCGCCGGCGGCGGCCGCGGCCAGTTCCGACTCCAGGGTGGCGCGGT
>JBMOQT010000141.1:0-9060 GCA_049320945.1 Pseudomonadota bacterium
GCGGAAGCCCACCGGGGCCGCTCCCTTGCGGTTCAGGGCGATGATGTCCACCGCCGTGGCAGCCACGATGAACAGGCCGAAGCCAGCCCACATCCACGGGGAGGCGATGGTCTCCATGGCCTCCCCTTACAGGAAATCGTGATCGAAGGTGCGCCGGCGCGGCGGGCGCACCTGCCGGATGACGCGCGGGGTTCGGGAGACAGCGCGGGCCGGGCGCGGCAGGCGATCGCGCAGGCGCCGCAGAAGCAGGGCGCCGAGGATGGCGGACAGGACGAACAGCAGGCTTTCCATGGTAGCTCCTCTTTGGTTGCACGGACGCCCCGTTCCGCGGTCCGTAAACGCAAAAGACCTTTGACCGCAGGGTCAAAGGTCTTGCTTGCAACCGGGCGATTGCCCGCGGCGCCGGAGCCTGGGCTCGGGATGACGACGCCGCGGCGAGAAGCTACTCCCCTTTGCAGGGCAGGCTCATTTTACTTGCACGGGCATGCCTGTCAATCCCGGGGCGCCCGCCCAGGCACTGGCATCGGCCGCACGGCGTCGGCGGTGACCAGCAGCGCACCCCCGGCATCATGCCAGTCCGGCAGCACCCAGCGCTGGCAGCGCCGGCCGTCCACCAGGTGCTCGTGCCGGGCCGGCCGGTGGGTGTGGCCGTGGATCAGCAGGGGATAGCCGTGGTGGCGCAGCGCCTGGGCCACCGCCTCGACGTTCACGTCCATGATGGCGGCCGGCTTGTCGCGCTTGGCCGATTCGCTGCGTTCGCGCAGGCCGACGATGATGGCCTTGCGCTCAGACAGGGGCTTGGCCAGGAACGCCTGCTGCCAGGCGGCGTCGCGCACCGTGTGGCGATAGGCCTGGTAGGCGAGGTCGTCGGTGCACAGGGTGTCGCCGTGCATCAGCAGGGTGGCACGGCCTTCGATGGTGGCCAGCGTGGGATCGGCCAGCAGGGTGGCGCCGGTGGCGGCGGCGAAGCCCGGGCCCGCCAGGAAGTCCCGGTTGCCGGCCATGAAATACAGGCGCACCCCCGCCTCGCTTACGCGCGCGAGATGCTGGCACACTTCCCGGTTGAAGGGATCGGCCAGATCGTCGTCGCCGGCCCAGTACTCGAACAGATCGCCCAGGATGTACAGCGCCTGGGCCTGGCGCGCCGGTCCGGCGAGGAAGTCGTACAGGAGACGATGGGTCGCCGGGCGGGCGGCGCAGAGATGGAGGTCGGAGATGAAGAGAGTGGCCAAAACTCAGACCACTTCCGCCTTCTCGATGATCACGTCGTCCTTGGGCACGTCCTGGTGGAAGCCGCGGCTGCCCGTGGGAACGGCCTTGATTTTGTCCACCACGTCCATGCCTTCCACCACCTTGCCGAACACGCAGTAGCCCCAGCCCTGGGGCGTGGGTGCGCTGAAGTTGAGAAAGCTGTTGTCCTTGACGTTGATGAAGAACTGGGCGGTGGCCGAGTGGGGCGCCTGGGTGCGCGCCATGGCGATGGTACCCCGGTCGTTGGCCAGGCCATTGTCCGCCTCGTTCTTGATCGGCTCGCCCGTGGCTTTCTGCTTCATGCCCCGTTCGAAACCGCCGCCCTGGATCATGAAGCCGTCGATGACCCGGTGGAAGATGGTGCCGTTGTAGAAGCCCGACTCGACGTAGCCGAGGAAGTTCTTCACGGTTTCCGGCGCCTTGTCGGCGTACAGCTCCAGGGTGATGGTGCCGTAGTTGGTGGTGAGCTTGACCATGGATGCTCCTTTCCTTACTTGGATTGCCCGCCGACGACGCGCGCCGACTGGATGACGACCGGCGTGAGCGGGACGTTCTGGTGGATGCCCACGTTGCCGGTTCTCACTTTGGCGATGCCCTGCACCACCTCGAAGCCCTTGGTGACCTTGCCGAATACGGCGTAGCCCCAGCCGTCGAAGGACGGATAGTTGAGGTTCTCGTTGTTCACCAGGTTGATGAAGAACTGGGCCGAGGCCGAGTGGGGGTCGCGGGTGCGGGCCATGGCGATGGTGCCCGGTTCGTTCTTCAGCCCGTTCTTGGCTTCGTTCTCGATGGGCCCGCGCGTGGGCTTCTGCTCCATCTTCTCGTTGAAGCCGCCGCCCTGGATCATGAAGCCGTCGATGACCCGGTGAAACACCGTGCCGTCGTAGAAACCGTCCTTCACGTACTGCAGGAAGTTGTCCACCGTCTTGGGCGCCTTGTCCGGATACAGCTCGATCACGATGGTGCCCATATTGGTCTTCATTTCCACCACGGGATTCGCCGCGAATAGGTTGAGGCTGAGGAGCAGGCCGGCGGCGAGGAGAAGAAACTTGTTCATGGGGAACTCGACGGAGAGATAAAGGGAAAACGTGTCCGCTCAGGCGGCGCCTTCGTAGATGATCTTCCAGGCGCCGTCTTCCTTGATCCAGTACTGGCGCTTTTTCATCTGGTCGCTGACATTGTCGCTGCGGTAGTCCTGGTCGAAGGTGATCACCACCACTTCGTCCTTGCCGGGGTTGCGGAACATGCTGATGTTGCGCGTCTCCACCTTGACCCACTGCTTGCCGGCATTGACCTGGCGCTTCTGCGCGGCCCATTGCTGAAAATCCTGTTTGCCGGACCGGAAGCGGCGCGAGTAGTGGCTGAGGTAGCGCTCCGTGTCGCGGCTCTCCCAGTCGGCGCGCCAGCTTTCGATGCTCTGGCGCAGGGCGCTGCGTTCCGCTTCCCAATCATCCAGGGACAGCCATTCGATGCTGTTGCTGATGATCACCGGCGTCAGGCCGACCTGCAGGTTCTTCGCCAGGGCATCGAGATCCGGGTTGGCCAGCACCACGCAGCCGTCGGAGGCCCGCGGCGGCCGCGAGAAGGTGTCGGAGGGTGTGCCGTGCAGCCAGATGCCGTGGCCGTTGCGCCCCAGGCGCTTGTCCCACTCGTTGGGATAGCTGATGGGGAAGGCGCCGCTGCCGTAGAAGTCGCCGAGCTTTTGCCGCGGCAGGCTGGCGGTGACGTGGTAGACGCCGATGGGCGTCTTCTTGTCGCCCTCGCGCCACTTCTCGGCGCCGGCCTTGCCATGGGTGATGTAGTAGTCGGCGACGAAGCGTGGCCGCCCGTCCACGTTCTGATACAGGTACAGCCGCGACTTTTCGGTATCCACCACCACGGCATATTTCTGCTGCGGGTGCATCTGCAGCAGGTAGCGGGGCACGTAGTTCGCAGGCGGCTTTTCCCGGTAGCCCTTGAGGCGGGCGACGGCTTCCTCGCGCAGCTCCGCCAACTTGTCGGCGGGGGCGTTGGCGGCGTTGCCGAAGGTCTGGATGGGCCTGGCCCGCGCCAGCAGCAGATCGCCCTTGATGAGATGGGCGAGGCGGAAATTGGGATAGGCCTTGATCAGCGCCTCCACCTGGCCCAGGGCGGCGTCCAGGCGATTGTCTTCCAGATGCTCGAACACCCGGGCCAGCATGGCTTCCGGCCCGGAATCGGAGTACGTGCCGTCGGTGCGCTCGGCGGCCCACGCGTGACAGGCCCAGGCCAGGAGCAGGGGGGCAAGCCAGGGGGCGAGACGCCGCGCCATCAGCTTCCGATCCGCTCCTGCTGGATCAGCCACTTGCCGTCGCGCTTCACCAGCACGAGGGCCTTGCGCGTGGAGGACTTGAAGCCCGGCGCCCGGTAATGCTGACGGAAACTCGCCACGGCCTTGTCGGCGCCCTCCATGGCGACTTCCAGGTCTTCGATCGTCACCTGGATGGAGCGCGGCTTGGCTATGCGCTGGCTGCGTTCCGCCTCCCAGGCCGCGCGTGCTTCGCCGCCCGGCGTCTGGAAGTCCCTGGCATAGTGCGCCAGGTAGGCCTTCACGTCCTTGCGTGACCAGGCGGCGGCCCAGTCGGCGACGGCCTTTCTGGCGGTCTGTTCGCCGTCGGCGGTGGTGCCGGGCTCGACGGGTCGGGGCTCGGCCGCGGCCTTGGGCTTGGCTTCCGCGGCTTTCACTTCGGGGGCGGGTGCGGCCGGCTTGGTTTCGGCCTTCGCTTCGGGCGCGGCCTGCTTCGGCTCGGCCGGCGCGGCGGCCATCTGCGGCCTGCCGGAGGCGGGGCGAACGGAGACCGGCGGCCGTGCCGTCGTCCCCATCAGTTCGCGGATCAGGGCCAGCTTGTTCTGGGCGCCGACGTTGGAGGAGTCCAGTTGCAGCGCCTTGTCATAGGCCTGGCTGGCCATGCGGGTATAGACGTCGCCCAGGTTCTCGTAGGCGGTGGCGTAGGCCGGGTGGGTGCGGATGGCCATCTCCAGCGCGGTCTTCGCCTTGTCGTACTGGCGTTGCTGGGCGTAGAGCACGGCAAGGTTGTTGTAGGGCTCGGGCAGCTCGGGGTAGTCCTCGGTGAGCTTGGTGAATACGGCGATGGCTTCCACCGGACGATTCATCTCCGTGAGGATCAGGCCCTTGAGGAAGCGCGCCTGGGCATCCTTGGGCTTGCCCGACAGGACCTGCTCGGTGCGTTCCAGGGCCTCTTTCAGCTGGCCCTGTTTCATGAGCCGTTGGGCGTCCTGCAGGGAATCGGCATGGGCCGGGGCCGCGGTCAGCACGACCGCCAGCATGAGCGCGGCAAGAGCGGAAAAGAGAGGATGAGCCATGCTAAACTTCGTCTTGACGGACCCTTGAGTGACTGGGCATTCTAGCAAGAAACAGTGTCTTGATCACGATCGTTCGTCCTGTTTCGAACCGATCCCCGTCTGCGTCCGGATGCTCCCCTTTTCGACCCGATTCCACCATTTCCCTCCATGCTGAAGATCTACAACACGCTGGCGCGCGACAAGCAGGTATTCGTTCCCATCGAGCCCGGCCTGGTGCGCATGTATGTCTGTGGCATGACGGTGTATGACTACTGCCATCTGGGCCACGCCCGCGTGCTGGTGGTATTCGACATGGTGACGCGCTGGCTGCGGGCGTCGGGCTATCGCGTCGTCTATGTGCGCAACATCACCGACATCGACGACAAGATCATCAAGCGCGCCCAGGAGCAGGGCAGTAGCATTGCCACGCTGACCGGGCGCTTTATCGAGTACATGCACGAGGATGCGGCGGCACTCGGCGTGCTCAAACCCGACCACGAGCCGCGCGCCACACAGTACGTGGCGGCGATGCAGAAAATGATCGCGGCGCTGGAGCGCAACGGCTACGCCTATGTCGCCAGCAGCCGCGACGTGTGCTATTCGGTACGCAAGTTCCCCCGCTACGGCCGCCTGTCCGGCAAGACGCTGGAAGACTTGCGCGCCGGCGAGCGGGTGGAGGTGGCCGAGGGCAAGCAGGATCCCCTGGACTTCGTGCTGTGGAAGCATGCCAAGGAGGGCGAGCCCGACGAGGCGAAATGGGATTCGCCGTGGGGACGGGGGCGCCCCGGCTGGCACATCGAGTGCTCGGCCATGAGCTCCGAGCTGCTCGGCCCCCATTTCGACATCCACGGCGGCGGGCAGGATCTGCAGTTCCCGCACCACGAGAACGAGATCGCCCAGTCGGAGGGCGCCCACGGCTGCACCTTCGTGAACTACTGGATGCACAACGGCTTCGTGCGTGTGGATGACGAGAAGATGTCCAAGTCCCTGGGCAACTTCTTCACCATACGGGAAGTGCTCAAGAAGTACGACGCCGAAGTGGTGCGCTTCTTCATCCTGCGCGCCCACTACCGCAGCCCCCTGAACTATTCGGACGCCCACCTGGAGGACGCCAAGAGCGCGCTGGCCCGCCTGTACACCGCCCTGCACAATGTGCCGCCGGCGCCGATTGCCCTCGACTGGAGCGAGCCCCATGCGGCGCGCTTCAAGGAGGCGATGGACGACGACTTCGGTACGCCCGAGGCGATCGCCGTGCTGTTCGATCTGGCCAACGAGGCGAACCGCGCGCACGACGCGCGCGCCGCGGGCCTGCTCAAGGCCCTGGGGAGCGTGCTGGGCCTGCTGCAGCGGGATCCGGTGGAGTTCCTCCAGGCAGGCCCCGCCACGGGCCTGCCGGTGCCGGAGATCGAGGCGCGCATCGCCGCCCGTGCCGCCGCCAAGAAGGCCAGGAACTATGCCGAGGCCGATCGCCTGCGCGCCGAACTGCTGGAGGCGGGCATCGTGCTGGAGGACAAGCCGGGCGGCGTTACCGAGTGGCGCCGCGCTTAGTCACTGGGCGATCTGGCCCGACAAACGGACGATGGACAGGTCCACGTAGGACGAGCCGTTGTGCTTGTTGCGGGCGAAGTCGACCGTGAAGTCCCCCAGGTCGAAATTGCGCATGCTCTCCAAGGCGGCGATGAACTTGTCCCGCGTCAGATCCCTGCCGGCGCGGTTCAGCGCCTCGACCAGGATCTTGGCGGCGATATAGCCTTCC
Organism: Pseudomonadota bacterium; assembly: GCA_049320945.1. Classification (GTDB taxonomy): domain Bacteria; phylum Pseudomonadota; class Gammaproteobacteria; order Burkholderiales; family Rhodocyclaceae; genus DYIB01. The sequence continues at coordinate 6,329 of JBMOQT010000141.1, forward strand.
AATGAGACGTGGTGCGGCTCCTGCCTGTCCTGGCTGGCGGCCAGGGCCTGCCGGTACTGGCGCACCACCGCGTACTTGTTACTCCAGGGGGAGGGCACGACCTGGGCGATGGCGATGCCCGAGGCTTCGGTGCCCAGCTCTTTGACCAGCTGGGCGCTGCTGACCACCGACAGGCCGAAGAACTGGGCGCGCTCGCCGGTCTTGAGATACTCGCGCACGAAGGACACGGAGGCCTTGCCCGCCGTGGCCAGGATCACCGCTCCTGGCTTCGCCTGGGCCACCATCCGGGCCGCGTGGGCGGCGTCGTAGCTGGGCGGCGCGATCGCGCCGCTGGCCACGGCCTGGAGCTTGAATTTCTTCAGCGCCTCCTCGGCGCTCTTCAGACCCGCCTTGCCGAAATTGTCGTCCTGGTAGGCGACCGCGATATCCTTCACCCCGACGGTGACCAGCTGCTCGACGATCTTCAGCATTTCGTCGCTGTAGCTGGCGCGCACATGGAAGGTCACCGGGGAGGTCTTCTCGCGCAGCGCGTCGGCGCCGGTGTACGGCGCCACCAGCGGCACGCCAGCCTTTTGGGCCAGCGGCTGCGCGGCCAGCGCCGAGCCGGTGCCGGCATAGCCGAACAGGGCGAAAACCCGATCCTCCTCGATGAGCTTGCGGGTGTTCTGGGTCGTGCGCTGGGGATCGTAGGCGTCGTCCAAGGTGCGCAGCTCGATGCGCCGCCCGTGCACGCCGCCCTTGGCATTGACCTGATCCAGATATAAGTTTATGCCTTTGGTATAATAGATGCCGTTCTCGGCCAGCGGGCCGCTCAGCACCACCGACTGTCCCAGCAGCACCGACGTCGGGGCTACACCCGGCTCGGCCCGGGCGGCAGAACCTAGTAACGCGCCGCTGGCGAGCAGGGCCATCACCCTTCGAATAGGAAATTTCATGCCGTCTCCGCTCCCTACTATGTTGTTGGCGTGGCTGATTATATAGGGCGCCAACAAAAACACCAGGGAGCGCCCCGTCCGGAACGAGCACTTGGGCCGGCAGCGGCCTTTACTCCATCACCACGACCCGGTTCTTGCCCAGGCGCTTGGCCCGGAGGGTGCCTTCGTCGGCACGGCGGACGAAATCCTTGATGTCCTCGCCCGGCACGTATTGGGTGGCGCCGATGCTGACGGAGCTGCGCAGGGTTAGCCCCGGCGCCGGGTGGAATTCCAGTGCTTCGAAGCACTCACGCAGGCGCTCCGCCACGGCGCGCGCCTCACTCAGGGGCGTCTCCGGCAGCAGGATGACGAATTCCTCCCCACCGTAACGGTAGGCGCTGTCCGGACGGCGCAGGCAGCCCCGGATGGTTTCCGCCAGGCGCACCAGCACCCGGTCCCCTTCCAAGTGGCCGCAGCGGTCGTTGAACTCCTTGAAGTTGTCCACGTCGAGCACCAGCAGGGACAGGGGCCGCTGGTAGCGCTCGGCGCGCTCGGACTCGTGCTTGATCTGCTCGTAGAAGTGCCGGGAGTTGAACAGCCCGGTGAGACCGTCGGTGATGCTCAGTTGGCGATAGCGCTCTTCACTTTCGCGCAGGGCCGCCTCGACCGCCTTGCGTTCGGTGATGTCGCGCACAAAGCCGATGAATACCGGCCGCCCGCCGATGTGCACCACCGAGACGGCCAGTTCGACCGGGAATTCGCTGCCGTCGGCGCGCACGGCGGACATCTCGATGCGCCGGCCCAGAATCGCCTTGCGCCCGGTGGCGAGGTAGCGGGCGAAGCCCCGGCGATGCCGCTCGCGCAGATGCGGCGGCACGATCAGGTCTTCCATGGGCCTGCCGATGGCTTGGCCGCGGGTGTGGCCGAAGGTCTTCTCCGCCGCGGGGTTGAACTCGATGATGCGCCCCTCGTGATCGATGGTGATAATGCAGTCGAGGGCGGTCTCCAAGATGGCCGACTTGCGCATCTCGCTTTCTTCCATGGCTGCCTGGGCGCGGCGGCGCTCGGTGACGTCCTGGAGGGTTTCGATGGCGCCGATGATGCGTCCCGCGCCATCGCACAAGGGGGCGGCGGTGAAGAACAGCCAGCGCCCGCCGTCGCCGAACCTGGGGAAGAAGTCCTCGGCCTCGTAGGCGCCGTCGATGAGCTTGGACCTGCGGCACTTTCCCGGGTAGAAGCGCGCCACTTCCGCGGCGTCGGCGCCATCGACGATGAGGTCGGCGAGCACCGGCCGCTCGCTGGAGTAAAAGGCGCGCCATTGCTCGTGCGTGCCGATCACCTGCGCCGCGGCCGTTCCCGTCAGCACCTCGCAGGCCTTGTTCCAGTGGGTGACGGTATGGGCGGCATCGATGACGAAAGTGGGAATGGGCGAGGCTTCGATATGGCCGCCGATGATCTCCGTCGCCAGCCACCGGGCCTCGGGGGGCAATCCCTGGAGCGGGAGCTGCCTTGCCTTCTTGCCCTTGGATGCCATCGCTGCCCTTCCCACTGCGCCGCCGGAGGCGGCTCCCTCTGACTCCCATTATCGGATGTGGAAGGGGGGAAATGAAGGAAAAGCTCGCGGCCTACAAAGTCAGCCTTCGCCGCAAGGTCAGGGGGTTCTCCGGCTCGGTGCCGAAAGGGGGACTTGTGGCTCCGGCCCGCGCCTGCGGCGCTTGACTTGCTGCGCAAGTCAGCCTTCGCCGCAAGGTCAGGGGGTTCTCCGGCTCGGTGCCGAAAGGGGGACTTGTGGCTTCGGCCCGCGCCTGTGGGCGCTTG
>JBMOQT010000142.1:0-9050 GCA_049320945.1 Pseudomonadota bacterium
ATTCCCTGCCCTCGCGCGAGCTGATCGCCGACTCGGTGGAGTACATGGTCAACGCCCACTGCGCCGACGCCATGGTGTGCATTTCCAACTGCGACAAGATCACCCCGGGCATGCTCATGGCGGCGCTGCGCCTCAACATCCCCGCGGTGTTCGTCTCCGGCGGGCCGATGGAGGCAGGCAAAGTGCAATGGCATGGCAAGACCATCGCCGTGGACCTGATCGACGCCATGATCAAGGCCGCCGACGACCAGGTCACCGACCAGGAGGCCGAGGATTTCGAGCGCTCGGCCTGCCCCACCTGCGGCTCCTGTTCCGGCATGTTCACCGCCAACTCCATGAACTGCCTGACCGAGGCCCTGGGCCTGTCCCTGCCCGGCAACGGCACCGTGGTCGCCACCCACGCCGACCGCAAGCAGTTGTTCCTGCGCGCCGGCCGCCTGATCGTCGAACTCGCCCGCCGCTATTACGAGCAGGACGATGCCTCGGTGCTGCCGCGGGCCATCGCCAGCTTCCAGGCCTTTGAGAATGCCATCAGCCTGGACGTGGCCATGGGCGGCTCCACCAACACCGTGTTGCATCTCCTGGCGGCGGCGCGGGAGGCGGAAGTGGCCTTCACCATGGCCGACATCGACCGCATCTCGCGCCGGGTGCCCTGCCTGTGCAAGGTGGCGCCAGCGGTGTCGGACGTGCATATTGAGGACGTGCACCGGGCCGGCGGCATCATGGGCATCCTGGGCGAGCTGGACCGGGCCGGGCTGCTTCATCGGGACGTGCCCACGGTGCACAGCAAGACCCTGGGCGAGGCCCTGGACCAGTACGACGTGGTGCGCACCCGGGATGAGGCCATCCATACCTTTTTCCGCGCCGCCCCCGGCGGTGTGCCCACCCAGACGGCCTTCTCCCAGGAGCGGCGCTACCCCACCCTGGACAGCGACCGGGTCAAGGGCGTGATCCGCAGCAAGGAACACGCCTTCAGCCAGGACGGCGGACTGGCCGTGCTCTACGGCAACATCGCGCGCGAGGGCTGCATCGTCAAGACCGCGGGGGTCGATGAATCCATCCTGAAATTCACCGGCCGGGCCCGCATCTGCGAGAGCCAGGAAGAAGCGGTGGAGAAGATCCTGGGCAACCAGATCGTCGCCGGCGACGTGGTGGTGGTGCGCTACGAGGGCCCGAAGGGCGGGCCGGGCATGCAGGAGATGCTCTACCCCACCAGCTATCTCAAGTCCAAGGGCCTGGGCAAGGCCTGCGCCCTGCTCACCGACGGACGCTTCTCCGGCGGCACCTCGGGCCTGTCCATCGGCCATTGCTCGCCCGAGGCGGCGGAAGGGGGCGAGATCGGCCTGGTGCAGGAAGGCGACACCATCGAGATCGACATTCCCAACCGCAGCATCCGCCTGGCCGTGTCCGACGAGGAGCTGGCGCGCCGCCGCGCCGCCATGGAGGCCCTGGGCGACAAGGCCTGGAAGCCGAAGAGCCGCCAGCGCCACGTGTCCGCTGCGCTGCAGGCCTATGCCGCCATGACCACCTCGGCGGCCACCGGCGCGGTGCGGGATGTCAGCCAGCTCACGCGCCGCTGACCGTCTATCGGCGACGGGGCGGAATCTTCCCTGTCGGCGCGCAAAAGCGGAATTTCTTTGCGCTAATGCTGGTCCATAGGCTGGAGCGTGCAGTCTTGCCCGCTCCCCCGGTCTTTTCCCTTTCCACTGGAGCGCCATCATGAAGAAAAATGCCTTTACCCGTTTCGTCGTCTATGTGGTCACCGTGTGCATGCTGGGTGCCGGCATGCCTCTGCCTGCGGCCGCCGGTATCGTCGGCACCGACCAGGTCGCCGGCCCGGCGGAGGCGGCCACCGCCCGCGACAAGCTGCATTCGTTCCTGGCACGCGATGCGGTGCGCGCCCAGTTGCAAAGCCAGGGCATCGATCCCCAGGCGGCCCAGGACCGGGTCGCCGCCCTGTCCGACGAGGAAGTGACCCGGCTCGCCGGGCGCATCGATCAGTTGCCGGCGGGAGGTGACAGCGTCCTGGGCGTGCTGCTGGCGATCTTCGTCATCCTGTTGATCACCGACATCCTGGGCTTCACCAAGGTCTTCCCGTTCACCCGCTCGATCCGCTGACCGTGCGGCCGGGGGCTTCCTGGAGCGCCGCCCTGCTGGCGGCGCTGGTCCTGGCCGGCTGCGCCGGGCCGCAGACGCGCGGCCTGGAAACGGCGCCGCCGGCGGGGCTGCCGCTCCGGGCGGAGCTGACCGACACCCCCTTCTTCCCCCAGGACGCCTTCCAGTGCGGACCCGCCGCCCTGGCCACGGTGTTGGTGCGGGGGGGAGCCCAGACCTCGCCCGAGGCCTTGCGCGAGCAGGTCTATCTGCCCGGCCGGGAGGGCAGCCTGCAGGTGGAGATGCTGGCCGCGGCACGGCGCCACGGCTTCGTCGCCTATACCCTGCGGCCACGGCTGGAGGACCTGCTGCGGGAGGTGGCGGCCGGCAACCCGGTGGTGGTGTTGCAGAACCTGTCCCTGCCCATTTTCCCCAAGTGGCACTACGCGGTGGTGGTGGGCTACGACTTGCCCCAGGGCGAGTTGATCCTGCGCTCGGGCCTGGAGCGGCACCTGGTGATGTCCCTGTCCACCTTTGAGCGCACCTGGGCGCGCAGCAGCCACTGGGCCATGCTCGCCCTGCCGCCCCAGCGTCTGCCCGCCACCGCCGAGGAATCCCGCTACCTGGGGGCGGTCGTGGCCCTGGAGCGGGCTGCGCCCGCGGCCGCCCGCGCCGCTTACGAGACGGCGCTGGTGCGCTGGCCGGACAACCTGGTGGCGCGCATCGGCCAGGGCAACGCTGCCTACGGGTTGGGCGACCTGGCCGCCGCCGAGGCGGCCTATCGGCGGGCGACCCAGGACCACCCCGAGGCAGCCGACGCCTGGAACAACCTGGCCCATGTGCTGCTGGAGCAGGGGCGGACCGACGAGGCGCGCCAGGCGGCGCAGCGGGCCGTGAGCCTGGGCGGCGCGCGCTCCCGGATCTATCGGCAGACGCTGGAGGCCATCCCGCCCGCGGCCCAGGGTGGTTAGCGCGGCACTGACAGGGTAACATCGCCTGCCATGGAACTCCTGTCATCCCCTTCCGCCGCGCGCGTGGTGCGCGCCCTTACCGAACTGGGCATCGCTGCCGAGATCGTCACTTTCGATGAAGACACGCGCACTTCGGCCGCCGCCGCCGCGGCCATCGGCTGCAGCGTCGCCCAGATCGCCAAGTCCATCGTCTTCCGCGCCAGGCACAGCGATAGCGCCGTGCTGGTGGTGGCGAGCGGCAGCAACCGGGTGGATGAGCAGCGGGTGGCGGCAGCCATCGGCGAGCCCGTGGGCAAGGCCGATGCCGCCTTCGTGCGCGAAAAGACCGGTTTCGTCATCGGCGGCGTGGCCCCGGTGGGCCATGCCGGTCCGGTGATAGTGCTGATCGACGAAGACCTGCTGGTCCTCGATCCCATATGGGCCGCTGCCGGCACGCCCAATTCCGTGTTCCGCCTGTCGCCGGCGGATTTGCGGCGCATTCTCGGCGCCCGCGTGCTGGCAGTGAAGGCCGGCTGATTTCACCCGGGAATCATCATGAGCCCGAGCCTGTGGCTGACCTTTTTCGTCGCTTCTGTTGTCATTGCCGTTACGCCGGGTCCCGGCGCCGTGCTGAGCATGGCCAGCGGGCTGCGCTATGGCGTGGGCCGCAGCCTGGCGACCATCCTCGGCCTGGAACTGGCCCTCGGCGTGCATATCGCCATCGTCGCCACGGGCCTCGGGGCTTTGCTGGCGGCCTCGGCGCTGGCCTTCGACATCGTCAAGTTCATCGGCGCCGCCTACCTGGTCTATCTGGGCGTGCACAAGTGGCGTAGCGCGGTAAGCATGGAGATGCCGCCCCAGGACCTGGGCCAGGCGCAGCGCAGCCTGCTGCTCCAGGGCCTGCTGGTGAACCTGACCAATCCCAAGGCCATCGTCTTCATCGCCGCCCTGGTGCCCCAGTTCATCGATCCGCGCGCGCCCCAGCTGCCCCAGTACCTGATCATCGCCGCCACCATGTTCGCGGTGGACGTGCCAGTGATGGCCGCCTACGCCGGCCTGGCCGCGCGCCTGCGGCACTGGCTGCACAACGCCCGCGCCATGCGCCTCCAGAACCGCGTCTTCGGCGGCCTGTTCGTCACCGCTGGCGTGATGCTGGCAGGCTCTTCGCGTACTTGAACTCCCGCACCGGTCCGCTGACCAACAGGTTCAGCCGACCGCATTCCACCACCCGCCCAGGGGAGAACGCCATGGCCAACCGCCTCGCCCAGGAAACCTCGCCCTATCTCCAGCAGCACGCGCACAACCCGGTGGACTGGTATCCCTGGAACGAGGAAGCCTTGGCCCTGGCCCGGCGCGAAGACAGGCCGATCCTGTTGTCCATCGGCTATTCCGCCTGCCACTGGTGCCACGTCATGGCCCACGAGTCCTTCGAGGACCCGGAGGTGGCCGCGGTCATGAACCGGCTGTTCGTGAATATCAAAGTGGACCGGGAGGAGCGGCCGGACCTGGACCAGATCTACCAGCTTGCGCACCAAATGCTGACCCAGCGCGCCGGCGGTTGGCCCCTGACCATGTTCCTCACGCCGGACGGTGCGCCCTTCTTCGGCGGCACCTATTTCCCCAAGCAGCCCCGCTACGGTCTGCCGGGCTTCCCCGACCTGCTGGAGCGCGTGGCCCAGGCCTACCGCAGCCGCCGCGGCGACATCGAGGAACAGAACCGCAGCCTGCTGGCCGTGCTGGCGCGCACCGGGCCGGAAGCGGGCGGGGCGGCGCAGCCCCTGTCGGCCGCGCCCATCGCCCAGGCCATCGACCAGCTGGCCGAGCACTTCGACCGGCGTTTCGGCGGCTTCGGCGGCGCCCCCAAGTTTCCCCATGCCCCGGACCTGGAATTGCTGCTGCGCCAGGGGGACGGGCGCGCCCGGGACATGGCCCTGCTTACCCTGAGGCGCATGGCGGAAGGGGGCATCTACGACCAGCTGGGCGGCGGCTTCTGCCGCTACAGCGTCGACGCCTACTGGGCCATCCCCCATTTCGAGAAGATGCTCTACGACAACGGCCCCCTGTTGCGCCTGTACGCCGAGGCCTGGCGCGTGACCGGCGATCCCCTGTTCCGGCGCGTGGCCGAGGAGACGGCCGCCTGGGTGATGCGCGAGATGCAGGCGCCCGAGGGCGGCTACTACTCTTCCCTGGACGCCGATTCGGAAGGGGAGGAGGGCAAGTACTACGTTTGGACGCCCCAGGAGGTGCGCAGCCTGTTGACCGCCGACGAGTATGCGGTGGTGGAGCGCCACTACGGGCTGGACCGCCCCGCCAACTTCGAAGGACGTCACTGGCATTTGCACGTGGCCAAGGCGCCCGAGGAAGTGGCCGCCCTGTTGGAGCGCACGCCGGAGCAGTGCCAGGTTCTGCTGTCGGCGGCGCGCGCCAAGCTGCTGGCGGCGCGGGAGCGACGCGTGCGCCCCGGCCGGGACGAGAAGGTGCTGACCAGCTGGAACGCCCTCATGATCGCCGGCATGGCCCATGCCGGCCGGCTGCTGGACCGCCCGGACTGGCTGGACTCGGCGCGCCGGGCCCTGGAGTTCATCAAGGCCGCGCTGTGGCGCGACGGCCGCCTGCTGGCCACCTACAAGGACGGCCGCGCCCATCTCAATGCCTATCTGGACGATTACGCCTTCCTCCTGAATGCCCTGCTGGCCATGATGGAGGCGCAGTTTCGCGGGGAGGACCTGGACTTCGCCCGCCGGCTGGCGCAAGTGCTGCTGGAACAGTTCGAAGACCCAGCGGAGGGCGGTTTCTTTTTCACCAGCCACGACCACGAACGCCTCATTCATCGCGCCAAGCCGGGCCACGACAACGCCACCCCGTCGGGCAACGGCGTGGCCGCCCTTGCCCTGCAGCGCCTGGGCCATCTGCTGGGAGAGAGCGCTTACGTGGATGCCGCGGCGCGTGTGCTGCAGCTGTTCCGCAGTCACTTCGAACGCGCCCCCGGCGGCTCAAGCACCCTGTTGACCGCCCTGGGCGAGCACCTGGTCCCGGCACGCATCGTCGTCCTGCGCGGCCCCGACGCGCAGGTTGGCGAATGGCAGCGGCGCCTGGCGGCGGTGGCCGGAGCCGATACCCTCGTCCTGGCCCTTACGGAATCAGCCTCCGGCCTGCCCGGCGTGCTCGACCACCCCGTCCCTTCCCGTGTCAACGCCTGGGTGTGCAGCGGCGTTAAGTGCCTGGCGCCGATTGATGACTTTGCTTGTCTTGAACGGGTATGCAAAGGCGCGGATTTGGATTAGACTCGGCGCGGTTTTTCAACTAGCCCAGACGAGGAAGTCGATGAAATTGTTGAAATCTCTAGCATTTGCGGCTGCCGCCACGGTCATCGCCGCGCCCGTGTTTGCCAGCGCGGACTTGGCCAAGGCCAAGGGCTGCCTAGCCTGTCACGCGGTGGATAAGAAGGTGGTGGGCCCGGCCTTCAAGGAAGTCGCCGCCAAGTACAAGGGCCAGGGCGATGCCGCCGGCAAGCTCGCCACCAAGATCCAGAAGGGTGGCTCGGGCGTGTGGGGCGCAGTGCCGATGCCGCCCAACCCCGCTGTGACCGACGCCGAAGCCAAGAGCCTCGCCGAGTGGGTGCTGAAGCAGTAACCAGCCTCCCGGCGGGTACAAGAAAAGCCAGCCCAGCGCTGGCTTTTTTTTCGCTGTCGCGGCCAGCAGCGGCGCGGTGCCGCGTATTGACATACCGAGGCGGCGGCGCGCACAATGCGCGGCGCTATATATAGTAGAACAACGTCAACCAAGTTCCTGCCAATTTCCCGGAGACGATAACTATGCAATTCTCGATGAAAGGCATCACACTTGGCGTCGCCGCCGCCATCGCGCTGTTCGGTTGCGGCAAGAAGGAAGAGGCCGCTCCCGCGCCTGCTCCCCAGACCGCTGCTCCGGCGCCCGCCGCCAAGCCCGAGATGGTGGTGAAGATCGGCCATGTGGCGCCGCTCACCGGGCCTATTGCGCACCTGGGCAAGGACAACGAGAACGGTGCGCGCCTGGCGATCGAGGACGCCAACGCACAGAATATCGAAATCGACGGCAAGATCATCAAGTTCGAGCTGATGGGCGAGGATGACCAGGCCGACCCGAAGGTCGGCACCGTGGTCGCCCAGAAGCTGGTGGATGCCAAGGTTGCCGGTGTGGTCGGCCACCTGAACTCCGGAACGACCATTCCCGCGTCCAAGATCTATGCGGACGCCGGCATTCCCCAGATCTCTCCCTCGGCCACCAACCCGAAATACACCCAGCAGGGCTTCAAGACCGCTTTCCGCGTGATGGCGAACGACATCCAGCAGGGCAGCGTTGACGGCACCTTCCTGGTGAAGGAACTGGGCGCCAAGAAGATCGCCATCATCGACGACCGTACCGCCTACGGCCAGGGTCTGGCCGACGAAGTGGAGAAGGCCGCCAAGGCAGCCGGCGCCGAGATCGTCGCGCGCGAATTTACCAACGACAAGGCCACCGACTTCAAGGCCATTCTCACCAAGATCAAGTCCAAGAGGCCCGACGCCATCTTCCACGGCGGCATGGATGCCACCGGCGGCCCGATGCTGAAGCAGATGAAGGAACTGGGCATCAAGGCCAAGTTCATGACCGGCGACGGCGGCTGCACCCCCGAAATCGTCAAGCTGGCGGGCGATGCCTCCGAAGGCATCTACTGCACTCAGGCCGGCCTGCCGGTGGACAAGCTGCCCAACGGACAGAAGTTCGTCGAGGACTTCACCAAGAAGTATGGCCAGATCCAGATCTATGCCCCGTACTCCTATGACGCTGCCATGGTACTGATCGACTCCATGAAGCGCGCCAACTCGGTCGACCCCGCCAAGTACCTGCCGGAAGTGGGCAAGACCAGCTACAACGGCGTGACCGGCAAGATCGAATTCGACGAGAAGGGCGACGTCAAGAACGGCGCCATCACCGTGTTCACCATCAAGGGCGGCAAGCTCGAGACGGTGGCGGTGCACGGCGGCTCCGCTCCGGTGGCGGCGGCCGAGCCCCAGAAAGAAGAAGCGAAGAAGTAATTTCCGCCATCTTGACAGACGAAACGGCACCCTCGGGTGCCGTTTCTCTAAGTAGTTCCTCTTTTGTGCGTTGCACGACGGCGCGCATCCGCTTCTTCGCCTAAGGTTTTTCTTATGGACATCCTCCTGCAACAGCTGATCAACGGCGTGACCCTGGGAGCGGTCTACGCCTTGGTGGCGCTAGGCTACACAATGGTCTATGGCATTATCGGTCTCATCAATTTCGCGCACGGCGAAGTGGTGATGATCGGCGCAATGGTTGCTTTCACCGTCATCACCTCGCTTGCCGCCCATACCCAGCTTCCTCCCCTGGTCATCCTGCTGATCGGCCTGCTGGTGGCGGCGCCCACCTGCATGCTGCTGGGCTATGGCCTGGAGCGCCTGGCCTACCGCCCGCTGCGCCATGCGCCGCGCCTCACGCCCCTGATCACCGCCATCGGCATGTCCATCGTGCTGCAGAACGTGGCGATGATCATCTGGGGACGCAACTACATCAACTTTCCGCAAATGATCGACAAGACCAGCTACCACGTGGGCAATGCCCTCATCACCAACGTCCAGGTGGCGATCCTGTTCCTGTCGGCGGCCACCATGGTCGGGCTGATGTGGCTGGTGTACCGCACCAAGCTGGGCACGGCGATGCGCGCCACGGCCCAGGACCAAATGGTGGCGGGACTGATGGGCATCAATATCAACCGCGTCATCGCTGCCGCCTTCGTCATCGGCTCGGCCCTAGCCGCCCTGGCCGGGCTCATGGTGGGCACCTACTACGAGATCGCCCACTACCAGATGGGCTTCATGCTTGGTCTCAAGGCGTTCACTGCCGCCGTGCTGGGCGGCATCGGCAACCTGGCGGGCGCCATGGCCGGCGGACTGCTGCTGGGCATCATAGAGGCCCTGGGCGCCGGCTATATCGGCGATCTCACCGGCGGCTTCCTCGGCAGCCATT
>JBMOQT010000143.1:0-9028 GCA_049320945.1 Pseudomonadota bacterium
CAGTCGAGGAGGACGAAGCAGATTGAAGAACTTGGGCAGCGGCGAGGTGACTGGTTTTCTTTGCCGCAGGCCGCTAGTTTGAACGAATCCCGGAAGAAGGCAAGAGAAATTTTGCGGCGCCGCCCAGATGATCGCCCGCCGCGCTTGGCGAGACTGCAGCTACGCGCAACCCGAAATGTTCTTTGTGTGCCGGAACATGTTGTCGGGGTCGTATTTCTTCTTGAGCGCGCCGAGTCGTTCGAGGATCGGTTTGCCGTAGGCCGCCTCGATGCGATCCCGCCCTTCTTCCTCCGTGAGGAAGTTGATGTAGGTGCCGCCGGTGGAGAACGTCCGCGTCGCCTCGAAGCAGTCCCGCGTCCAGCGCAGGTTCGCGGCGTCGTCCGCGGCGTTCTCCCAGGAGCTTGCGATGTTGAGCACGAAGGCGGCATCCCGGTTGCCGGCCGGCGAGTGGCCCGCAGGCAGTTCGCCCAGCGCCCCCTGCAGCTGGAAGAAGATGATCGCCGAGTAGGGTGAGGGCATGCGCGCGGCGTGATCGATCACCACGTCGATCGCCTTCGCATCGACCCCCGGCAGGTAGTGGGACTTCCAGTAATAGCGTCGCCCCTTGGGCTGGGTGGCGTCGAGCAGGCTTTGCATCTGGGTGTAGGGTCGGCGCGTCACGATGTCGGCCACCGGCCGGCCCAGGGCGCGCAGCGGCGCGACGATTCTCTCGCCCTCGTCGATGCTGCCGCTGTGGCAGACAAAGACGGCGACGATGGGCTGGCCGTGGATCTCCTTGGGCAGCCACGGCGCCGGCGGCGCGATGCGCAGCACGGCCACACAGGTGGTCTCGCGCGGTGTCTCGGCGGTGAATCGGCGATAGAAACTGAGCACCTCTCTTGCCTCCTCCGCGCGCCAGGCGATGGCCCCGCCGAGGATCTCGGGCCCGACGGGGAACAGCCGGTATTCGAAGGACGTGACGATGCCGAAATTGCCGCCGCCGCCCCGCAGCGCCCAGAACAGCTCGGCGTTCTCGTCGGCGGCGGCGCGCACGACCTTGCCCTCCGCCGTGACCACTTCCATCGACACCAGGTTGTCGCAGGTCCAGCCGTGCCGGCGGGTCAGGTAGCCGAAGCCGCCCCCCACCGTGAGGCCGGCGATGCCCGTGGCCGAGACGAAGCCGAGCACGGCGGCCAAGCCATGGAGCTGGGTTTCGCGATCCACGTCGCCGAGGGTGCATCCGGCCTGGGCGCGCGCCGTGCGGCCCTTCGGATCCACCCATACGCCTTTCATTAACGACAAGTCGATCATCAGGCCGCCCTCGCACACGGCAAGGCCGGCGATGTTATGGCCGCCGCCGCGCACGGAGACCAGGAACTGGTGGGCCCGCGCGAAGCGCACGGCGGCCACGACATCCGTGGTGCCGGTGCAGCGCGCGATGAGGCCCGGACGGCGGTCGATCATGGCGTTCCAGATCTTGCGCGTCTCCTCGTATTCCGGAGCATCGGGGCCGAGCACGGGCCCGCGGAATCCGGCCTTGAATGCCTGCAGTATCTCGGGCGAGACCTGCACGGCGCCGCCATCGACGGCTGTGAGTTCGATGGTCACGGTAGCGCTCCTTCGAAGAACTATTGCTGCTTGTTACGCGGATCGTCCGCGGGATTGAGGTAAGTGATGCCCCACGGCCCCACGCCATGAAGCTGGACCTCCACCGGCTCCTTGGTCGTGTACGCGAAATGGGGCGTCTTGACCTGCATCACCACGAAGCCGCCGGCGGGCACCGCCTTGCCCCTGGACAGGTCGAGCGCATCGCCGACGCCCATGTAAAAGGTGCCGGACAGCACGCTCACGTGCTCGATGGCCGGATGCCAGTGGGCCGGGATCCGGTAGTTCGCGGGAAACCTCAGGCGCGCGGTGAACGGCACGGCCTCGTTCATCGGGCCTTCCAGGACTGCGACCTTCGCGCCCGGCGGCAGCGACGGCAGATCGGCCCATTTCAGATCGGCCGGCGACACCATCACATGCCCCGGCATGGTTTGCTCCGCGGCAGCCGCCTGTGTCAACAAACCCGGTGCGCCCAGCACGCACACCAGGGACAGGGTGGAAAAATGCAAGCGTGTCATCACAGGACTCCTCTCATCACACCGGCCTCTGCATCTGGCGCGTCGCGGAGCGACCGGGGGGGACCGCGACAGGCCTGGGCAGTATGCGCGTGACGGGACGCCGTGCCATCCACCAAGCTGATAGTTCTTGCGCCGGTCCGATACTAGTCAGAACTGACTATCCGGGCGGCAGCAGCCCGTGCCGAACGGCAAATGCGGCGGCTTCCGCGCGATTGGCCGCCCGGGTCTTGTCGAGGATGTTGCGCACATGGATCGCCACCGTGCTCGGGCTGCGACACAAAGCGGCGGCGATTTCCTGATTGGTCTTGCCGGCGGCGACGAGCCGCAGCACCTGCAGCTCGCGCTCGGACAGGCCGGCCACGCGCACCTTCTGCTTGCGGGCCTGCGCCAGTTGCTGCTGCAGCCCGAGGACGCGTTCCTCGAGCCCGCTCATGCCCAGCTCCCGGGCATCGTCGAGCGCCGCCGCCGCCAATGGCCGCGCGCGCTCCTGGTCGCCGGGATGAGCCCTGCGCATCAGCATCGCCGCGAACTCGCAGCGGGAACAGGCCAGCCAGGGACGCCCGCCGGTCCGGGCATCGAAGGCCAGCGCGTACTCGAAATGATGTTGCGCGTCGTCCCAGCGCGACCGGGTCGTGGCCAGCATGCCGAGCAGGCGCGCCCCGGCGCCCAACGATGCGGTGTGCGCGCCGAACACGATGTTGCGCGCGGCGTAGGGCAAGAGCAGGGAATACAGGGTGGCCGCGCGCGCCGCGTCGCCCAGCCAGACGCAGACTTCGGCCAGATAGGCAAGGCTCGCGATGCGGATCGCATCGTTGGCGATGCCGGCAAAGTTGCCGGCCGCGAGCTTCTCGAAGATGGCGCGGGCCTGCTCCCGTGCGCCGAGTTCGCAGTGCAGGATCGCCAGGCCCGGGAGCCAGATGGCGCCCTGCGCCTCGCTGTCGAGAAATTTCCCGAGAACCGGTGCCAGCTCGCGCAGGCGGCCCTGCTGGCGCCGGATGGTGAACATCTGCACGCCGAAGATGCCGGCGGCATTGTCCCGGTCGAAACGCTCGCCGCAACTCAGCGCCCGCAGGGCCAACTGCTCGGCCTCGGCGAAACGGCCTTCGTGCGTGGCGATCATCGCCAGCGCCGCCAGGGCTACGGCCTCGATGAACGGCTCACGGGTCGTCTCGCCGGTAACGAGATGGTAGCGGGCGGTGGCCGCGGCGAGCGCCGTGTCACCGGATTCCATCAAGTCGCCCACGTACCACCCGGTGAGCGCGTAGACCGGCCATTCCGGATGACCGGCGCGCCGCACCAGCTCGACGGCTTCCCGTGCCGCCTCGATGCGCAGCGCCAGCCGCTCGGGGAACCATCTCCCGGACACGATGGCGCTCAGCGCGTCAAACAGGGCCAGGGGATCGCCCAGCCGACGCGCGATCGCGACCGCTTCCCGGTGGGCCATTTCGGCTTCGTCCGGCCGATTGGAAAACAGCAGTGCCCGGCACAGGGCGCTCAGCAGCGAGACGCGCTCACGGGTGTCCGCCGGCGCCGCCAGCGCCAGCGCCTCGCGGATCAGATCGACCGCCTGCGAGCCCTCGGCTCCCAGCCGCCACTGGGCGTTGCCGAAGCCGATCGCCGCACGCGCCAGCAGGGAAGCGTCGCCCAGGCGCCGGGCACATTGGGCCGCCCCAGTGAAGGTGGCGAGCGCCCGAGAGCTGTCTCCCGCGCTGTTCTGGGCGCCGCCCAAGCCCAGCAGAAGGCGGCAGCGCCGCGCGTCGTCGCCCGCTGCCGTTGTCTGCGCGCGGAGGGCGAGCAGATAGTGGCGGGCTGCCTCCTCGTGAGCCTGCATCGCTGTCGCGCGCTCGGCAGCCCGGGTGGCGTACTCGATGGCCTTGGCCACATCGCCCGCCGGTCCCGCGGCGTGGTAGTGATAGGCCAGCGCCGACAGGCAGGGCGTGAGGTCGTCCCGGTATTGCGACTCCAGTGCCGCGGCGATCCGCTGGTGCAGCCCGGCCCGTTGCGAAACGGGCAGCTCGTCGTACAGGGTGTCGCGCACCAGCGCGTGCGTGAACTGGTAGCTGCCGGGGTCCGCCGACTCGTCCACCAGGATGGCCGTCTGCGCCTCCTCGATCGCGGCCAGGCATTGCTCCTGCGGCATGTCGTCGAGCAAACGGCACAGCAGGTCGAAGCGAAAAACCCGCCCGATGACTGCAGCATTCCGGAGAACGCGCACACAGGGCGGCGTCAGGCGGTTCAGTCGCGCACCGATGACTTCTCGCACCCCTTTGGGCACGCGCCGGACACCAAGGCGCCCATGCGCCGGCGGTGCGTCGCGGGCCTGAAGGATGTCACGCGTCAGCTCCGCCAGGAACAGGGGATGGCCTTCGGTCTGGTCGTGCAGCGCCGCGGCCAGTTCGGGCGAGGCCACCCCCGCGGCGGCGACAAACTGGGCGGTCTCGGCCGGACTGAACCCTCCCAGCAACAGGCGCTGCACATGGGCGTGCCGATGCAGCTGCGCCAGCGTGTCCGACAACGGGTGCTGGCGCGTGACCTCCGAGTCGCGGTAGGTGCCGAGCACCATGAGCCGGCTGGCACCGGTCTCGGCCACGACGAACTCGAGCAGTCGCAGCGACGGCACATCGGCCCGATGCAGGTCGTCGAACACGAGCAACAGCGGCTGGCGCCCGCTGGCGCGCTGCCAGAAACCCGCGATGGCATCGAACAGGCGGAAGCGGGCCTGCACCGCGTCCGCCTCGGCAGGCGCGGGACGCGCCGACTCCGGATCGAGCGCCGCAATGTGCACCGCGGCCGGCCCGATGACCTGGCCGAGCACCTGCTCGTCGTGCAGCGCGATATAGCGCCGGATCAGCTGCAGCCACGGCCAGTAGGGAGGCGCCCCGGGCTCTTCCGGGCAGCGCCCCCACAGCGCAAGCACACCGCGCCGCTCGGCGTGGCTCGCGAGCTCCTGCGCGGTGCGCGTCTTGCCGATGCCCGGCTCCCCGGTGAGCAGGACGACGCGGGGCTGCCCCGTCACGGCGCATTCCAGCGCGGCATGGAGTGTGTCGAGTTCGGACTGGCGTCCGATGAATCGGCGCTCGACGTCCGGGCCCATCGGTTCCCTCAAGGCAACGCGTCCGGACGCAGCTCCGTCACTTCGACGATGACATCGGCGGGAAGGTGGGCCCGACGCGCCGCTTCACGGATCGCCTCGGCGTTGGGCGCCTCGTAAAGACAGTAGGTCTTCTTCTTGTCGGCCGACAGGAACGAGAACAGCCAGTGCACGCCCACGTCGCTGTTGATTTCGGTGACTAGGCGCGCCGCGGCGTCGGTGAATTGCAGCTGTTCGGCGAAATTGCGTTCGATCACAAACAAGGCCATGTCTGCCTCTCCTTCGGTTTGCGCAGGTGGCGGAGCCCCGTCGAGCTTGATCCCGAATACCAGTTTAGTTCCAGAACGGCATCCCGGCCACCAGGCGGGTGGCGGCTGCCCCCTACACGGCGCGCAGCCGCTCGCAGGCGGCGGCCAGGGTATCCTCGTTCTTGGCAAAGCAGAAGCGCAGCACCTTGTTGTCTTCGCCGTTGGCATAGAACACGGAGACGGGGATGGCCGCCACCCTGGTGTCGCGCGTCAGGCGCTCGGCGAAGGCGCGATCGGGCTCGTCGGTGATGGCGTCGTAGCGCACCGACTGGAAATAGGTGCCGGCACAGGGCAGCAGCTGGAAGCGCGAGTCTTCCAGGTGGCGGCGGAAGAAGTCGCGCTTGGCCTGGTAGAAGGCGGCCAGTTCCAGGTAGCGGGAGGCGTCCTGCATGTAGTCGGCCAGCGCCAGCTGCACAGGCGTGTTGACGGTGAACACGTTGAACTGGTGCACCTTGCGGAACTCCGCCATGAGCTCGCGGGGCGCCGCCACGTAGCCCACCTTCCATCCGGTGACGTGATAGGTCTTGCCGAAGGAAGAGACGACGAAAGCGCGCTCCGCCAGGCCCGGGTAGCGGGCGACGCTCTCGTGGCGCGCGCCGTCGAACACGATGTGCTCGTAGACCTCGTCCGACACGATCACGATGCCCGTGCCGCGCACCAGCTCCTCCAGGGCGCGCAGGTCCTCGGCCGGCCACACGCTGCCCGTGGGGTTGTGGGGGGTGTTGATCATGATCATGCGCGTGCGCGGCGTGATGAGGGCGCGCACCTGCTCCCAGTCGGGCCGGTAGTCGGGGAAGCGCAGGCGCGCATGGACGGCCTTGCCGCCCTGCAGCTCGATGGCCGGTACGTAGGAGTCATACACCGGCTCGAACACGATCACCTCGTCGCCCGGATGCACCAGGGCGGCGATGGCCGTGAACAAGGCCTGGGTGGCGCCGGCGGTGACGGTGATCTCGTGCTCCACGTCGTAGGCCATGCCGTACAAGGCCTCGATCTTGGCGGCGATGGCCTGGCGCAGGGCGGGCATGCCGGCCATGGGCGCATACTGGTTGTGGCCGGCGTGCATGTACTTGGCCACCAGGTCGAACAGCAGGGGCGGCGCGTTGAAATCGGGAAAGCCCTGGGACAGGTTGATGGCGCCGCATTCCTGGGCCAGGCGCGACATGACGGTGAAAATGGTCGTACCCACGGCGGGCAGGCGCGAGGCGACGGGGGCGGGGAAATGGGGCATGGTCTTGTAGTCAGTGAGTCAGTGAAACCGGCTGGCGGGAATTGTGTCAGACAGAGGAACCCCCGCCAAGGGAGAGCCATGTTTTCCTCAAGACGGACGACCATGAGCCTGCTCACAGCACTGGCAATGGCCACCGCGGCCGGTGGCGCGGAGCTGGCACCCACGCCGCCCCAGACCCGCGGCCCCTTCTACCCCAAGGTGTTACCGGCCGAAAGGGACAACGACCTGGCCCAGGTGGGCGGGCAGCGGGCGCGGGGCGAGCTGCTGGTGATCAGCGGCCGCGTGCTGGAGCGCAGCGGCGCGCCGGTGGCCAATGCCACGGTGGAGATCTGGCAGACCAATGCCTACGGCCGCTACCACCACGAGGACGACACGTCGCCCGCCCCGATCGACCCCGGCTTCCAGGGCTGGGGCGAGACCGTCACCGACGGCGCCGGCGCCTATCGCTTCCGTACCGTGTTTCCCAAGGCCTACGGCGGGCGCACGCCCCATGTGCACTTCGCCGTCAAGGCGGCGGGCCGGCCGCCCTTCGTCACCCAGATGTATTTCGCCGACGCGCCGGAAAACTGCCGCGACGGCCTGCTGGCCCGTCTGCGGCCGGAGGAGCGCGCCCGCCTGATGGTCAGGCCGGAGCCCGGCGGCGAGGCGGCCCAGGCACGCTTCGACATCGTCTTGCCGTGAAAGGGCCTCACCCCCTCCCCTCGTTCCGCCGCGCCGGGCGAGGGGAGGAGGGGTGGGTTAGAATCGCGCGATCGTGAGTGAATTCAAAGTCCCGCGCAGCATCTGGGAGGAGGGCGACGCCGTCGCCGTGCTCGACCAGACCCTGCTGCCCCATCGCCGCGCCACGGCCCACCTCACCACCCTGGCCGAGGCGGCCCACGCCATCCGCAGCATGCAGGTGCGCGGCGCGCCGCTGATCGGCGTCACCGCCGCCTACGGCGTGGCCCTGGCCATGGGCCGCGACCCGAGCGACGGGGGGCTCGCCGCCGCCTGCGCCACCCTGGCGGCGACCCGGCCCACGGCGGTGAATCTGCACTGGGCCCTGGAGCGCATGCGCCGCGTCCTCGCCCCCCTGGCCGAGACCGAGCGCACAGCCGCCGCCTGGACGGAAGCGCGCGCCATCGCCGCCGAGGACGAGGCCGCCAATCGCGCCATCGGCCGCCATGGCCTGGAGCTCATCACGGCCCTGGCGGCGGAGAAACGGCGCGCCCTCACCATCGCCACCCACTGCAACGCCGGCTCCTTGGCCACGGTCACCCGCGGCACGGCCCTGGCGCCCATCTACGCCGCGGCCGAGGCGGGCATCGCCGTGCATGTGCTGGTGAGCGAGACGCGGCCGCGCAACCAGGGCCTGCTCACCGCCTGGGAGCTGGGCGAAGCGGGCGTGCCCTTTACCCTCATCGTGGACAACGCCGCCGGCCACCTGATGGCCCGGGGCGGCGTGGACCTGGTGATGGTGGGCGCCGACCGCATTGCCGCCAACGGCGACACCGCCAACAAGGTGGGCACCTATCTCAAGGCGCTGGCTGCGCGCGCCCACGGCGTGCCCTTCTACGTGGTGGCGCCCTCCACCACTATCGACTGGCAATGCCTGGCGGGCACCGCCATCCCCATCGAGGAGCGCGCCGCCGAGGAAGTGCGCACCGTCTGCGGCCTGGCGCCCGACGGCACGCCGGCCCGGGTGGCGATCGCGCCCGAGGTCGTCGCCGCCGCCAACCCGGCCTTCGACGTGACGCCGGCGGCGCTGATCAGCGCCATCGTGTGCGAGCGCGGCGTGGCGCCGCCGGGGGAACTGGGGCGCCTGTTTCCGGAGCAACCCATCCCCACCCCACCCCTCCCCTTGAAGGGGAGGGAGTCTGCTGCATGACCTATCCATTATTCATGAGCGTGCCATGAACCATAAAACCGTAGAACCCTTCACCACAGAGACACAGAGACACAGAGAAACAAAGGGTTGTCAGCGTCGTTGCGGTCACCAACACATTTCTCTTGTTTTTCCACTCTGTGCCTCTGTGTCTCTGTGGTTCAAATGAGGTTTTTGGGATGAACGAGCTGGAGTTGCGCGAGCAGGTCATCGCCACCGCCCGCGCCATGAGCGGCGCCGGCCTGAACCGGGGAAGTGCGGGCAACGTGAGCGTACGCTGGCAGGTGGCGGGCGAGCAGCGCTTCCTCATCACGCCCACGGGCATGGCCTACGAGGCCCTGGAGCCGGCCGACATCGTGGCCATGAAGCCGGACGGAAGCTGGAGCGGCGCGCGCGCGCCCTCCTCCGAGTGGCGCTTCCACCGGGACATCT
>JBMOQT010000144.1:0-8991 GCA_049320945.1 Pseudomonadota bacterium
CTCGCCTTGTTCCAGTCCATCCGCAAAGCCAACGCCGAAGCCACGCGTTTCTTCGCATAACCACCGCCGTGACCTGCATCACGCTGCTGTGGAAGCGCCGACAGCACTGTCGACCGGCCAACGCCGCAACGCGCCGCGGCGAGCGTTGCGGCAGCCCCCATGCCGAAGAAGAAGGCCGCGCGGGGAAGGGGACTTAGAGAGGAAAAGGGGCCGCGAGGCCCCTTTTGGCACCGGCATCCGGCGAGCCATTCCGATTTTGCTCAGCGCCGCCCATCCCTTTGCAACCGCCGTGCCAGTCAGTGCAGGCGCGTATCGCGCGGCTTGCCGCTGAGGAAGCGGTTGATCTCCGCAATGGGCAAGGGCGGGCTGAAGAAGAAGCCCTGCATCTCGTCGCAGCCCAGAGCCTGCAGGGCTTCCATCTGCGCCTTGCTCTCCACGCCTTCGGCAAGCAGGTGCAGACCGAAGCCGCGGGCAATGGCGACGATGGCCATGATGATGGGGAACTGTCCTTCCCCCTGGCTCATGTCGCGCACGAAGCTTTGGTCGATCTTGAGGCTGCTGATGGGGAATTTCTGCAGATAATTGAGGGAGGAATAGCGGGTGCCGAAGTCATCGATGGAAACGCGCACGCCCTGGTCGCGCAGGCGCCGCACCTTGGCGATCACCCCCTCGGCATCCTGCAGCAGCAGGTTCTCGGTGATCTCCACCTCCAGGCCATTGGCGGGTATGCGGTGGGACTGGACGGCAGCGGCGATGCGTCCGACCAGGTCGCCCTTTTCGAACTCGCGCGGCGACAGATTCACCGATATGCGCAGGTCCGCCAGCCCCGAGTTGCGCCAGGCGCTGAGCTGACGGCAGGCGGCATCCAGGACCCAGTCGCTGATGCCGCCGATCAGGCCCGACTCCTCGGCCAGGCCGATGAAGCGCGAAGGGTCGAGCATGCCATGGCTGGGATGATGCCAGCGGATGAGTGCCTCCATGCCGACGATGCGCCGCTGGGCCACGCTGACCTGGGGCTGGTAATAGAGCTCGAACTCGCCGCGCTCCAGGGCGCGGCGCAGATCGTTTTCCAGCGCCAGTTTCTGGTGGAACACGGCGTTCATCTCCGTCGAGAAGAACTGATAGCCGTTCTTGCCGCGGGACTTGACGTGGTACATGGCGATGTCCGCGTGCTTGATCAGGCTATCCACGCTGTCGCCGTCGCGCGGATAGACGGCGATGCCGATGCTCACGGTGCCGCGGAATTCCTGGCCGGCGATGAAAAAGGGGCGCTTCAGCTCGTCGAGTATCTTTTGGGCAATCACCGCCGCGTCGTCGGCATTGCTCAGGTCAGGCAGCAGCACGGTGAATTCGTCGCCGCCCTGGCGCGCCAGGGTGTCGCCCCTGCGCAGACAGTTCTTCAGGCGGTTGGCCATGCCCTTGAGCAACTCGTCGCCTTCCGCATGTCCGAAGGTGTCGTTAACCAGCTTGAAGCGATCGATGTCCAGGAACATGACGCCCACCATCTTGCCCGCGCGTCCGGCCTGGGCCATGGCCAGCCCGACGCGGTCCTTGAACAGGATGCGGTTGGGCAGATGGGTGAGCAGGTCGTGGTAGGCCTGGAAGCTGATCATTTCCTCGGCCTTCTTGCGCTCGGTGATGTCGCGCGCCACGCCATAGGTGCCGAGGAAGCGCCGTGCGTTGTCCTGCGTCTTCTTGCCGTTGGGCTCCTCGTAGATGCCCATGGCCGACAGCGCGATGGTGATGCAGCGGTTTTCGAAATGCTTGAAGGGCTGCGCCCCGTCCTTGCACTTGAGCCGGATTTCCACGTTCTGGGCCGCCCGGTCGCCTGTACGCCGCTCGTTGAAGGCGTAATGGGCCTTGTCCCGGTCCTCCTCGTGCACGATGACCGAATAGTGCTGACCGATCAGTTCCTGGCGCCCGTAGCCCAGCAGGGATTCGATGCGCGAGTTGATGAAAGCGAAGCGGCCCTCGTGGTCCAGCGTATAGATGATGTCGGGAGAGTGGTCCACCAGGTAGCGATGCAGACGCTCGGACTGCTCCAGGCGTGCGGTGATCAGGGCATTGGTGCGCTCCAGCCGGCGCTTCTGCAAGGCCTTGTCCACCGCGTGCTGGATTTCCTCCACCTGGTAGGGCTTGCGCACGAAGTCGTACACGCCGTAGCGCAGCACGCCGATGGCGGCGTCTATGCTCTCGTCCGCGCTCACCACGATCACCGTCATGCTGCGATGGTTGCGGTTGAGCCATTCCAGAATGTCCAGCCCGGTGGCATCGGGCAGGCGCAGGTCGAGCAGCACCAGGTCGTAGTCCTGGCTTTCCAGGGCCACCAAGGCCTCGGCACCGCTGGCGCAGGTATGGAACTCGCGGTCGGGAGCGGCGAGCAGTAACAGCAGGCTGTCGCGGAAGCGGGATTCGTCGTCGACAATGAGAATCCGCTGGCTTGACGCGGTATCGTCAAGGCCGGTGAAGAAGAAGCCGCCTCCCAGCACACCCATTTGAGCCTCCAAATCCCAGCAGCCGTAGCGCCTTATTGTTCTAGAATTTCACTAATATCTCATAAAAATCCGCGTGATGCGATATTTTTTTAACTTGGATTCTATTCCGTGTGGCGCGGCAGCAACAGCTGGAACACCGTTCCCTGACCCTCCTGGCTGCGGCACATGATGGTGCCGCCCAGCCGATGGATGATGGACAGAACGATCGACAAGCCCAGGCCCTCGTGCCCCTCGCCCTTGGTACTGGCCACCGGCTGATAGAGCCGCTGCATGGTTTGGGGAGGGATGCCCGGGCCATTGTCCTTGATGCGGATCTCGACAAAGGTCTTGCCGTCGTGGTTGATCATATCCGAGGTGGCGACCACGAACTTGCCACCGGCGGGCATGGCCTCGGCGGCGTTCTTGAACAGGTTCAGCAGCGCCTGCTTGAGGCTGTCCTCGTCGGTCTTGATGGGCGGTATCTCCGGATCCAGGGCCAGTTCCACGCTGATGCGACGGGTGCCGAACAGCGCCTCGCCATAGGCCGTCATCAGTTCCTTGAGCGTGTCGTTGATGTCCGCCAGCCCGTCCTTGCGCGCCGCAGCGGGCGCTTCGCCGAAGCGGCGGATGATCTGGGTGACCCGGTCGATCTCCTCGTTCAGGATGCTCAGTTCCTGCTGCACGCTGCTATCGCCGCCCAAGCGCATCGCGAGCACCTTCAGGTAATTCTTGATGATGCCGAGGGGATTGCCGGCCTCGTGGATGATGCGCCGCGCATGGGCCCGGTAGCGCTCGACCAGTTCGCGCTGGGCCACCTCGTCGCCGGCGCCGCGCTTGCGCCGCTCCAGCGCCTCACCCGCAAAGCGCGCCAGGGCCGGCACCAGGGTGCTGTCCCGGCGGCCGTCCGCGCTCTCACCGGTGCGCGCCACCATCACGCCGGCAGGCTTGCCTTCCGCCATCAGGGGCACACACAGCAGGTTGCCCTGCAGGAAGCGCATGACCTGCCGGTCCAGCACCGTGGCATCGGCCGCCGTCGCAGCGCGGCTGACTATGGCGGCGTCCATGTAGGCGGCAGCCACCGCGCTGGCGGCCGCGTTTACCGGAATACGCAAGTCCTCCGCCGCCTCGGTCCCCGGCCACAGGCCATGGCCGCGCAACGTCTTGCCTGAGGCTTCGGGCAGGAAGTACAGGGGTGCCGCCAGGCCGACCAGGCCCGCGGCGCAGCGCAGCGCGCAGCCGAGCACCTCGGCATCGCTGCGCGCATGCCCGAATGCCTGGGTCAGGGCATACCGCAGCGCCCCGCTGTTGAGCGCCGCCAGCAGCTGGCGATCGACGCCGGCGGGCGCGCCCTCGCCCCGCTCCGGCAGCGCCAGGGGTACCAATGCCGCCACTGCGGGCCCGGCGGCGGTGCGCAGGGTCACGTCCAGATCTGCGGCCAGCGCCTGCGCCCGCTCCTGCGCCTCGCGCCAATGGCCGTCCATCACCGCCTGGGACAAGCCCAGCAGGGCCGTCCCTGCATCGAACCGGTCCGGGGCGGCTCCGACCATGGCGCTGGCGCAGCGCAGGATACGGACCAGCGGATGGCTGCCCATGGCGGTGGCTACGGGGTGGTGGTGGAAACGCAAGGCATCGCCGATGAAGGAGCGCAGACGCCAGCGGTCCACCAGCTCGCCCGCCACCTCCGGGTGGGTCACGCCCAGCTCGCGCCCCTCCACCTGGGGCAACTCGCCCGGGCCGGCGGCCGCCTCCAGCACCGGGACATAGCGTTCCCGCAGAACGCAAAGCAGCGCCACCTGGCCGATGTTGTGCAGCAGGCCGGCGACATAGGCCTCGTCGGCCGCTTCGTATCCGATCTGGCGCGCCAGGGTCCGGCTCAGTTCGGCGCACAGAACGGCATTGCTCCAGAAGTCCTCCAGTTCCAATCCCCCGTCGCCGATGCCCGGCGTGGCGGCGCTGACGGCGATGGCGCGCAGCAGGTCATTGCCCACGGCCGCGATCGCCGCCGTGGGCAGGGAGACGTTGGTGGCGGACACCCCGGCGGCCGCTGCGGCGCTGATCACCCGCAGGCACAGACAGGGATCGCTCGCCACCAGCTGAGTGAGGGGGGCTACCGCGGGCTTATCCTGCTCCAGCAGATGGAGCAGGCGTCCGACGACCTTGGGATGGGAGGGCAGGCGCGATAGATCGAGATCTGCAGCTAGATCTGCGGCATTGAGGGTCATCGCGCGTATAAGAATCCAGCAAGCTCGTTATTGGTCGTTGCCCTCTCTTCGCGGGTAGGCCAAGGAGGGATTTCCGGGCGCTGGCTTGAGCCAAGAACGTTTAAATCATAATGGAATTTGTCAACAGCGTCTCGTGACCTATGCACGATGCTGCATCGCAGTATTCCCCTAAGACACGGTGTCAGCCGTTTCTAAAAGCTGAGGCCCGCCGAAGCGGGCCTCAGGGATGATGGCTACAATCTAGCCATGCTCAGCCGGCCATGGTCTTGACGTTCTGGATCACGTCCGCGACCGCCTGCTGGGCACTGCCGTAGAGCATGCGCGTATTTTCCTGGTAGAACAGCGCATTCTCGATGCCCGAATAGCCCGCCCCCTTGCCGCGCTTGATGACGATCACGTTCTGGGCGTGGTCGGCATTGAGGATGGGCATGCCGTAGATGGGGCTGGACTTGTCGGTGCGCGCCACCGGGTTCACCACGTCGTTGGCGCCGATCACCAGGGCCACGTCGGCCTGGGCGAACTCCTCGTTGATCTCCTCCAGGTCGAAGATGAGGTCATAGGGCACGCCCGCCTCCGCCAGCAGCACGTTCATGTGGCCCGGCATCCGGCCGGCCACGGGGTGGATGGCGAACTTCACTTCCACGCCCGCCTCCTGCAGGAGCTTGGTCATCTCCCACACCTTGTGCTGCGCGCCGGCCACCGCCATGCCGTAGCCGGGCACGATGATGACCTTCTGCGCATAACGCATCATGGCTGCGGCGTCGAGGGCCGACACCTCCTTCATCGTCCCTTCGATGGCGCCGCCCGCCTGGGCCTCGCCGGTGATGGGGTTGAACAGGATGTTGGTCAGGGGCCGGTTCATGGCCTTGGCCATCAACTGGGTGAGCAGCGTACCGGCCGCACCCACGACGATGCCGGCCACGATCAGCGCCGGATTGTTGAGCACGAAGCCCTCGAAGCCCACCGCCAGGCCGGTGAAGGCGTTGTAGAGGGAGATCACTACCGGCATGTCGGCGCCGCCGATGGGCGTGGTGAGCACCACGCCCAGCACCAGGGCCAGCACGAAGAAGGCGATGACCTGCAGCGCGCTGGGCTCGGCCGACATGACTATGCCCACGCCCACCAGCAGCGTGAGCACGGCCAGAATGACGTTCACGGCGTTCTGCGCCGGCAGCCGGTGGGCCTTCTTCATCAGCCCCTGCAGCTTGGCGAAGGCGATGACCGAGCCGGAGAAGGAAACGGAGCCGATCAGGGCGCCGGCCGCCGCCAGGGCCGTGGCCACGCCGCCGTGCACCTCGCCCTTGGCGAATTCCACCGCGGCAATGGCCGCCGCGGCGCCGCCGCCCATGCCGTTGTAGATGGCCACCATCTGGGGCATGTCGGTCATCTTCACCACCTTGCCGCCCCACCAGGCCACACCGCCGCCCAGGACCAGCGCGATCACCATCAGCGCGAAGTTGTGCATGCCCGGCAAGGCGAAAGTGACGACGGTGGCGATCACCATGCCCACACCGGCCCAGACGATGCCGCGCCGCGCGGTGACGGGCGAAGACATGCTCTTCAGGCCGAAGATGAACAGCAGCGTGACCAGGAGATAGGAGGCGTCCACCAGCCACTTGGCAGTCATTTCGCCTCCCCTTTGCCCGACTTGAACATGCCCAGCATGCGCTCGGTGACGACGTAGCCGCCGGCGGCGTTGGCCGCGCCCAGGAACACGGCGATGAAGCCGATGACGAGTTGCAGCGGATCGTTGGCATCGGCCCGGCCCAGCACCACCATGGCGCCGACCACCACCACGCCGTGCACGAAGTTGGAGCCGGACATCAGCGGCGTGTGCAGGATGACCGGCACGCGCGAGATGACCTCGTAACCGGTGAATGCCGCCAGCATGAAAATGTAGAGTGCCGTGAAGCCTTCCATTTACGCCTCCCCCAGGACTTTCTTGACGCCTTCGTGCTTCAACTGCCCCTCGCGGGTCAGGCAGGCGCCGGCGATGACCTCGTCGCTCCAGTCGAGCGCCAACTGCCCGTCCTTGATGAAGGACTGGAAGAAGTTGAGCAGGTTCTTCGCGTACATCTCGGAAGCATGCACCGGCATGCGCGAGGGCAGGTTCACCGGCCCGATGATGGTCACGCCGCCCACCTGCACGGTCTCCCCGGCCCTGGTGCCGGCGCAGTTGCCGCCGCCCTCGGCTGCCATGTCCACCACCACGGCGCCGTTCTTCATGCCGGCGATCATGGCCTCGGTGATGATCAGCGGCGAGCGCTTGCCGGGAATCGCGGCGGTGGTGATCAGCACATCGCAATTGGCCACCGCCTTGCCCAGCTTCTCCGCCTGGATGCGCTTCTCGTCCTCGGTCAGCTCGCGCGCATAGCCGCCGCTGCCCACCGCCGATACGCCCGTGTCCACGAACTTGGCGCCCAGGGACTCGACCTGCTCCTTGGTCTCCGGCCGCACGTCATAGGCCTCGACGATGGCGCCCAGGCGCTTGGCGGTGGCGATGGCCTGCAGGCCGGCGACGCCGGCGCCGATGACCAGCACGCGCGCCGGACGGATGGTGCCGGCAGCATAGGTGATCATGGGGAAGAATTTGGGGCAGTGGTTGGCAGCGATCAGGGGGCACAGGTAGCCCGCCACCGCCGCCTGCGACGACAGGGCGTCCATGGCCTGGGCGCGGGAAATGCGCGGGATCAGCTCCACCGCGAAACTGGTGATGTTCCTCTCCCGCAGCAGGGCGATGCGCTCCTTGCTCTGATAGGGCTGCAGGAAGCCGATCAGCACCGTGCCGGGCTTCATGGCCCGGATCTCGTCCGCCGTGGGCGCCTGCACCTTGAAGACGAGTTGCGACCGGGCAAAGACCTCGCTGCCGTTCGCCGCGATGGCGACGGCGCCGAAATCCTCGTCGCGGAAATAGCTCTCGCTGCCCGCGCCGCGCTCGATGCAGAACTCGGCGCCCAGGCTCTTGAGCTTCTTGACCACGTCCGGGACTACGGCGACGCGCCGCTCTCCGGGTGCCGTTTCCTTCGGCACGCCTATGACCAGAGGCATGGACTCCCCCCGTGTTTTCTTGGTTGTGGGAATGGCGGCGTTGCGCCGCCACCTTGACGCGGAATGGCAATCATACTTAAATCGCCGGGCAATTCAAAGTTGGCCGCGGTCTTCGCCCATTCTCGCCTCAAGGGATTCTCGCTATGCAAAAGTCGCGCAAGCTGCGCTCCCGGAAATCGGGCATGGCGCCCGGCTCGCTGGTGCATGTGGGCGAAATCAAGACGGAACGGCCCGAGATCACGCTCATCGAGTTCCATGCCGACGAATTGCGCGAAAAGCGCTTCGCCTCCATCGCCGAGTCGCGCCGCTACGAGCCGTCCCTTGAAACCCTGTGGCTCAACGTCTATGGCCTGCACGAACCCGAGGTGATGGCGGAGATCGGCCGGCGCTTCAATCTGCATCCCCTGGTGCTGGAAGACATCCTCAACACCGACCAGCGCCCCAAGGTGGAAGACTACGGCGACTACCTGTACGTGGTGGCGCGCTTCTTCGACTACGACGTCGCCACCAAGACGCTCGGTTCCGACCAGATCAGCCTGGTGCTCGGGCGCAACTTCGTGCTCACCTTCCAGGAACGGCGCACCGGCTCCTTCGATCCCATCCGCGAACGCCTGCGCGCGGACAAAGGGCAGATCCGCAAGTCGGGCGCCGACTACCTCGCCTATTCGCTGCTCGACGCCATCGTCGACCGCTACTTCCTGGTGCTGGAGCAACTGGGCGAGGCCACCGAGCGCATCGAAGACCAACTGATGCACAACCCCAAGCCCCGGGTGCTGCAAGACCTGCACCTGCTCAAGCGCGAGATCCTGGCGCTGCGGCGGGCGGTGTGGCCCCTGCGCGAAGTGGTCAATAGCCTGCAACGGGGCGACTCGGCCTTCTTCAAGCCCGACACCCTGCCTTACCTGCGCGACGTGTACGACCATACGGTCTATGTCATCGAATCCCTGGAGTCCATGCGCGACCTGATCGCCGGCATGCTCGACATCTACCTGTCTACCGTGAGCAATCGCCTGAACGCCGAAGTGCGGGCACTCACTGTCGTTGCCACTACGCTCTTGCCGGCCGCCCTCATCGCCAGCATATTCGGCATGAACTTCAAGGAAATGCCCCTGATCGACTCGCCCATCGGCTTCCAGATTGCGCTCGCCACGATGCTGGCGGCCGCCGGGATCATGACAGTAGTATTCTGGCGCCGCCTGCGCCGATGAGCGGCCAAGCTTCTCGTGCGGCGGGGGAATCCTGTAGAA
>JBMOQT010000145.1:0-8974 GCA_049320945.1 Pseudomonadota bacterium
GCGCCGGCGCGGGGCGCGGCGCCCGGCAGCTGCAGATCCAGGCTTGTGGCGTTGTCCATTCTGAGCAGGATCAAAAAAAATGCCCCTCCAGGGAGGGGCTCAATGAGCAGGTTGTCCGTCCTGCTGGCTGTTAAGACTGCAGGCGTCCGTCCCGTGCTCTCTCCTCAAATCTTCCACAGGCCCGACGGACAGGCACGAAATCTCCTTGAGAAAAGCAGGGGGCGTGCCATGGTGTCCGAGCATAGAGGTAAGCCTCTGAAAGAACTGAGAAATCTGCGGGGATGGCGAAGCGGCTGACGGGTTGCGGTTGTTGCAAAATGCAGCAACATATCAGCAAGATGATCATCGCGCAAGAAAAATTCACTCGAGTCAAATGGATAGAGAGAGGTGCCCAATGTTGCATTCGTCCTGTGCTCATTGCAGAATGCAACACAAATGCCGACGGACACTCCGATGACCTCCATGCTTTTCGGTTCGCTGCGTAGCAAGATCACCCTGGGCTATGTGGCTCTGGGTGCGCTGTTCATCGGCTTGACGGTATTCGCTTTCGCCCGGCTGGAAGCCATCGAGCGCCAGGTGGCGAAGCAGCGGGCGATTTCAGCCTTTCTTGATACCGTGCGCGACGTGCGCAACCTGGAGAAAAGCCTGTTCCAGTACCGCAAGCAGGCGGACTACAAGGAGTCGATGCGCCAGCTGGCCAACGGCATCTCGCTGCTGGGCGCCTATCGCCCGGAATTCCAGGAGCTGGCGCCCCCCGAGCGCATTCAAGGGCTGCAGAACAAGCTGGAGAACCACGGCCGGCTGCTGACCGAGTTCTGGCAGCTGGTGCGCACCAAGCCTGCCCAGGCCAAGGACATGGAGGAGCCCATCCGGGAGTCGCGCGCCGATTTCTTCGTGGACGCCGAGGACCTCTCCCGTAACGCCGACCGCGCCCTGGCGGACGAGTTGCGCCGCTACCGCTGGAGCCTGATCGCCTCGGTGGCCGCGGTGGCCCTGGTGGTGCTGGCGGCGGGCCATCTGCTGGCGCGGCGCATTGCCAAGCCCCTCAAGGAGATGGAGCGCAGCATGGTGGCCATCGCCAACGGCCAGTTGCGGCAGCTGGAGTTCCGCACTGCCGACAAGGAGATCGCCTCCCTGAGCGCAGCCTTCAACCACATGCTGGAGGAACTCCAGGCACGCCAGCGGGACATGGTGCGCTCGGAAAAACTCGCCTCGCTGGGAACCATGCTGTCCGGCGTCGCCCACGAGCTGAACAACCCCCTGTCCAACATCTCCACTTCGACCCAGATCCTGCTGGAGGAGCTGGAGCAGCCCAATGCCGCCTACCAGAAGGAGCTGCTGGTGCAGATCGACGATCAGACGGAGCGGGCGCGACGCATCGTCAGCACTCTGCTTGAATTCGCGCGCGACCGTGCCTTCCGGCGCGAACGGGTGTCCCTGCGGGAAATGCTGGAAGAGACGCTGCGCCTGTTCGGCGGGCAGTTGCCGGGAAGCATCGCCATCCGCCTGGAGGTGCCGGAGAGCCTGGTCATGCACGCGGACAAGCAGCGCATGCAGCAGGTGTTTCTGAATCTGATCAAGAACGCGGTGGAAGCCTCCCCCAGCGGCGGCGAGGTGTGCGTGCGGGCGGCGCCGTTCGGGCCTTACGAGAAACCGGATGAATTCACAAACGCGATGCATGAGCGCTTCGCCGGCCTGTGCGAGGGCGTCGCCGGCGTCGATATCGAGATCAGCGACCAGGGGCAGGGCATCGCCCAGGATGTGCTGCCGCGCATATTCGATCCCTTCTTTTCCACCAAGGACGTGGGCAAGGGGGTCGGACTGGGGCTGTTCGTGGTACATGAAATCATTACCGAGCACGGCGGCTGCATCACTGCCGACAGCGCGGCGGGTGAGGGCACACGCTTCTTCATCCGCTTGCCTGATCCCAATATCGTGCCGGTGAAACAGAGGGAGGCTGCATGACTGGCCAAAGCCGGCTATTGGTGGTGGACGACGAGCGCATTGCGCTCAACAACCTCAAACACATCCTGGAGAAGGACGGCTACCAGGTGGCCACGGCGGCGAGCGGCGCGGCGGCCCTGTCGCTGCTGGAGGGCCAGGAGTTCGACGCGGTGCTGACCGACCTGCGCATGGACAAGGTGGACGGCATGCAGATCCTGCGCCGCTGCCGCGAGAAGGAGCTGGACGCGGAAGTGATCGTGATCACCGCCTTCGCCAGCGCCGAGTCGGCGGTCGAGGCGATGAAGGAAGGGGCCTTCTATTACGTCGCCAAGCCCTTCCGCCTGGACGAGGTGCGCAAGGTAGTGGCCGAGGCGGTGGAGAAGACCCGCCTCAAGCGCGAAAACCGCCTGCTGCGCGAGCGCGTGGACAGCTACGAGGGCCGGGTCAAGATCATCACCCAGGACGGGGAGATGCTGCGCCTGCTGAGCGTGGCCCGCCAGGTGGCGCCCACCGACTGTAACGTGCTCATCATCGGTGCCACCGGCACCGGCAAGGAACTCCTGGCCAAGTACCTGCATTACGCCAGCGCGCGCGCCTCCGGGCCCTTCCTCGCCATCAACTGCGGCGCCTTCAACGAGGACCTGCTGGCCAACGAGCTGTTCGGCCACGAGAAGGGCGCCTACACCGGGGCGGCGGGCGAGAAGCGCGGCCTGATCGAGGCGGCGGCCGGGGGCACCCTGTTCCTGGACGAGGTGACCGAGATGTCCCCGGCCATGCAGGTGAAGCTGCTGCGCGTGCTGCAGGAGCGCGAAGTGCTGCGCCTGGGCGGCACCGAGCCGATCAAGGTGGACGTGCGCTTCGTTGCCGCCACCAACCGCGACGTGCACGAGGCGGTGAAGAGCGGCGCCTTCCGCCAGGATCTGTTCTTCCGCCTCAACGTGGTGGCGCTGCGCATTCCGGCCCTGGCCCAGCGCAAGGGGGACATCCCCCTGCTGTGCATGCATTTCCTCAAGCGCTTCGCCGGCCTGATGGGCAAGGAAGTCAGCGAGATCGCGCCGGAGGTGCTGGACCTGCTCATGAACTACGAATTCCCGGGGAATGTGCGTGAGCTGGAGAACGTCATCGAGCGCGGCGTCGCGGTGTGCGCCAGCAGCCGCATCGAGCTGGCCCATATGCCCGAGGAGCTGCGCCAGTTTCCCGTGCAGTCCTTCCGCCGCCGCAACGGCGGCCTGCTCACCCTGGAGGAAATGGAGCGCAACTACATCCGCTGGGTGCTGGACGAGGCCGGTGGCAACCAGCAACTGGCCGCCCAGCATCTGGGCATAGACCGCGTCACCCTGTGGCGCAAACTCAAACGCTATGAATTGGAGTAAGACTTGAAATTCACCGTCATCCCCGTCACGCCCTTCCAGCAGAACTGCACGCTGTTGTGGTGCGAAGAGACCCTCAAGGCCGCCGTCGTGGACCCGGGCGGCGATCTGGAGCGCATACTGCAGGCGGCTGCCGCGCAAGGCGTGGCCGTGGAGAAGATCCTGGTCACCCATGGCCACATCGACCATGCGGGCGGCACCGCCGCCCTGGCGCGGCGCCTCGGGGTGCCGGTGGAAGGCCCCCAGGAGGAGGACGACTTCTGGATCCGGCAGCTGCCCCAGCAGAGCCGCATGTTCGGCTTTCCCCTGGTGGAGTCCTTCGTCCCCGATCGGTGGCTGCACCAGGGCGATAAGGTGCGCGTGGGCAACCTCGAGCTGGAAGTGCGCCATTGCCCCGGCCACACGCCGGGACACGTGATCTTCTTCGAGCCGGGGAGCCGCGTGGCCATGGTGGGGGACGTGCTGTTCCAGGGTTCCATCGGCCGCACCGATTTTCCGCGCGGCGACTACGATACCCTGATCCGCTCCATCCGCGAGCAGCTGTGGCCCCTGGGCGACGACGTGGTGTTCATCCCGGGCCACGGACCCTTGTCCACCTTTGGCGACGAGCGGCGCAGCAACCCCTTCGTGGCCGACCGGCGTTACAGCTAGCCCGGCGCGGCCTCTTCCCGCAGCCGCCGGTACAGGGTGCTGCGGCTGATGCCCAGGCTGCGCGCGGCCGCCGAGACGTTGCCGCCGTGGCCTTGCAGCGCAGCGACGATGGCCTGGCGGGTGATGGTGGCGAGATCGGCCGACTCCCCATCCGGCTTGGCCGCCGCCCGCCCCTCGGCCAGGAATTCCTCGGAAAGATGGCAGGCACGCAGTACCGACTGGCCGTCCAGTTGTGCCGCGGCAGCCTGCAGGACGTTGCGCAGCTGGCGTACGTTGCCCGGCCAGGGATGGGCCTCGAGCAGGGGGCGCAGGGACTCGTCCAGTTCCCCGCCGCCGGCGTGCGCCGCCAGTTGCGTGGCCAGGGGCCACAGGTCGCTGCGCCGGCGCAGGGGCGGCAGGACGATGCTCGCGGCTGCCAGGTGGAAGTAGAGATCGTCCCGGAACTGGCCCGCTTCCACCTGCTCCTTGAGGCGCTTGCGGGTCGTTGCCACCACCGCGGGCGCCGTCCCCCAGTGACTGAAGGGCTGATCCGTGCGCAGGGCGGCCACCAGGCGCGCCTGCTGAGGCGAGGGCAGCAGGTCCACGTCGCGCAGGAACAGGAACGCCGGGCGGGCGCCGGGCCGGCGCGAGCGCCCCAGGGCATGGTCCAGGGCGGCGGCGAATTCGTCGGCAGACACGGCGCCGCAGGCGATTTCGCACCAGCGCAACTCCTGGAACTGGCTGCCGTGCAGATGACGGGCCAGGGCAGCCTTGCCGCTGCCGGTCTCCCCCTGGATCAGCAGGGGCAGGCCCTTCTCCAGGGCGTGCGTGCCCTGCTCCATGCGGCGCAGCAGTTCGGAATCCTGCACCACGAACGGCGTCCCGTCGACGCGGTGTCCGCCGGGGGGCGCTGCCAGGGCGGCGCGTTCCGGGGCGCGCAGGTCGAGGCGCGCGAACACCCTCACGCCGCTGTGCAGCAGCAGGGGGAAGGGATGCAGGCTGCGCCCGATCCGGGATCGGGCGGCAGAGAACGGCATGCCGAACAAGGCCTCGAACTCCAGCCCCTGCAAGGCTTCCCGCGTCAACCCGAGCTGAAAACAGCCGCTGCGGTTCACCGACACCACCCGGCCTTCCGGCGAGAAGGCCGCCAGGCCCTCGCACAGGGTACCCAGGAACTCCGGACGGGCGTGAAAGTGCAGCACCGCCAGGTCGGCGAAGGTATGGCCGAACAGGTGGTTCTCGATCATCTGCACCGACATGTTCACCAGGGCCAGGGTGTGGGGGCTGAAGCTGCGCCAGTCCCCCGTCACGTCCAGGGCGCCCACCAGGCGGCCGTAGGCGTCGGCGATGGGAGCCGCGGAGCAGGTGAGGAAGTGGTTGGCGAGGAGATAATGCTGAGGGCCGTGCACCACCACCGGCGCCTGTTCGGCCAGGGCGGTGCCGATGGCATTGGTGCCCTTGGCCGGCTCTGACCAGTCTACCCCGGGTGCCAGCGCCACCCGCTCGGCCCGCCCTAGGAATTCGGCATCGCCCAGGGAATGCAGCACATAACCGCCGGCGTCCGACAGGACCACCATGCTCTGGGTATTGGCGATCTGCTGGTACAGGGTTTCCATCACCGGCAGGGCGTTGGCCATGAGCTGGGAATTGCGGCTGCGCATCAGGTCCAGGGTGTCGCGCCGCGCCGGCTCCATGTCCAGCCGGCCCTGCCAGTGCAGGCCGGCGTCCAGGCAGCGGCGCCATGACGCTTCGATGACGGGGGACAGGCTTCCCTGGGGGATCTCGCCGTGTTCCCGCAGCGCGGCATGGGCCTGCTGGATGGCGCGCAGGGAGGGGGCCACCGGGTGCGCCATGACTTTCTCCGGGGATGGTCTAAAAAGGAATTTATCAGCCGGCGTGTCCGCAGGGCAACGCTGCGGAGCAACATGTGTCATTTTGCGACAGCTTCCGCGCCTTGCGCCAGCTATGCCATCATGGGCTGCCTGGACGGGAACCGGCAGCACCGTTCGCCGCCGGTGTATGACGATCACAACAAGGAGGAGACCGCGATGCTGAGATCGCTGCACATCGATCCCAACAAATGTACAGGCTGCCGGCAATGCGAGATGGCCTGTTCGTTCGAGAACTACGGGATCTTCAACAACGCCAAGTCGCGCATCCGCGTGTTCAATTTCGAACACGAAGGGCGCAAGGTTCCCTATACCTGTACCCAGTGCGCCGAAGCCTGGTGCATGCATGCCTGTCCCGTGGAAGCCATCAAGCTGGATCCCATGACCGGCGCCAAGGTGGTGTATGAAGCCACCTGCGTAGGCTGCAAGGTATGCACCATCGCCTGTCCGTTCGGCACCATCAACTACGTGCAGGACACCGGCAAGGTCCAGAAGTGCGACCTGTGCGGCGGCAAGCCCGCCTGTGCGGAAGCCTGTCCCACCGGCGCCATCACCTACATTGACGCCGACTGGACCGGGCTCGCCCGCATGGAAGCCTGGGCCGCCAAGACCGATACCCAACCCCGAGCGTAACTGGAGGAGGCACAGAACATGGCATGGGCACGTCGCATTCTGCGGGTGAACCTGAGCAAAGGCACTTGCACCCCCGAGCCCCTCAACATGGAGTGGGCCCGGGATTACCTGGGCCAGCGCGGCCTGGGCACCAAGTATTTCGTCTCGGAGGTG
The DNA here is from genome assembly GCA_049320945.1 of Pseudomonadota bacterium. Classification (GTDB taxonomy): domain Bacteria; phylum Pseudomonadota; class Gammaproteobacteria; order Burkholderiales; family Rhodocyclaceae; genus DYIB01. The sequence continues at coordinate 6,620 of JBMOQT010000145.1, forward strand.
GATCCCAAGGTCGATCCCCTGTCGCCGGACAACAAGCTGATCTTCGCCACCGGGCCGCTCACCGGCACCATGGCGTCCACCGGCGCCCGCTACTCGGTCATCACCAAGGGGGCGCTCACCGGCGCCATCGCCTGTTCCAATTCGGGCGGCCACTGGGGGCCGGAACTCAAGCAGGCTGGCTGGGACATGATCATCTTCGAGGGCCGCGCGCCGGAGCCGGTCTATCTGTACATCGAGGACGACAGCGCCCAGCTGCTGCCGGCCACGGACCTGTGGGGCACCACCGTGTGGCACACGGAAGAGGCCATCAAGAAGAAGCACCAGGACCCGCTGATCCGCGTCGCCAGTATCGGCCGCGCCGGCGAGAACGGCGTGCTGTACGCCTGCGTGGTGAATGACCTGCACCGGGCGGCGGGCCGCTCCGGGGTGGGGGCGGTGATGGGTTCCAAGAACCTCAAGGCGGTCGCCGTGCGCGGCACCAAGGGGGTGGGAGGCATCGCCAACCCGGCCGAGTTCATGAAGGTGACCTTCGAGAAGAAGAAGGTGCTGGCCGAGAACCCGGTGACGGGCCAGGGCCTGCCCACCTACGGCACCCAGGTGTTGATGAACGTGATCAACGAGGTGGGGGCGCTGCCCACGCGCAACCACCGGGATGTGCAGTTCGAAGGGGCACGCAAGATCTCGGGCGAGGCCATGCACGAGAAGCGCCCCACCGACGGCAAGTCCAACCTGGTGACCAACGCCGCCTGCTTCGGCTGCACCATCGCCTGCGGCCGCATCTCGCGCATGGACAAGACCCACTACACGGTGGTGAACAAGCCCCAATACTGGGGCGCCACCGGCGGCCTGGAATACGAGAACGCCTGGAGTCTCGGCTGCGCCAACGGGGTGGACGACCTGGAGGCTCTTACTTATGCCAACATCCTGTGCAACGAGGACGGCATGGACCCGATCTCCTTCGGCGCCACGGTGGGGGCGGCCATGGAGCTCTTTGATCTGGGGCTGATCAAGGAAGAGGAGGCGGGCTTCCCGCTGAAGTTCGGCTCGGCCGAAGCGCTCACCCGCATCGCGGAAATGACCGCCAGGGGCGAGGGCTTCGGCAAGGTGATCGGCCTGGGCTCCAAGCGCCTGTGCGCCAAATACGGCCGGCCCGAGCTGTCCATGAGCGTCAAGGGCCAGGAATTTCCTGCTTACGACTCGCGCGGCATCCAGGGCATGGGTCTCACTTACGCCACCTCCAACCGCGGTGCCTGCCACCTGCGCAGCTACACGGTGGCGTCCGAGGTGCTGGGCATCCCGGTCAAGACCGATCCCCACTCGCCCGAGGGCAAGGCGGAGCTGGTCAAGGCCTTCCAGGATGCCACGGCGGTGTTCGATTCCTCGGGCCTGTGCATCTTCACTTCGTTCGCCTGGACCTTGGCCGACGTCCAGCCCCAGCTGCAGGCGGCCTGCGAAGGGGAATTCTCCCTGGAGAAGCTGAACGAGATCGGCGAGCGCATCTGGAATATGGAGCGCCAGTTCAACAACGCCGCCGGCTTCACCCGCCAGGATGACGACCTGCCGCCGCGGCTCAAGACCGAGCCGGCCAAGACCGGTCCGGCCAAGGGCCTAGTAAACCAGATCGACAAGATGCTGCCCGAGTATTACCAGGTGCGCGGCTGGACGCCCGAGGGCGTGCCGACGAAAGAGACGCTGGTGCGGCTCGGCCTGTAACCGACACGCCACGGATTGGCACGGATGGACACGGCTGGATCCGTGAGCATCCGTGCGCTCCGTGGCGCATTTCCCTCTTGGATGCCAAAGACATGAAACACGTCATTATCGGCAACGGGCCGGCGGGCGTGGTGGCGGCGGAGACCCTGCGCAAGGTGAGCCCCGATGCCTCCATCGCCCTGGTGGGCGACGAGCCCGAGCCGCCCTATTCGCGCATGGCCTTGCCCTACTATCTGGTAGGACAGATCGGCGAAGAAGGCACTTATCTGCGCAAGGATGCCGCCCACTTCGAGCGGCAACGCATCAATCTGTTGCGCGGGCGCGCCCAGAGCGTCGATACCCGGGCGCGGGCCGTGAAGCTGGACAACGGCACCACGCTCACCTATGACCGGCTGCTGGTCGCCACCGGCTCCCACCCCATCCGTCCGCCGATCCCCGGCATCGACCTGCCCCAGGTGCATACCTGCTGGACCCTGGAGGACGCGCGCCACATCGCCCGGCTGGCCCAGCCGGGTGCGCGCGTGCTGCAGCTGGGGGCGGGCTTCATCGGCTGCATCATCCTGGAAGCGCTGGCCTCCCGCGGCGTGCAGCTGACAGTGGTGGAAATGGGCGACCGCATGGTGCCGCGCATGATGACGCCCG
>JBMOQT010000146.1:0-8938 GCA_049320945.1 Pseudomonadota bacterium
CCGTGGGGACGCCAGCTATGCCGAGGGGCTGCGCAATGCAGCCCCTTCAATTTTGGTTACGGCCGGCCGCGTCAGACCGGCCGACGCGGAGCGGTAGTTCAGTCGGTTAGAATACCGGCCTGTCACGCCGGGGGTCGCGGGTTCGAGTCCCGTCCGCTCCGCCATTCATTCCCATCGTTCCGTAAACGGCCACGACGCCCGCAGGCGTCGTGGCTTTCAGTGTTGCTGCGCGGGTCAGTGCTTGTGTTTGTGCTTGTGCTTGCAGTGCCCGGGAGGCCAGCAGCCTTCGTCATGCACGTGGATGACTTCGCGCTCCACCACCACGCGGTCTTTGCCTTTCGCTTCCTTGCCGGGAGTGGTCGCCACGGCCGTGCCTGCGGCCGCGCCTACCCCGGCGCCGATGATCGCCCCTTCCCGTCCGCCGAGGGCGGAGCCCAAGGCGGCGCCGGCACCGCCACCGATGGCGCCGCCCACTACGGCGCGGCCGTCGATCTCGCCCGCCTGGGCGGTGGCGGCCCAGCCGGCAACGAGGATTGGCAGGAGTTTCCGTGAAATTTTCATGTAACAGTCTCCCATGAGGTGTCGTATCGAAGAACGAGAGTCCCTGAGGGGGGATTCTAGCCTGACCAGCAAAGCACATGCCAAGTCGTGCCGGGGTTCTTTTCGCTGGTCTGGGCATGGGTCCGGCGCTTGCCATGTGACGCGGGCTGTCACATATTGGCGCAAAGGGTAAATCCCCGGTTCCGCATCTTGAAATCCCCTGGCCGGCCCCGATGTGAACTAAGCTGAAGACACGCCCGGGGCGATTTGCTTGACGAACCGCACGGCCTTCGGTGCGTCGAACATCTATAAATCGGGGTGATCGTCGCGCTGCGACCGGATGTGGAAAGACCAGGAGACACGACTTATGAGTTCGCGCAACCTCAGGACGGGCATGTGGGCGGAAGCCCTGGAACTGTTGGAGCGGGCCGACCGCCTGCATCGCCAGTTCTTCCATTTCGGGCGGCGCGCCCCGGCGGGACCGAGCTGGGAGCCGCCGGTGGATATCTTCCAGACCGACGCCGACCTGACCATAGTCGTCGCGCTGCCGGGCGTGGCGCCCGACCAGGTGCAGATCGTGGTAGACGGCGGCACCCTGGCGGTGGTGGGCGAGCGGGCGCTGCCTTGCCCCTCATCCAGCGCCGACATACGGCGCCTGGAGATTCCCTACGGCCGGTTCGAGCGACGCATCGAGCTGCCCGCAGGGCGCTATGAGATCCAGCGCCGTGAATTGGCCGACGGCTGTCTGACATTGGTATTGCGAAGGATCGGGTGAACGCCATGGGCTCCAATTCTTCCATTCACGCGGAACACAGCGGCGCGGGCACGCCGGCGAGCGGCGCTGTCGCCCCCCAGGACAGGCTGCAGCGGCAGCCGGCGGAACTGCCGGCCGACGCCTTGATCCTGGTCCCGGTCAGGAACCTGGTAGTGTTCCCGGGCCTCATCGCGCCCATCGGCATCGGCCGCGAGCGCTCCATTGCGGCGGCCCAGGAGGCGGCGCGGGGCCAGCGCCAGATCGGCGTGGTGCTGCAACGCGACCCGGCCGCAGAGGAGCCCACCCTGGATGAGCTGTACCGGGTCGGTACCGTCGCCAGCATCCTGCGCTACGTCACCTCCCAGGACGGCGCGCACCATATCGTGTGCCAGGGGGAACAGCGCTTCCGCATCATCGAGCTGCTGGAGGGATATCCCTACTATGTGGCACGCGTCGAGCGCTACGAAGAGGTGCTCACGTTCACGGCGGAAGTCGAGGCGCGCATGATCCAGCTGCGCGAGCGGGTGCGCGAGATCCTCCAGTTGTTGCCGGAGGTGCCGGCGGAGCTGGCCGCGGCGGCCCAGAACATCAGTTCGCCGGCGGTATTGGCCGACTTCGTGGCGGGCCTGATGGATCTCAAGCCGGAGGAAAAGCAGGAGATCCTGGAAACTTTCGATCTCACCCAGCGCCTGGACAAGGTCCTGCAGCTCCTGGCGCGGCGCATCGAGGTGCTGCGCCTGTCCCGGGAGATCGGCGAGCAGACCAAGGAGCGCATGGACGAGCGCCAGCGCGAATTTCTGCTGCGCGAGCAGATGAAGACCATCCAGAAGCAACTGGGCGAGGGCGAGGGCAATGTCGCCGAGATCGCGGCCCTGGAGGAGGCCATCGCCAAGGCCGGGATGCCCGAGGAGGTGGAAGCCCATGCGCGCAAGGAGCTGAAGCGCCTGGAGCGCATGCCCGACGCGGCGGGGGAGTATTCCATGCTGCGCACCTACCTGGAGTGGCTGACCGAGCTGCCCTGGTCGGTGACCACGGAAGACCATATCGACATCGCCGGGGCGCGCCGCATCCTCGACGAAGATCACTTCGGCCTGGAGAAGATCAAGCGCCGCATCCTGGAATACCTGGCGGTGCGCAAGCTCAATCCCGAGGGCAAGAGCCCCATCCTGTGCTTCGTCGGCCCGCCGGGCGTGGGCAAGACCTCCCTGGGCCAGAGCATCGCGCGCGCCACCGGGCGCAAGTTCGTGCGCCTGGGCCTGGGCGGCGTGCATGACGAGGCGGAGATCCGGGGCCATCGCCGCACCTACATCGGCGCACTGCCCGGCAACATCATCCAGGCCATCCGCAAGGCGGGGGCGCGCAACTGCGTCATGATGCTGGACGAGGTGGACAAGCTGGGCATGGGCCGCCACGGCGATCCGGCCTCGGCCCTGCTGGAGGTGCTCGATCCCGAGCAGAACTCGGCCTTCCGCGACAACTACCTGGCGGTGCCCTTCGACCTGTCCAAGGTGATGTTCATCTGCACGGCGAACGTGCTGGACACCATCCCCGGCCCGCTGCGCGACCGCATGGAGGTGATCCAGCTGCCAGGCTACACCGAGGAGGAAAAGGCCCAGATCGCGCGGCGCTACCTGGTGAAGCGCCAGCTCGAGGCCAACGGCCTGAAGCCGGAGCAATGCGAAATCAGCGACGCGGCGCTGACCTCGATCATCCGCGACTACACGCGGGAGGCCGGCGTGCGCAACCTGGAGCGGGAGATCGGCACTGTGTTCCGCCACGCCGCCATGCGCATCGCCGAGGGCGCGGCCCAGCACGTGGGCGTGGACGCCGAGGATCTGCAGGGCATACTCGGGCCCAGGAAATTCGAAAGCGAAGTGGCCATGCGCACCAGCGTGCCCGGTGTGGCCACCGGCCTGGCGTGGACCCCCGTGGGCGGCGACATCCTGTTCATCGAGGCGAGCCGCACGCCCGGCGCCGGCAAGCTCATCCTGACCGGCCAACTGGGCGACGTGATGAAGGAGAGCGCCCAGGCGGCGCTCACCCTGGTGAAGGCGCGCAGCGCCGAGCTGGGCATCGCGCCGGAAGTCTTCGAGAAAAACGATATCCATGTGCACGTCCCGGCCGGAGCCATCCCGAAGGACGGCCCCAGCGCGGGCGTGGCCATGTTCGTGGCGCTGGCCTCCCTGATGATGGACAGGCCGGTGCGCAGCGACCGTGCCATGACGGGTGAGATCAGCCTGCGCGGCCTGGTACTGCCCGTGGGCGGCATCAAGGAGAAGGTACTGGCGGCCCTGCGCGCAGGCATCGACACGGTGCTGCTGCCGGCGCGCAACCGCAAGGAGCTGGAAGAGATACCCGAGGACGCGCGCCGGCGCCTGAGCTTCGTCTGGCTGGAAACCGTGGATGACGCCATGCGCGCGGCATTCGTGGAGCAGCCCTGAAAGGGGTCGGGCGGCCTGCCCGCTACAACAACGGAGGCGACTCTTGGACAAGAAACAGGTAGAGCGGGTGTATTCCAATTATGCGGGGGTCTATGATCGTCTGTTCGGCCGCGTCTTCCGGCAATCCCGGGAAGCGGCCATCCGCAGCCTGGACATCACGCCAGGCGAGCGGGTGCTGGAGGTGGGGGTCGGCACCGGACTGACCCTGCCCCTCTACCCCAGGCATTGCCAGGTGGTGGGCATCGACCTGTCCCAGGCCATGCTCGACAAGGCGCGCGAGCGGGTGCGCCGCGACGGCCTGGGCAACGTGCGGCTGCTGCACATGGATGCCGCCGACATGGCATTCGAAGACGACAGCTTCGACTGGGTGATCGCCGCCTACGTGGTCACGGCCGTGCCCGATTACGCCGGACTGATGCGCGAGATCGTGCGCGTATGCCGTCCCCAGGGCCGCATCGTGCTCCTGAACCATTTCGTCAATGGGCATCGCCTGGTGGGCGCGGTCGAGCGCGTCATTTCGCCCCTGTGCGAGCACATCGGGTTCCGCACCGATCTCACCGTGGATCGGGTGCTGGACGGCCTGCCCCTGTCGGTCGACCGTCACGAAAAGGTGAAGCCGCTGGGCATGTGGCACCTGGTGGAGTGCGTGAACCGCAAGGACGGGGCGCAGCCGGCCTGAGCCGAGGCCCTAATCCCAGGGATCGGCGGCGCCGGCGAACAGGCGCTCCATCAGGTCGCGCTCGCGGCCGACGATACGCTCCAGGAACTGGTCGGCGCGGCCCATGTATCTGAAGGCGTCGAAGCCGGACTGGAGGAAATGGTGCAGCTCGCCCAGGCCCGCCAGGCGGGCCGGCGCGGCCATGACATGGATGGCGGTGCGGATCAGGGGCCGGTGCGCCAGGGCATCGAGGGCCTCGCCGGTCTGTCGCACCAGTTCCAGCTGGTGCTCGCGCGCCGGCCGGTTGCCGCAATTGCGGTAGGCCCGGGCATAAGTGATTCCGTCAATCGCCTCCGTGCCTCCGAGCAGGCGCAGTTGCGCCACCATGGCGCCGTCCAGCTCCTCCGACAGGGCGTCCAGCTCGATGGCCAGGGCCACGGTCCTGATGCCGGAAGCGGGTAGCACGGCGACCAGGGTGGGGAGGATGCGCTCCACCTCCTGGTCGCGCTCGCTGAAGTCCTTGGGCCCGTACAGCTCTTCCAGGAAGAAGGTGGCCGCCGGCCGGTAGCGCTCGGCTGCCAGCAGGTCGCGGTGGGTGTGCGCCAGGCGCTGCGCCTGCCAGGCGCGCAGCCGCAGGCGGTCTTCCGCGTCGCGGGGATCGGCATTGGCGGCGCGCCGCAGCGCGCTGGCGCGCGCCAGCTGCGCCTTCAGCAGGGAGGCGTAATGGTCCTTGGAATCGGCGGCGGAGGCGGTTTCGTCCATGGCTGTTTGACGCCGCAAGCGAGAGGGCACAAGGCATTATGCCGGCCCCGGGCGGCGGCGTTTAGAGCCACGGGCCTAATAGGGCGCATGGCGCTCCGCTAGAATGAGTGACGGGTGACGAGTGACAGGTGACGAGTAGCACCGAGGTTTTTTGTCACCCGTCACCCGTCACCCGTCACTCGTCACTGAATAAGGAGCCACCATGGCGTCCCTTCCCCACAGGCAGCAAGCACCGGCCGACGCGGCGGCGCTGCCGCGGCAGCTGCAGCGCCTGCGCGACGCCGCCGCGCGGGAGCCGTACCCGGACGTCGTCACCCGCCGGCGCCGGCTGGCGGCCCTGGAGTCCCTGTTGCGGGAAAACATGGAACCCATCGCCGAGGCGCTGCGGGCCGACTTCGGCCACCGCTCGGTGCACGAGACGCGCCTGCTGGAGCTGTTTCCCTCCCTGGAAGGCATCAAGCACGCGCGGCGCCATCTCAAGTCGTGGATGAAGCCCGAGAGGCGCCCCGTCTCCCTGTGGTTCCGGCCGGGCCGGGCGCGGGTCATCCGCCAGCCCCTGGGGGTGGTGGGCATCATCGTGCCCTGGAACTATCCTGTCTATCTCGCCGTCGGCCCCCTGACCTGCGCCCTGGCCGCGGGCAATCGCGCCCTGGTCAAGATGTCCGAATACACCCCGGCCACCGGCGAGCTGTTCGCCCGGCTGGTGGAGCGTTATTTCAGCCCGGACGAAGTGGGCGTGGTGCTGGGGGATGCCCAAGTGGCCGAAGATTTCGCGCGCCTGCCCTTCGATCACCTGCTGTTCACCGGCTCGACGCGCGTGGGCCGGGAGGTGATGCGCGCGTGCGCGGACAACCTGACGCCGGTGACCCTGGAGCTGGGCGGCAAGTCGCCGGCCATCATCGGCCCGGACTATGACATCGCCAAGGCGGCGGAGCGCATCCTGGTGGGCAAGTGCATGAACGCGGGCCAGACCTGCATCGCGCCCGACTACGTGCTCGCACCCTCCGGCCGGGAGGAGGAGTTCATCGCCGCGGCGCGGGCGGTGGTCGCCGCCTGCTATGCCGACATCCTGAATTCGCCCGACTACACCAGCATCCACAGCGCCCGCCACTATCACCGGCTGCTGGCCACCCTGGAGGATGCACGCCAGAAAGGGGCCAGGATCGTCGACCTGGCTTCGCCTCCGGCCCGGCCCGATTCCCACAGACGGCGCCTGCCGCCGCTGGCCCTGCTCGACGTGGACGAGCGTATGCAGGTGATGCAGGAGGAGATCTTCGGGCCGCTGCTGCCCATCGTGCCCTACGGCGATCTGGAGGAGGCGATCGCCTACGTCAATGCCCGGCCGCGGCCGCTCGCTCTTTACTACTTCGACCGGGACCGGGCACGCATCGAGCGGGTGCTGCACGGGACGGTCTCGGGCGGTGTCACGGTCAATGACACCATCCTGCACATCGCCCAGGACGATCTGCCCTTCGGTGGCGTGGGGCCGAGCGGCATGGGCCATTACCATGGGCGCGACGGCTTCGATGCCTTTTCCAAGAAGAAGGCCGTGTTCCAGCAGTCCGCCGTCAACGCCATGGGCCTGTTCAAGCCGCCCTACGGCCGCCTGTTCGAGCACCTGCTGGCGCTGCTGCTGCGCTGATGGTCACGCGACGCCAGTTCCTCAAGGCGGGCCTGGCCGGCAGCCTAGCTCTGGCGGGCCTGGGCGCCTGGTATGGCATCCATCGGGGCATGCAGCAGGCCGACGGCGCCGGCTTCACCCGCAACGAGGCGGCGCTCATGGCGGCCGTGGCGGCGGCCGTGCTGGCCGGCATGCTGCCCGCCGACCCGGTGGCGCGCCGGGAGGCCCTGGGGCGCACCGTTACCGCCATGGGCGAGGCGATCCGCGGGCTGGGGGCTTCCGCCCAGAAGGAGATCGGGGAATTGTTCGGCCTGCTGGATTTCCCCCTGACGCGGGGGATCCTCACCGGGATCTGGGGCGGCTGGGAGCAGGCCCGGCCCGAGGAGGTGCAGGCCTTCCTGCAAAACTGGCGCTACAGCCGCTTCGCCCTGCTGCGCAGCGCCTACGGCGCCCTGCACGACCTGAGCCTGGGCGCCTGGTACGGGCAGGCGGAGGCCTGGGCCGCCATCGGCTATCCCGGGCCGCCGGCCGTTTCTTGAGGCACCTATGACGCGCGATCCCATCCAGGAAGGGCTGGCGGCGGGCTGGAAAGCCACGGACGCCGCGACGCTGCCCGAGGACCGCGTGGTGGAGGCCGACGTGGTCATCGTCGGCACCGGCGCCGGCGGCGGCATCGCCGCCGAGATCCTGGCCAGGGCCGGACTGCACGTGGTGCTGGTGGAGGAGGGGCCGCTCAAGAGCTCCAGGGACTTCCACATGCGCGAGGCCGAGGCCTATCCCGAGCTGTACCAGGAATCGGCGGCGCGCAAGACCCGCGACAAGGCCATCAACATCCTGCAGGGGCGCTGCGTCGGCGGCTCCACCACGGTCAACTGGACCAGCAGCTTCCGCACGCCGCCCGCCACCCTCGCCTACTGGCGCAGCCGCTTCGGGCTCGAAGATCTGACCGAGGAGGCGCTGGCGCCCTGGTTCGAAGCGGCCGAGCGGCGCCTGTCCATCAAGCCCTGGAACGGGTTGCCCAACGAGAACAACCGCCTGCTGGGGCAGGGGGCCCGGGCGCTGGCGGCGGACACCCGCGTCATGCAGCGCAACGTCAAGGGCTGCTGGAACCTGGGCTACTGCGGCATGGGTTGCCCGGTGAATGCCAAGCAGTCCATGCTGGTCACCACGCTGCCCACCGCCCTGTCCCGGGGGGCCGAGCTGTATTACCGTGCGCGCGCCGAGCGGCTCGTAATCAGCGACGGGCGAGTCACGGAACTGGAATGCCGCGCCATGGATGCCAGGGGCATTCACGCCACGGCGCGGCGCCTGCTCATCCGTGCACGGCACTTCGTGCTCGCCGCCGGCGCCATCGGCAGCCCGGCCCTGCTGTTGCGCAGCGGCGCGCCCGATCCCCACGGGCTCACCGGCCGGCGCACCTTCCTCCATCCCACGGTGATTTCGGCGGCGGTGATGGACCATCGGGTGGCGGGCTACTCCGGTGCGCCCCAGTCGCTCTACTCGGACCATTTCCTGGAGCGGGATCCGGTGGACGGGCCGATAGGCTACAAGCTGGAGACACCGCCCCTGCATCCGGTGCTGTTCGCCACCACCACCCAGGGCTTCGGCGCGGAACACGCCCGCCTCATGCGCCGCTTCGCCGACACCCATGTGCTCATCGCCCTGCTGCGCGACGGCTTCCACGCCGATAGCCCGGGCGGCACGGTGCGCCTGCGCGGCGACGGCACGCCCGAGCTGGACTATCCCCTGACGGATTTCGTCTGGGAGGGGGTGCGGCGCGCCTGGCTGACCATGGCGGAAATGCAGTTCGCCGCCGGCGCGCGGGAAGTGATGCCGGTGCACGAGCTGGCCACACCCTACCGCAGCTGGGCGGAAGCGCGCCAGGCCATAGGGCGGCTGCCGCTGCAGCCCATCCTGGCCCGGATCGTCAGCGCCCACGTCATGGGCGGCTGCGCCATGGCGGGCGATGCCCCACGCGGCCTGGTGGACTCCTTCGGGCGCCATCGCCACCTGGCCAACGTATCCGTGTTCGACGGCTCCGTGTTCCCCACCAGCATCGGCGCCAATCCCCAGCTTTCCATCTACGGCCTGGCGGCGCGCAACGCCAGCCGGCTGGCGCAGGAGCTCAGCGGGCGCCCGGCGCCGCCGCTGGCCTGACCATG
>JBMOQT010000147.1:0-6725 GCA_049320945.1 Pseudomonadota bacterium
AGCAGCGTCTGGGCAATGAAGTAGCGCCCCGCGCGCACAATGCGCTCGCCGTGAAACTCCTCGCCCCGCACCGAGCGATCCGCCAAATCAATATGCAGGTACTTGCGCATGTCTGCTCTCCGTTGGAAAAACCACGGTTCACGTGCGCCCGAACAGCCGCCGCAGGCGCTGCCACAGCCAGCGCCAGAACAGGGCGCCGGCATCCAGCTGGGCGGGGGCGGCGGCGGCCGCCTTCCCTGCCGCCGCCGCGTCCAGGCGGGCGTTGAGGTTGGCGGCGAAATCGGCGATCAGCCGTCCGGCGAATTCCTTCACCAGGCCCGACCGCGAGAACTGGGCCAGCGGCCCCTGCAGGCTGTAGTCGAGGGTGACGCCCACGCGCGTGCGTCGGCCCTCGTCCTCGGGCGCCAGCTGATAGGCGATGTCGCCGCGCGCCCGCGAGCCGCTCACGCTGTCCGTGCCGGCGCCCCGTATCAGGCCGCGCAGCAGGGCGGCGTCGCGCTCCAGGGAGGCGGCGCCGGCGAAGGCCATTTTCATCGGGCCGAAGCGCACGTTGATGCGGCCCTTGACCGAATCGGCGTCATGGGCGCCGAGCTCGGCCCCCGGCAGGCAGGCCACCACCGCCGGCATGTCGGCGAACACCTCCCACACCCGCGCCGGCGGGTGATGCACGACGAAGGCGTCCTCGATGCGCGTGGTCGCGCCACCGGCCTGCGCAGGGGGCGCCGACACGCCCTGAGGCGCCCGGCAGGTGGCAGCGGGAGCCGCAGCCGGCGCCTGGGGCGTGAAGCCAACAAAGGCGGGCACCGGCGCCGCCACCGCGGCGGTTCGCGCCCCCTCCCCGGTGCGGCGCTTGTCGATCACGCTCTTCACGGCATTGACGATGCCGACGAAGCCGGTGCAGCGGCACAGGTTGCCGGACAGCTCCACCCGGATGCGCTTCTCATCGGCGTCCGGCAGGCGCATGACGATGTCGCGCGCCGCCACCAGCATGCCCGGCGTGCAGAAGCCGCACTGCAGCGCATGTTCGCGGGTGAAGGCCTCACGCAGCTCGGCCATCACCTCGTCGTCGTCGAAGCCTTCGATGGTGCGCACCTCCGCCCCGTCGCAGGCGACGGCGTAGGTGATGCAGGAGCGCACCGGCACGCCGTCCAGCAGCACGGTGCATGCGCCGCACACGCCGTGCTCGCAGGCGAGATGGGTGCCAGTCAGGCGCAGCTGCTCGCGCAGGAAGTCGCCCAGGTGGGTGCGCGGCTCGACCTCGCCGCGCACGGTTTCGCCGTTGAGGGTCAGCTTGATCGGGATCATGACTCGAATACCTGGTGAATGGCGCGCGCCACCACGGCGGCATGCATGCGCCGGTCGGTGGCATCCAGCTCCGGCGCGACGGCGGCGAGCGCCTCGTCGATGGCCCCGGGCGTGGCAGCGGCGGCGCCGCGCCCGGCCAGATCCCGGGCCAGGGCCTCCAGCGGGCGCGGCGCGCCGCTCAAGGCGCCGACGAACAACCGCGCCACGCGCCGCTCCGGATCGAGCAGCAAGGAGGCGCTTGCCTCCGGGAACTCGCCGGTCTTGCGGCAGAACTTGTAATAGCCCCAGCGCGCGCCGCGCGACAGGGCCGGCACGTGCACGGCGGCGATCAGCTCGTCGTCGGCCAGCTCCGTGGTGAATGCCGAAAGCATGAAGCGGTCAGCATCCACCCGCCGCGTCCCGCGCGCGCTTGCCACCTCGATGCTTGCCCCCAGTACTGCCAGGGCCAGCGGCCAGTCGGCCGCCGGGTCGGCATGGGCCAGGCTGCCGCCGATGGTGCCGCGGTTGCGCACGGCGCGGTAGGCGATGCCGCCGGCGACACCGCAAAGCACTTCGGCGCCCGCCAGGGTGGCGCGCCCATCCTCGATGGCAGCATGGGTGACGCCGGCGCCGATGCGCCAGCCCTCGCCGCTCCGCTCCATGGCGCGCAGTTCTTCCAGCCGGGAAATATCCACCAGCAGCTGTGGCCGGGCCAGGCGCAGGTTGAGCATGGGCCCCAGGGACTGGCCGCCTGCCAGGATCTTGCCCTCGCCGCCGGACCGGGCCAGGGCCTGCAAGGCCTCGTCCAGGCTGTGCGGGCGCAGGTAATCGAACGCCGCCGCTTTCATGTCACCTCCCTGCCCTTGCCGGCGCGGGCAATCGCCTCCAGCAGCCGGCGCGGCGTGAGCGGCGTTTCGCTCACTTCGGCGCCTATGCCCTTGAGGGCGTCGTTGACCGCGTTGAACAGCGCCGCCGGCGGCGCAATGGCGCCGCCCTCGCCCATGCCCTTGATGCCGAACCTGGTGTAGGGCGAGGGCGTCTCCAGGTGGCGGATGCGCATGGCTGGCACCTCAGTGGGCCCGGGCAGCATGTAGTCCGCCAGGGTCGAGGCCAGCGGCTGGCCGTTGGCGTCGTAGCGCACCTCCTCGTAGAGGGCGGTGCCGATGCCCTGGGCGGCGCCGCCATAGGTCTGGCCTTCGACCACCATGGGATTCACCAGGGTGCCGCAGTCCTCGACGATGGCATAGTCGAGGATTTCCACCTGGCCCAGCTCCGGATCCACCGCCACCACTGCCGCATGGGAGGCGTAGCTGAACACGCCGGTATCCACCTTGGGCTTGAAGCCCACCGTCGCCTCCAGTCCGCCCCGATCGACGTCGGCAGGCAGGCGCTCGGGGCGCATGTACCAGGCATGGGCGATGTCCCGGATGCTCACCGCGCCCGTGGGGCCCACCACCTGCCCCTTCTCGAAGCGCGCCTGCCCCGGCTGGCAGCCGAGCAGATGGGCGCCGATATGCACATAGCGCGGCACCAGCGCCTCGCAGGCGTTGGCCACGGCGCCGCCCGCCATGACGATGCTGCGCGAGGCATAGGTGCCGGTGGAGTAGGGCGTGGTGGCGGTGTCGCCATGAATGACGCGGATGTTCGCCACGTCTATGCCCAGCACCTGGTGCGCCACCTGGGCCAGGGTCGTTTCCATGCCCTGGCCGTGGGAATGCACGCCGACGCATACCTCCAGCCCACCGTCGGGCGTGGTGCGCACCGTGGCCTGATCGTAGCCCGGCACCAGTGGCAGGCCCCAGGCGGCGAACACGCCCGTGCCGTGGGCCGACTGCTCGCAGTAACTGGCGAAGCCGATGCCGATCAGCCGGCCGTCCGGCTCGCCGCGGGCCTGGCGCGCCCGCACCGCCTCGAAGCCGATGTCCTGGCGCACCAGCTCGAGGCTGCGCGGGAAGTCGCCGCTGTCATAGTGCTTGCGCGCCACGTTGTCATAGGGCATGGCCGAGGCCGGCACCAGGTTCTCGTGACGCACCTGCCACGGCTCACGCCCCACGGCGCGGGCGATGGCGTCGATCATCAGCTCCATGGCGAAGCACACGCCGGTGCGCGCCACACCCCGGTAGGGCAGGAAGCCGGGCTTGTTGGTGGCCACGCAATAGGTGCGGCAGCGATAGCCCGGCAGCATGTACGGGCCGGGCAGGTTGCCGGTCGCCTGTCCCGGCTCGAGCCCGATGGTGAACGGCCAGTTGGAATAGGCGCCGCCGTCGATGGTGATCTGGGCATCGAGAGCCAGCAGCCTGCCCTTGCCATCGGCGTAGGCGGTGAGCTTGTAGTGGTGCTGGCGCGTGTTGGCGCCGGCCACCAGGTGCTCGCGCCGGTCCTCGATGTAGCGGAACGGCTTGCGGAATTTGAGGGCCAGCCAGGCCACGCACACTTCCTCCGGCTGCAGCACGCACTTGTAGCCGAAGCCGCCGCCCACGTCGGGCGACACCACCCGCAGCTTCTGCTCGGCGATGCCCAGGCATTGGGCCAGGCCCAGGCGGATCATGTGCGGCACCTGGCTGGAGGTGTAAACCACCAGCTGGTCGGCGCGATGATCCCAGTGGGCCAGCACCGCCTTGCCCTCCATGGGCACCATGGCCTGGCGCGACAGGGACACCTCCCGCGTCACCACCACCGGGGCGCCCCGGGCATGTTCCTCGAAGCCCTTGTCGTAGTCGAGGGTGAGGAACAGGTTGTCGTCCCATTCGTCGTGCACCCGCAGCTTCGTTTCGGCGCGCGCGGCATGGGCGTCGGTCAGCGCCGGCAGCTCGTCGATGTCCAGCGCCACTTGCTCGGCCATGTCCTCCGCCTGGGCGCGGGTGGGCGCGATGCACATGGCCACCGGCTCGCCGACGAAGCGCACCTTGCCGAAGGCCAGCGGATGATGCTCGGAGAGCTTGTAGCTGGGCAGGGTGGACGGCGCGACGATGGGCTGCACTCCAGCCAGATCCTGGCGCACGAACACGTACTGCTCCAGGCCGGCGGGCTTGGTGATGGCGCGCAGATAGCCGTGGGCCACGGGGCTGCGCAGGAAGGCCACCTCCTTCTGGCCGGGCAGGACCATGTCCGATACAAAATTGCCGCGGCCGTGCAGATGGCGCGCATCCTCCTTGCGGCGCACGCGCGCGCCCACACCCTGGGCGGTGCTGTCCGCTTCGTCGATCATCATGTTGTGCTCCAGGATGGCGGCCGCGGCGCCGGCGCCGCGGCCGGGGAGACATCAGGCGTACTTGAAGGTGAGCATGCGCGCGCGCATGAACTCGTACTCGGCGATCTTGGTGTAAGGCATCACGCTGGCGCGGAACTTCATGATGCTCTCGAAGATCTGGCGGCTGTCGGCGTCCTTCGCCGCCTCGGCGTGCAGCACGTTGCCCGCCAGCTCGCCCAGGCCCTTGAGGGTATCGTCGCTGAACATGCGCACCTGCACCTTGTGCACATTGACCAGCTCGTTGAAGGCCTGGGCATTCTTCGCCACGAACTCGGACAGCACGCGGGCGTTGGCGTATTCGTTGCCGATGCGCACGATCTCCTTCTGCTCGGGGGTGAGCGTTTCCCACGCCTTGAGGTTGATGAAGCAGTCAAGCGCCCCACAGGGCTCCTGCCAGCCGGGCCAGTAGTAGTACTTGGCCACCTTGTGCAGGCCGAAGGCCATGTCGTTGTAGGGACCCACGTAGTCGGCGCCGTCGATAGCGCCGCTCTGCAGTGCCTGGGGCACTTCGCCCAGGGCGATCTGCACCGGCGTGGCACCGGCCGCCTGCAGCACCTTCGCACCCAGGCCGCCGGCGCGGATCTTCTTGCCCTTGAAGTCGGCGAGCGAGTTGATTTCCTTGTTGTACCAGCCGGCAGCCTGCACCGAGGTGTTGCCGCTGGGGAAGAACTTGACGCCCAGCTTGGCATAAAGCTTGTCGGCGAATTCCTGGCCGCCGCCGTACTCGAACCAGGCGTTCTGTTCCTGGGAGGTGATGCCGAAGGGGATGGGCGTCAGGAAGTTGATCGCCGGCACCTGCCCGGCCCAGTAGGCCGGGTAGCCGTGGCCCATCTGCAAGGTGCCGTTGGCCACCGCATCCATGGTCTGCAGGGGCGGCACGATCTCGCCCGCGGCGTAGACCTTGATGGAAAGGGCGCCGCCCGTGGCCTTGGTCACGAACTCGGCCAATGTGTTGGCACCGGTGGCAAGCGCCGGTGAGTTCTTCGGCCAGGTCATCTGCATGCGCCATTCCTTGCGGTTCTGCGAAAAGGCCGGCGCCGAGCCCGAAGCCAGTATCGCGGCGAGGCCGCCGCTGCCTGCCAGCTTCAGGATTTTTCTGCGATTCATGTCTTCCTCCTTTGGGTGATGGATCAAAACACGGCTTTGGGAAGCCAGGTGGCAAGCGCAGGAAACATCCACAGCGCCAGCGCCGAGGCCAGTTGCAGCGCGATGAACGGCACCACCCCCCGGTAGATGGTGCCGATCGGCAGGTCCTTGGTGACGCCCTGCAGATAGAAGATGGCGAAGCCGAAGGGAGGCGTGAGGTAACTGGTCTGCAGCACGATGCCGATCATCACGCCAAGCCAGATGGGGTCGACGCCCATCTTGAGCAGGATCGGGCCGAAGATCGGCACGACGATGAAAATGATCTCGAAAGTGTCGATGAAGAAGCCCAGCACGAACATGAGCAGCAGCGTGACCAGCACGGCGCCGCCCGCCCCGCCGGGAATGGCCTGCAGCACGTCCTCGGCGATCTTCTCCCCGCCCAGGCCGCGAAACACCAGCGAGAACATGGTCGCGCCGAACAGGATGACGTAGATCATGGTGCTCAGCCGCAGCGTGCCCTGGCACACCTCGCGCATCACGGGCAGCGACACCTGGCGACGCACCGCGGCGAGGATCAGGGCGCCCACCGCCCCCACGGCGGCCGATTCCGTGGCCGTGGCCAGCCCGCCGAGGATGGAACCGAGCACCGCCACGATGAGCAGCAGCGGCGGAAACATGACCCGCAGCACGCGTGTCAGGAGCGTGCGCCGCTCCTCGTCCGACATGGGCACGGGCGGGCAGCGCTGGGGCTGGGTCAGGGAGATCAGCACCACCCAGGCGATGAAGAAGCCCACCAGGACCAGTCCGGGCAGCATGGCGCCGGCGAACAGATCGGTAACCGTGACCGGGTTGGCGCCGAACTTGCCCAGGGCCAGGTTCGCCTGGATATTGGCGTTCTGCAGCAGCGTGCCCACCAGGATCAGCACCGTGGACGGCGGAATCAGCTGGGCCAGGGTGCCGGACGCGGTGATGATGCCGCTGGCCAGGCGCGGATCGTAGTTGGCGCGCATCATGGCCGGATAGCTGATCAGGCCCATGGCCACCACTGTGGCACCGACGATGCCGGTGGAGGCGGCGAGCAGCGCGCCGACCACCACCACCGAGA
>JBMOQT010000147.1:6825-8910 GCA_049320945.1 Pseudomonadota bacterium
GATCGACCCAGGCCTTACCGCGCGAGCTCAGGCGCCGGTAGAACAGATCGACCCGCACATGCCCCTCTTCGCGCAATACATAGGCCGCCGCCAGCATCACGATGGCGCCGTTCAGCCAGGTGTAGCTCTCGGAAAACCACGGGTAGCCGATATTCGCCACGTAGCGCAGCGCCACGACCGAAAAAGCGAGAAACACGACCGGCAACAGCAGCCAGGCCGCCGCGCTGCCGATCAGGCCGTTCAGCCTGTCGACCGCCCTCACCAGCCAGACCAGGACATTCACCTTCTCCTCCTTGTTTCTTCAACGTGCCGGCATGCGTGCCGGAGTGACTACTGGTCAGGGACGATGCGATGTTCCCGTCGGCCGGCCCCCAAGACCGGCATTGGGTAGTTGCAAACGGGATCAGCGGCGATGATTAACCCCTAAATCCATAAGTCTTTTTCTTATGCGTCTTATGATCTTTAATGATCAGTACGCTTTGTATTAATCGTCAGTATGCCTTGTTTTTTGGTCGTGTCAAGCCGAGTCTGGAGAATGGAGTCACGCCTGGGAGAGGCTGCGCGCCACGGCCGGCTTTGCCGACCGGTTGAGCAGCCACACGCCCAGGCACACGAGGGCGCCGCCGACGCCTATCGAGGCGTCTATCGGCTCGCCCAGAAGGACGTGGGCCAGGCCCACGGCGAACACCGGGATCAGGTTCATGAACATCGCCGCCCGCGCCGGCCCCACCACGCTCACCCCTTCGAAATACCAGGTAAACGTGAGCGTGACGCCGATGATCCCCATGAAGCCCAGCAGCAGCCACAAGTTCACCGAGAACGGGGCATGCACTGTCGCATCGAAGCCACCGACTGCCAGCAGCAGGACGGTGCCGACAAGGCATTGCCAGGTGACCGCCGCCAACGGCGAGATCTCCCTTACCGCATGGCGCCCCGCCAGGGTCGCAGCGGCGAAGCTGGCCGCCGCACCAAACATGAGGATTTCCCCCAGCCCCACCGCGCCGGCAAGCAGCTGTCCCGGTTCGCCCCGTGTCGCCACCACGCCTGCGCCGAGTATCGCCAGGCCGCAGCCGACGACCCTGGCACCGGTGAGCGCTTCGCCGAACAGCACCCGCGCGCCAAGAACCACCAGTGCGGGCTGAAAGCCCACGATCAGGGCGGCCCGTCCGGCATGGATGCGCCCCAGGCCTTCGAAGAAAAACAGGTTGTAGGCGAACACTGCGAACAATCCCATGGTGAAGACCGCGGCCAGCGTTCTGGCCGACGGCAACGCCGGGCGGCCCTCCCGAATCAGCAACAGGGGCAGCAACGCTACCGTGCCGATCACATAACGCCAGGTCGCCACCGGCAAGGGAGCCGCCTCCTGCATGGCTACCCGGCCGGCGACGAAAGTGCCGCCGAAGGCCAGGGCCACGACGGCGAGCTTGATATAGACGGCAAGACTTGCCCGGGACGCGCTGCTCGCAGCCATCGGACTTGTACCCCCTGCTTCGTGTGTTGTCTCAGGAGCGGCCGGGGCGCCTTCTGGCGCCTCGCGGCCAGTCAGCGCGCCGACCGCCTTATGTCAGGTATGCTGATGACTTGCGGACATTGTTGCACATCCAAAGGCTTTGTGCCGGCGGGAGACCCCTGCTTAGCCGCCGGTAACTGGAGGAAATACCGCCACCTCGTCGCCGTCGGAGAGCGGCGTATCGGCGGCGGCCATGGCCCGGTTGACGGCGAAGCGCAGCCTGCGATCCGAGCCCAGGGCCAACCAGGGCTCGCCGCGCGCCGCCAGGTGATCGCGCAGGGTGCCGACCGTGTCCACCCCGGGCGGCAGCGCCACCGTCTCGGCGGCGCGCCCCAGGGCCTCGCGCACCCCGGCAAAGAACAGCAGCTGCACGGTCATGCCGTGCTGGAGATGCTCGTCACTCATCCTGGGCGGCCGTGGTGGCCGAGGCAGCCTCTGCTTTCGTCTTGTCGGCCAGCAGCTCGCGCAGGCAGCGATTGACCTCCTCGCTGTGGTGGCGCGCGGTCTTGCCCGTGGGCGCCAGGGGCTCCTCGTAGAAGAAGCCGGGCAGCTCGTCGTCGCCCTCGCTGAAGCCC
>JBMOQT010000148.1:0-8895 GCA_049320945.1 Pseudomonadota bacterium
GCATGAGCGAGGATGCCCTGCGCGCCGCCGGCATCCACGAGGGCACGGTGCGCCTGTCGGTGGGCCTGGAGGACCCGGACGACCTGATCGAAGACCTCAACCGCGGGCTCTACGCCGCGCAGAAAGGGTGAGCCCATGGAACTGACGGTAAACGGCCGCACGGCCTATTGCTACACGGGCGGCCGACCCTTCGATGCGCGCCTGCCGGCGGTGGTATTCATCCACGGCGCCCAGAACGATCACAGCGTGTGGGGGCTGCAAAGCCGCTACTTCGCCCACCACGGCCGTACCGTGCTGGTGCCGGACCTGCCCGGCCACGGCCGCTCGCCGGGGCCTGTGCTGACCTCGGTGGAAGCCATGGCCGACTGGCTGGTGGCCCTGCTGGATGCCGCCGGCGTGGCGCGCGCCTCCCTGGTGGGCCACAGCATGGGTTCGCTCATCTCCCTGGACGCGGCGGCGCGTCACCCGCAGCGGGTAGCACACATCGCCCTCATCGGCAGCGCCGTTCCCATGCCCGTGTCCGAGGTGCTGCTGGAGGCCGCCCGGAGCGAGGAAGCGCGCGCCGAGAACATGGTAAACATATGGTCCCACGGCCCGCGCGGCCACCTGGGCGGCAGCACGGTGCCGGGGCTGTGGCTGATCGGCGTAAACCGCCGCCTCATGGAACGGGCCGCGCCGGGCGTGCTGTTCAACGACCTCAATGCCTGCAACGCCTACAGCGCGGGGACGGAGGCGGCGGCACGGGTGGGCTGCCCGGCCCTGGTGATCGCCGGCAGCCGCGACCAGATGACCCCGGTCAAGGCGGCCAAGGCCCTGGCCGAGACCATCCCCGGCGCGCGCCTGGTGACGATCGAAGGCTGCGGCCATTCGCTGCTGGCGGAATTTCCCGACGCGGTGCTCGACGCCCTGCGCGGCTTCCTGCTGAAATAGGACGTCGGGACGCACGGCCTATGGTGGCCATACGCAGCGCGCGGGAGGCGGACGTGCCCGCCATCCTGGCCATCTACAACGACGCCATCCTGCACACCACCGCGGTGTACGACTACGCGTCCCACACCCTGGAGATGCGCCTGGAATGGTTCCGGGCCAAGCAGCGGGACGGCTTCCCGGTGCTGGTGGCCGAGGACGCGGGCGAGGTGGTGGGCTTCGGCGCCCTGGGCCCCTTCCGTGCCTGGGCCGCCTACAAGTACACGGTCGAGAACTCCATCTACGTCGCGCCCGGACGGCGCGGCCAGGGCATCGGCAAGCGCCTGCTGCCGCCGCTCATCGAGGCGGCGCGCGCCCTGGACATGCATGCCATCGTCGCCGGCATCGACGCCGCCAACGAGGTGAGCCTGCGCCTGCATCGGGCGTTCGGCTTCGAGCAGGTGGCCCACTTCCGCCAGGTGGGCTACAAGTTCGGCCGCTGGCTGGACCTGGTGTTCATGCAGCGCCTGCTCGACACGCCGGCGCAGCCGCGCGAAGACTGAATCCCTCCCCCTCTATCTTGCATTATCGTGCATTTATTATGCGCAAATAGGTATTATCATGCTAATTCATCTTCCGACAAGCCGGGTTCGATTTCGCTGAAAATAGCCTTACCCAATGTATAAAAAGGATTTAACTGGAATGGCCGGCGGCAAAATCGATTCCTCTTGATCTGGATCAATGTTCTATTGTGCTTGTTAACGGTCTAATTGGCACCATAATGCATGTCCCAGTCAGAGGAGACGAACCGTGACAGCACAAATCCCTTACGATCATGAGGTCGAGCTCAATTCCGTCCTCGAACGCTGCCTGGCGGCAGCCCGGGAGACGGGTATCCCCGCCCGGGGCGAACTGCCGGATGACTATGTCGGCGCCCTGGGCCATTTCCCGGTGTATTTCCCGGAGGAGATCGCCCACGCCGGGCGCCTGCTGCCGGTGAACATCCTGGGCGGCGGCAACCGCCTGGAGATGAAGCACGCCGATGCCCGCATGGGCTCCTTCGTGTGCTCCATCTGCCGCTCCACCACCGAGCTGGGACTGAACGGCTCCCTGGAAGGGCTGGCGGGCTTCGTCACCCATCCCATCTGTGACGCCGCCAAGCATCTGGCCGGCATCTGGGCGCGCAACCTGCCGGAGCAGCTGTCCCAGATCCTGTACCTGCCCCAGAACCCCAACACGCCCGGCGCCGCGCGCTACATCGCCGCCGAGTACCAGCGCCTGCGCGCCGACATCGAGCGCAAGGCGGGCCGCCCCATAGACGACGAGGCGCTGCGCGCCAGCATCCGCATCTACAACCAGAACCGCCGCCTGCTGCGCGAGCTCTACGCCATCCGCCGCGACGAGCCGTGGAAGGTGAGCTGCACCGAGTCCTACCTGCTGACCCGCGCCCGCACGCGCATGCCCTGCGAGGAGCACAACGCGCTGCTCGCCCGCGCCCTGGACGCCATCCGGAGCCGCAAGCTGCCGGCCCAGGACAAGCCGCGCGTGGTGTTCGTCGGCGGCTTCTGCGAGCAGCCGCCCCTGGAGATGCTGGAAGCCATCGACGACGCCTGCTACGTGGTGGATGACGATCTGCTGGTGGGCCTGCGCTGGCTCACCGCCGACGTGCCCGAGACCGGCGACCCCATCTGGGCCCTGGCGGAAAGCTACGTGGAGCGCTCCGACGCCAGCCCGGTGCAGCACGACGAGCACAAGACCAAGGAGGGCTACCTGATGGACATGATCCGCAGGAGCCGCGCCGACGGCGCCATCCTCACCGCCGCCAAGTTCTGCGAGCCCGGCCTGGACGAGCAGCTGGCCTGGTCCAAGCACCTGGACGGCGAGCGCTTCCCGTACCTGGTGCTGGAGTTCGAGGAAAAGATGACGTCCTTCGAGCAGATGGCGATGCAGGTGGAAACCTTCGCCGAATCGCTGCTGTTCGCCCTCGCGTAAGAGCGTTTTCACCCTCTCCCCCAACCCTCCCCCTCAAGGGGGAGGGGAGCGCCAAGCGCGCCGGGGGCGCGGGTACTTGAAAGGAGAGAGACATGAATACCCCTGTTGCCGAAGCCGCCGTGGCCGCCGCGGAATTCGATCCGCGCATCGAGGGCCAGCGGCTGTTCAAGGACTGGTACGCCCAGCTGGAGACGGCCAACGAGCGCAACGCGGCCGTCGCCAACGTGTTCGTCATGGGCAACGCCGTGGAGATCCTGCGCACCTTCGACTTCGAGCTGGTCTTCCCCGAAATCAACTCCCTGCAGACCGGCGTGCGCAAGGCCTCCGAGGAGTACATCCAGCTGTCCGAGGACTACGGCATGTCGCCGGACGTGTGCTCCTACGTCAAGGCCGACGTGGGCCTGATCCTCAAGGAGAACCAGCACCCGGCGGGACGCATCCCCAAGGCCAGCCTGGCCATCGCCTCCAACATGTGCGGCACCTTCATCAAGTGGGCGGAGATCTGGGAGCGCTGGCTCAAGACGCCCACCTTCGTGCTCGACCTGCCCGGGCAGCGCTCCGCCGGCTGGCAGGTGCGCCCCGGCGACGCCCAGCACGCCGCCGACGCGCGCTGGGTGGAGGCCCAGTTCCAGGATCTCATCGCCAAGTGCGAGAAGATCACCGGCCGCAAGTTCGACATGGACAAGCTGGCCGAAGTGGAGGAGCGGGTGAACCAGATGGTGCACCACTGGAACAACGTCATGGCCCTGAACCGGGTCTGTCCCGCGCCCTACAACGCCATGCTCGACGGCCTCACCTTCATCGGCATCATGAACGTGTACCGGGGCGCGCCCGAAGGCGTCGAGTTCATGCGCAAGCTGGAAGAGCACCTCAAGGCCAAGGTGGCGCGCGGCGAGGGCCGGGTGGCCGAGGAGCGCTTCCGCCTGCTGTTCTCGGGCACGCCCTGCTACGTGTCCATGCGCCGCCTGGTGGAGCTGTTCGAGACCTGGGGCGGCGTGTTCGCCTACTCGGACTACCTGACCTTCGCCGCCGGCGGCATGGACGCGGCGGAACTCACCTACGACACCTCGCGCCCCCTGGAGAGCCTGGCGGAGGTGACGGCCCTGGCGGCCCAACGTGGGCTGTCCAACCAGTTCTTCGCCCACGAGCGCCTGGCCCAGCAGATCCGCGACTACGCGGTGGACGGCGTGGTGTTCCACGGCATCAAGAGCTGCCGCTTCGTCTCGTCGGGCATGGCGGACACGCGCGAGTTCATCTCGCGCCGGCTCGACGTGCCCACCCTGTACATCGAGTCGGACCTGATCGATCCGCGCTACTGGTCGGACGCCCAGATCAAGAACCGGGTGGACGCCTTCTTCGAAGCCCTGCACCAGCGCGGCGGCGGGCCGGTCAATCGCAAGGCCGCGGAAACAGAGAGATAGAGGAGGAACGCATGAAATACACAGCGGGGGTCGACGTCGGCTCGACCCAGACCAAGGCCATCATCATCGACGAGGAGCGGCGCATCGTCGGCCGCGCGCTGCTCGACATGGAGACCAGTATGGTCACCGTGGCCCAGGACGCCTTCCGCGCGGCCCTGGACAACGCCGGCATCCGCGAGGCGGACGTGGTCTACGTGGCGGGCACCGGCTACGGGCGCTACAAGGTGACCTTCGGGCGCGAGCAGGTCACCGAGATCAGCTGCCACGCCCGCGGCGCCGTGACCCTGTTCCCGGGCACGCGCACCGTGATCGACATCGGCGGCCAGGACACCAAGGCGATCCGCGTCGGCGCCGACGGCCAGGTGCAGGACTTCACCATGAACGACAAGTGCGCGGCGGGCACCGGCCGCTTCCTGGGCGCCGCCTCCTTCGCCCTGGAGATGCCCCTGTCGGAGCTGGGGCCGCTGGCGCTCAAGTCCCAGAACCCGGTGCGCATCACCACCACCTGCACCGTGTTCGCCGAGTCGGAGATCATCAGCCATCTGGCCAAGGGCATCCTGCCCGAGGACGTGCTGATGGGCGTGCACCAGGCGATCACCAGCCGCTGCGTGTCGCTGGCCCGGCGCGTGGGCATCGAGTCGGAAGTGACCTTCACCGGCGGCGTGTCGCGCAATGTCGCCATGGTGAAACTACTGGAGCAGGAACTGGGCATGCGCATCAACGTGAGCCAGGACGCCCATTTCTGCGGCGCCCTGGGGGCCGCCCTGTTCGCCCACGACCGGGTGTTCGGCAATCAGGAATTGGCGGCCGAGGCCGCCGCGACGGAGGTGGCATGATGATCTACGTGGCAGGCATCGACATCGGCTCGACCTACAGCAAGGCTATCGTGATCAACGACAGGCGCGAGGTCGTCGGCAAGGCGGTGCGGCGCACCGGCTTCAAGCTCAACCAGGCCTCGGAAGGGGTGTTCGACGAGCTGCTGAAGAACGCCGGCCTCACCCGGGAGCAGGTGAACTACGTGGCGGCCACCGGTTACGGCCGCCACACGGTCGCCTTCCGCCACACCCAGGTGACCGAGCTCACCGCCCACGCCCACGCGGCGGTGCATCTGTTCCCGGACACGCGCACCATCCTGGACATCGGCGGCCAGGATATCAAGGCCATCAAGGTGGACGGCGACGGCCGGGTGCGCGCCTTCCGCTTGAACGACAAGTGCGCGGCGGGCACCGGCGCCTTCCTGGAGAAGACCGCCCGCTACCTGGGGCTCACCACCCAGGACATCGGCCCCTACGCCCTGCGCTCCACCAACCCGGTGAATGTGAGCAGCGTGTGCGCCGTGTTCGCCGAGTCGGAGGTGATCAACCACCTGTCCAACGGCGTCCCGGCGGAAGACATCATGATGGGCGCCATGGTCGCCCTGGGCGGGCGCGCCGTGCAGCTTATGCGCCGCGTCGGCCTGGAGCCGGGCTACATGCTCACGGGCGGCATGACCCACAACGCCGCCATGATCAGCGCGCTGGAGGGCAACCTCAAGGCCAAGCTGCACGTGGCCGGCGACGGGCTGGGCCAGCTGAACGGCGCCCTGGGAGCGGCGCTGCTGGGCCTGCGCCGCGCCGAGAAGCTGATCGCCGAAGGCCGGCCCATCCCGCCCACCGCCGCCCAGCAGGGGCCGGCCGAGACCGCGGCGCGCCGCCGCTGGTCGGCCATGACGGCCAAGAAGGCGTCGGAGCCGTGCCAGCCCACGGGCGAATGCCCGGTGGTGGTGGTGCGCAGTCGCAAGGAGGCGGCGGGCGCGTCCGCCTGAGGAGAACCGGAGGAATGCCATGACTTATGTCGTCACCGAGTCCTGCATCAACTGCAAGCACACCGACTGTGTGGACGTCTGTCCGGTCGATGCCTTCCGGGAAGGGCCGAACTTTCTGGTCATCGACCCCAACGAGTGCATCGACTGCAACCTGTGCGTCGCCGAGTGCCCGGTGGAAGCCATTTATCCCGAAGGCGACGTGCCCTCAGGGCAGGAGTCCTATGTCGCCCTCAACGCCGAGCTGGCGGCCATCTGGCCGCCCATCGTGGAGAAGAAGGAGGCCCTGCCCGAGGCCGAGCGCTGGGCCAAGGTCAAGGGCAAGCTGGCCCAGCTGATCCGGGAGGCCGGCGCCACGACGGACTGAGTCGCTGCGGCATCCGCCGCCCTCCGCCTCGGGCAGCCTCAGGCGGAGGGTTGACCTTCCCATCGTGGGAAGCTTGAGCATGGCGCCACCTGAACAACAAGGAGGATGTCCATGCACCCCATCAGCTTGCGCCTGCCCGTGGGCGGCATGTCCTGCGCCTCGTGCGCAGGACGCGTTGAAAAGGCCCTGCGCGCCGTCCCCGGCGTGGCCGAGGCCAGCGTCAATCTGGCCGGCGAGTTCGCCGAGGTGCGTGGCCCCGCGCTGCGCGCCGCCGATCTGGTCGCCGCCGTGGAGCAGGCGGGCTACGCCGTCCCCCTCGCCACCCACGACCTGGCCATCGCCGGCATGAGCTGCGCGTCCTGCGTCGGCCGCGTCGAGTCGGCGCTGCATAAGCTGTCCGGCGTGGTGGCGGCCACCGTCAACCTCGCCACCAGCAGTGCCCGCGTCAAGACCCTGGAGGGGGTTGCCGCCACCGCCCTGGCTCGGGCGGTGAAGGAAGCCGGCTATGATGCCAGCATCAAGGAAGGGGCGGCGCCGCCTGACGACGGCGCAGGCCCAGGCGACCGGGAGCGGGTGGCGTTGCTGGCGGGCGCCGCCCTCACCCTGCCGCTGCTGCTGCCCATGCTGCTGGAGCCCTTCGGCGTGCATGCCATGGCTCCCGGCTGGCTGCAGCTGCTGCTGGCTCTCCCGGTACAGTTCCTCCTCGGCCTGCGCTTCTACCGCGCCGGCTGGAAGGCGCTGCGCGCCGGCACCGGCAACATGGATCTGCTGGTGGCCCTGGGCACCTCCGCCGCCTTTGGCCTGAGCGCCTATCACCTGGCCGCCGGCACCGGCCCCTACTACTTCGAAGCGGGCGCCGCCATCATCACCCTGGTGCGCCTGGGCAAGTGGCTGGAAGGCCGGGCCAAGCGCCAGACGGCGGCGGCCATCCGCGCCCTGCAGGCCCTGCGCCCGGATATCGCGCGCGTGCGCCGGCAGGGACAGGAGATGGAGGTCCCGCTGGCCGAAGTGCGAGTGGGTGACGTGGTCATGGTGCGCCCGGGAGAACGCCTGCCGGTGGACGGCCTCATCCTGGAAGGCCGCAGTCATGCGGACGAATCCCTGGTCACCGGCGAGAGCCTGCCCGTGGCCAAGCAGCCGGGCGACAAGGTGATCGGCGGCGCCATCAACGGCGAGGGGCTGATCGCGGTACGCACCACCGCCGTGGGAGCCGAATCGACCCTGGCACGTATCATCCGCCTGGTGGAAGACGCCCAGGCCGCCAAGGCGCCGATCCAGAAGCTGGTGGACCGGGTGAGCGCCGTGTTCGTGCCGGTGGTGGCGGGCATCGCCCTGCTCACTTTCCTCGCCTGGTGGTGGCTGAGCGGCGACATGGGCGCCGCCATCATCAATGCCGTGGCGGTGCTGGTGATCGCCTGCCCCTGCGCCCTGGGCCTGGCCACACCCACCGCCATCATGGTGGGCACCGGCCTGGGCGCGCGCCACGGCATACTGATCAAGGACGCCGAGGCGCTGGAACAGGCCCACGGCATCGCCACCGTGGCCTTCGACAAGACGGGCACCCTCACCGTCGGCAAGCCTGCCGTGGCCGCCCTGATGGGAGCCGGCGGCGACGATCACCAGGTGCTCGCCCTGGCCGCCGCCCTGCAGACGGGCAGCGAACACCCCCTCGCCCGCGCCGTCACGGAAGCGGCGCATCGGCGCGGTGTGGCTATCGCCGCCGCCAGCGACATCGCGGCGGTGCCCGGCCGCGGCGTCCGCGGCCAGGTCGGCGGGCGCCCGCTGGCTCTGGGCAGCACGCGCTGGATGGGCGAGCTGGGCGTGGCCCTGGGAGCACTCGCCGGGCGCGCCGAACAGCTCGCCGCCCGCGGCCACTCGGTATCCTGGCTGGCCGAGCTGGGCGAAGCACCGCGCCTGATCGGCCTGATCAGCTTTGCCGACGCCCTCAAGCCCGGCGCCAAGGCCGCTGTGGCGCGCCTGCACCGGGCCGGCGTGCGCACCGTGCTGCTCACGGGCGACAACCGGGGCGCCGCCGGGGCGGTGGCGGGCGAGCTGGGTATCGCGGCGGTGCGCGCCGAAGTGCTGCCCGAGGACAAGTCGGCCCATGTGGCCGCCCTGAAGGCCCAGGGACCGGTGGCCATGGTGGGCGACGGCATCAACGACGCGCCGGCGCTGGCCGCGGCCGATGTGGGCATTGCCATGGCCACCGGCAGCGATGTGGCCATGCACAGCGCCGGCATCACCCTGATGCGCGGTGAGCCCACCCTGGTGGCCGATGCCATCGACTTGTCGCGGCGCACCCTGCGCAAGATCCGCCAGAACCTGTTCTGGGCCTTCGCCTACAACGTGCTGGGCATCCCGCTGGCCGCGCTGGGCCTGCTGTCGCCGGTGGTGGCCGGCGCCGCCAT
>JBMOQT010000149.1:0-8819 GCA_049320945.1 Pseudomonadota bacterium
CCAGCCCGAGGTGCGCTGGCCCCTGCTCAAGGAGTATCAGAAGCACCGGGTGTGCACCCTGCTCGATCCCGGCTCGGACCCCCTCGGCAAGGGCTTCCATACCATCCAGTCCACCATCGCCCTGGGTTCCGGCGGCGTGCTGGGCAAGGGCTGGTTCAAGGGCAGCCAGACCCATCTGGAGTTCCTGCCGGAACGCCACACGGACTTCATCTTCGCCGTGCTGGCGGAGGAGTTCGGTCTGGTGGGCAACGCCTTCCTGCTGGTACTCTATGCCCTGTTCATCGGCCGGGCTCTGATGATCGCCGCCAACGCGCCCACCCTGTTCTCGCGCCTGCTGGGCGGCAGCATCGCGCTCATCTTCTTCACTTATGCCTTCGTCAATATGGGCATGGTGAGCGGCATCCTGCCGGTGGTGGGTGTGCCGCTGCCCTTCGTCAGCTACGGCGGCACGGCGCTGGTGACGCTGATGCTGGGCGTGGGTATATTGATGAGCATCAATCGGCACCGCATGCTGGTGCAGAAGTGAGTGAGGGGTGAGGAGTGAGGGGTAAGGGGTGGTGGTGCGCCGGCGTTGCCTTGCTGCTGGCGTCTTGCGGCTCCCAGCCGCCGCGGCCGGGCGAGGAGCCGGCCGTCTCGTCCCAGCCCGCCAAGCCCGGCTACGCCCTCAAGCACGGCGGCGGCTACTACCTGGATGACGGTCCGGGCGACAATCCGCCCGATAACCTGGACGACATCCCCGATGCCCAGCCGCGCCTGGAGCCCCTGCATCGTCCCTCCCTGAAGCCCTACAGCGTGCTGGGCCTGAATTTCAAGCCCATGACGGAACTGAAGCCCTACAAAGCCAAGGGCATCGGCTCCTGGTACGGACGCCGCTTCCACGGCAGCCGCACGGCGACGGGCGAGACCTACGACATGTACGCCATGACCGCCGCCCATCCCACCCTGCCCCTGCCCAGCTATGCGCGGGTGACCAATCTTGCCAATGGCAAGTCGGTGGTGGTGCGGGTGAATGACCGCGGTCCCTTTCTGCACAATCGCCTGATCGACCTGTCCTACGCTGCAGCCTACCGGTTGGGCTATGCCGGCGCGGGCAGCGCCCTGGTGGAAGTGGAGCTGATCCTGCCCGGCGCGGAAACGCCGGCGGCGAGCGCGCGGGCGGCACCGCCGGCGGAACTTTCCCCGCGTGCGGCAGCCGAAGCAGCGGCTGCCACGACGGAGGACCCGATCGCGCGGATCGCGGCCCAGGACCCGCAGCCGGCCAACCTGGCTACCGTGGCGGAGGCGCGCGGTACCTTCCTGCAGCTGGCAGCCTTTGCCAGCAGCGACAACGCCGAGAGCTTCCGCCTGCGCGTGGCCCAACAGCTCGCGGGGATTGCGGACAACCTCCACATCCACGCCAAGGACGGCGTGTTCCGGCTGCACCTGGGGCCCTACCGGGACGTCCAGGAGGCGCGCAGCGTTGCCCGGCGCATCGCCGACAGCCTGGAACTGCAGGCGATCGTGGTCCAGCGTTAGCGCCAGGGGGCGCACGCCCCTTTTGCTATAATCAACCCCTTTTGCGGCGTAATAACCTGATGAGATTTCTCGCTTTTTTGCTTGCCTCCATGGTCGCCCTGGCGGCCCACGCGCAACTTGTCCCCACTGCGCCGACCCTTGCCGCCAAGTCCTGGCTGCTGCTCGATGTCGCCTCCAACCAGACTCTGGCCGAGTACAACCCGGACCAGCGCGTCGAACCGGCATCCCTCACCAAGCTGATGACGGCCTATGTGGCGTTTTCCGCCATCCGGCAAAAGACCATCGCCCTCGACCAGGTGGTGCCCGTGTCCACCAACGCCTGGAAGGCGCCCGGCTCGCGCATGTTCATCGAGCCGAACAAGCCGGTGACCGTGGACGAGCTGCTGCGCGGCATGATCGTGCAGTCGGGCAATGACGCCTGCATCGCCCTGGCGGAAGCCGTCGCCGGATCGGAGGAAGCCTTCGCCCAGCTCATGAACCGGGAGGCGCAGCGACTGGGAATGAAGAACACCCACTTCACCAATTCCACGGGGCTGCCCGATCCCCGCCACTACTCGACGGCGCGCGACCTCGCCGTGCTGGCTGCGGCCCTGATCCGGGACTTCCCCGAGTTCTACCCGCTCTATGCCATCAAGGAATACACCTACAACAAGATCACCCAGCCCAACCGCAACCGCCTGCTGTGGGCCGATCCCACGGTGGACGGCGTCAAGACCGGCCACACGGAAGCGGCCGGCTACTGCCTGATCGCCTCGGCCAAGCGCGGCCCGCGCCGCCTCATCTCGGTGGTGCTGGGCACCGCCGGCGAGGGCGTGCGCGCCCAGGAATCCCAGAAGCTGCTCAACTTCGGCTTCCAGTTCTACGATGCGGTGCGCCTCTACGGCAAGGAACAGGCGGTGAGCCAGCTCAAGGTGTGGAAGGGCGCGGCGGACCAGGTAAAGGCGGGCTTCCTCGACGACTTGGTCCTGTCGCTGCCCAAGGGGCTGGCGGAGAAAGTCAAGGTGCAGCTGGTCAGCCGGCAGCCGCTGATCGCGCCCGTTGCCAAGGGACAGCAGGTGGGCACCCTGAAGCTCAGCATCGACGACAAGCCCTATGGCGAATACCCGGTCGTCGCCCTGGAGGCGGTGCCCGTGGCGGGCATTTTCGGCCGCGCCTGGGACAGCATCCGCTTGTGGTTCCAGTGAGGCGATGACACGTGACGGGGGAGCCGATGATTTACCTGAACGGCAGCTACATGCCGCGCGACGAGGCCAAGGTCTCGGTGATGGACCGGGGCTTTCTCTTCGGCGACGGCGTCTATGAGGTCATCCCCGTCTATTCGCGCCGCCCCTTCCGCCTGGCCGAGCACCTGCGGCGGCTGCAGCACAGCCTGGACGGCATACGCTTGCGCAACCCCCACAGCGAGGCGCAATGGGGCGAGCTGATCGCCCGCGTCATCGCCACCGCGCCCGAGGAGGACCAGTCGGTCTATCTGCAGGTGACGCGCGGCGCCGACAGCAAGCGTGATCACGCCTTCCCCCTGCGCGTCGAGCCCACGGTGTTCATCATGAGCTCGCCCCTGTTCACGCCGCCCGCCGAGCAGCGCAGCCAGGGCATCGCCACCATCTCCTCGGCCGACTACCGCTGGCTGCGCTGCGACCTGAAGACCACCTCGCTCCTGGCCAACTGCCTGCTGCGGCAGCTGGCCATCGACGCCGGCTGCGTCGAGACCATCCTGTTCCGCGACGGCTTTCTCACCGAGGGTGCCGCCAGCAACATCTTCGTGGTGAAGGACGGCGTGCTGCTGGCGCCGCCCAAGAACCACCTGATGCTGCCGGGCATCACCTATGACGTCGTGCTGGAGCTGGCGGCGCAGCACGGCCTGCCGTGCCAGGTGCGCGACATTGCGGAGGCCGAAGTGCGCGGCGCCGACGAGCTGTGGCTCACCTCGTCCACCCGGGAGGTGCAGCCCATCACCCTGCTCGACGGCAAGCCCGTGGGCAACGGCCGGCCGGGGCCGCTGTTCGCGCGCATGTACGGCTGGTACCAGGAGTTCAAGGCGACGGTGATGCGGGCAGGCTGACATGCACGACGAGAGCCCCCTGGCCTTCCCCTGCCGCTTCCCCATCAAGATCGTGGGCCGGACCGAGGCCGGCTTCGCCCAGGCGATGCTGGAGATCGTGCTGCGCCACGCGCCCGACTTCGACGCGGCGAGCATGGAGATGCGCGCCTCCTCCAAGGGCACCTACCTCGCCCTCACGTGCACCATCACGGCCACCTCGCGCGAGCAGCTGGACGCCCTCTACCGGGAGCTGTCCGGCCACGAGAAAGTGAAATGGGTGTTGTAGGCGTGAGGAGTGAGGTGGTGGTGCGCCGGCTCGGCCGGGTCGAGTATGAGCCCACCTGGCGCGCCATGCAGACGTTCACCGCCGCGCGCGACGCGCATACGCCCGACGAGCTGTGGCTGGTGGAACACGGGCCGGTGTTCACCTTGGGGCTGGCG
Organism: Pseudomonadota bacterium; assembly: GCA_049320945.1. Taxonomy (GTDB): domain Bacteria; phylum Pseudomonadota; class Gammaproteobacteria; order Burkholderiales; family Rhodocyclaceae; genus DYIB01. Next base: position 3,998 of record JBMOQT010000149.1, read on the forward strand.
GGCCGGCCCGAGCATCTGCTGCGGGATGTCGGCATTCCCCTGGTGAAGATCGACCGGGGCGGCCAGATTACCTACCATGGCCCGGGCCAGGCGGTGGCCTATCTGCTGCTCGACCTGCCGCGGCGCGGCCTCAAGGTGCGCGAGCTGGTGAGCTGCATGGAACAGGCGGTGATCGACCTGCTGGCCAGCCACGGGGTTGCCGCCGAGCGCCTGGCGGGCGCGCCGGGGGTGTACGTGGGCGGTGCCAAGATCGCCGCTCTGGGCCTGCGCGTACGCCACGGCTGCAGCTATCATGGCCTGGCACTCAACGTGGACATGGACCTGGCGCCCTTTTCCGCCATCAACCCCTGCGGCTACGAGGGCATGGCCGTCACCCAACTGCGCGATGTTGGGATCAACCTCAATTTACGGCAGGCGGAAGACGCGCTAGTCTCCCACTTGCTGCAGCAACTGGAAAGGCATGCGTAATGGGCGACACCCATAAGCAGCGGGGCGCGGAGAAAACCGCCCGCATCCCCATCAAGATCGTACCGGCGGAAAAGCTCAAGAAGCCCGACTGGATACGGGTCAAGGCCGGCAACAGCGCGGCGCGTTTCGGCGAGATCAAGCAGATACTGCGGGAGCATGCCCTGCACACCGTGTGCGAGGAAGCCTCCTGCCCCAACATCGGCGAGTGCTTCGGCCGCGGTACGGCCACCTTCATGATCCTGGGCGACATCTGCACGCGCCGCTGCCCCTTCTGCGACGTGGGCCACGGCCGCCCCCTGCCGCCGGACGCCGAGGAGCCGGAGCACCTGGCCCAGACCATCGCCGCCATGAAGCTGCGCTACGTGGTGATCACCAGCGTGGACCGGGACGACCTGCGCGACGGCGGCGCCCAGCACTTCGCCGACTGCATCCGCGCTACGCGCGAGCATTCGCCCGGCACCCAGATCGAAATCCTGGTGCCCGACTTCCGCGGCCGCATGGACGTGGCCATCGACATCCTGGGCGGCCAGCTCCCCGACGTGCTCAACCACAACCTGGAGACCGTGCCGCGCCTCTACAAGCAGGCGCGCCCCGGTGCCGACTACCAGCATTCCCTCATGCTGCTCAAGCGCTTCAAGGCCCGCCACCCCGGCGTGCCCACCAAGTCCGGCCTGATGGTGGGCCTGGGCGAGACCGACGAGGAGATCCTGCAGGTGATGCGCGATCTGCGCGACCATGACGTGGAGATGCTCACCATCGGCCAGTACCTGGCCCCCTCGGCCCACCACCTGCCGGTGCTGCGCTACGTGCATCCGGACGTGTTCAAGATGTACGAGGAAGAGGCGCGCAAGATGGGCTTCAGCCACGCCGCCTGCGGCCCGCTGGTGCGCTCCTCCTACTGGGCCGACCAGCAGGCCCACGCGGCCGGGGTGGTGTGACAATCAACCCTCGCAGGCGCGGGCCGCCCGGTCCGCGGCCTGCAGCGCTTGTTCCAGGGCCGCGCCGTCGTCCACTTCATCCATGATCGAGCGCTGCAGGATGGCTCCAAGCATTTCCCCGTTGGCCTGCATCCACGGCGCCACTTGTTCCAGAAATTGGTGCACCGGCGGGTCGTGGCGGAAGCGGGCGATGAAGTGTTCCGGGGCGCGGCCGATGGCCAGCCAGTAGCACAGATCGTAGAGCAGGTTGAAGGTCCCGTCGCTTGCGGCGGCCGCGCCCAGGTTCTGGGCCACCTCGGCGCGCAGGTCGCGGCGGAAATCCGCCAAGCCGTAGCCCACCTCGCCCTTGACCACCTGCTGCGGCGTGAATTGCCATTCCATGCACGTCACTCCCTGCCGAATATGGCCCCGAAGGCCTCCTCGTCGTCGGCGCACACGGGGCAGGTGGTTGCCGGGACGGTGGACACGAAGTAGCGGTCGCAACGGCTGCAGCGCTGTTTTGCCAGGCGGCGCCACACCACTTCCGCTCCGTCGGGCGGGATGCGCTCGGCCGCCACCAGGGCCCGCGGCTGGCATACTTCCAGGCAGACGCCGCAGCCCACGCACCTGTCCTGGGTGAACGTGAGCTGCCACAGGGCATCGTCCTCGCGGATCTGGATGGCGCCGGTGGGGCATACGCGGAAGCACGCGGCGCAGGCGTTGCACGCCCCTTCCAGGCGGATGTGGCCTAGAGGTAGCGACGAATGGACCGGCACCGGGCGCGCCGTGGCCCCATTACGGCGGCATACGATCTGCAGCAGCTCGCGCATCTCCGGCAGATGCCAGGCGCCTGCGCGGATGGCCTGCGCCTCGGCCGGCGCCTGGGGCGGCGTCGCCGCCTCGAGCGCCTGGTCCACGCCGCGTCCCACCAGCCGGCGGAACAGCTGGCGCCGCCCGGGCCGAAAGTCACGGCGACTTGCGCCCTTCTCCTCGTCGCGCACCAGCAGCGCCGCCCACTGCTCGCCCGGGTGCGCGTCCCGCAGCGCCGCGCGGCCCTCCAGGTGGGCGGCGAGGGCTTGCGCGCCCACCTCTCCCTGGGGGCACTCGGCGCAATGGACGGTGCCGCGCAGTTCTACTTCGATGCCGCGCTTCCCCAGGTAGGCGAGCATGGCGGCATCGAGAGCGCCGAGGCAGGGCACGTGCTCGTCCGCCGTGGCGCCCGATGGCGCGCACGCAAATATCACGCGCGCCTGCCCCAGGCAGCGCTTGAGGATGTCGATGCGCGCCAGGTTGGGCGGCATCAATGTCCCGGTGCGGCAGGCGCTGGTGCACAGGGCGCAGTTGCGGCAGCGGGCCGGGTCCACCTGGACGCCGTCATCGCTCAGGGCGATGGCGCCAAACGGGCAGGCGTCGGCACAGCGTCGGCATGCGCTGTAGCGATAGCGGTAGCGCACGCAGCGGCTGGCGTGGATCTCGGGGCTTGCAAGCGTCATGGTCTGCCCCCGGCGCTGCGCGCCAACCCCCCAAGGGGGTATGAACGCACCTTGAGGCGGCTCGGCGGCGCGTTCATTTTCTGTCCTGCAGAAGTTCCTGCAGGGGCGTGCCCTGCTGGCAGGTGTCGGAGGGGATGACGAAGCGCAGCGCCCCGATACCGCTGGGCCGCGTCGCCTCCTGCCAGGTCTTGAATCCGCCCTGCACTGCGATCACCTGCTTGGCGCCGCTCGCGGCGGCGAGGGCGCGGCCGACGCGCAGGGCTTCGCGGTCGCTGTCGGCGATCACCACCACGGCGCTGGTGGGGTTGATCCTGAGGCCGGGGCGATACACCACGGCGTCGGCGATGGGCTTGGCCTTTCGCGCCTTAACCGAGCGCGCATCCACCACGCAGCAGGGGGCCGCCGCCTGCAGCGCCGCTTCCAGCCGGGCGCGGTCGTGCAGTGTCACGGCCTGCTCCACGGCGGTTGAGGCCAGGGGCAGCCACAGGGCCAGCAGCAGGATGCGCTTCATGTGGTCAGCGGCGCGGCGCCCAGGGCAGCGAGCGACGGATTGGTCTCGAACAGCGCCTGGGGCACGGCCAGCTGTGTCGCCTTGCCCCAGCGCACCCAGGCGCTGAAGTCACTGTCAAGGGCTTGCAGCGGTCCGATCCACGGGCGCGCGCCCAGCTGCTCATGGAGTTCGGCGCACAGGTTCAGGTCGGCGTCATCGGCGATATCCACCCGCAGCAGGACCGCCGCGGCGCCGCGCTCCATCATCGCGCCGATCCACCAGCTCGCCAGGGTGCCGCTGCCGCTGCCGTCGGCGCGCAGCACCTCCCAGGCGGGTGCGCACAAGGAGGGGGCGACGAACTTGAAGTCGGCGTTGGAAACGGGATCGAAGCTCCAACTCACCGCCATGCGCCGCGCCGGCACGTAGAGGCCGATGCGCCCGGCACCGTAGTCGCGCGCCAGGCGCTCCACCAGGGTGCTGTCGCGCAGCGCCGCCTCGCCCACGTACACGCGCGGCGCACCTTCCTGCAGCAGCGCCCGTGCCTGCGCCTCGCCCTGGTCTGGCAGCAGCACTGCGCAGGCGGAGCCGGGCGGCCAGGCGTCGAAAGTGAAATCGGGCAGCGGCGTGTCCGTCCGGTAGCCGATGCGCCGGATGAGCGGCGTCGCCTCAAGGGGTGGAGCGGCTGTCATAGTCCAGCTTGCGGAAGACGAAGGGATAGAGCGGGCATTCGGCGCCGGGCGCCAGGGGGGCGATGAGGGGCTGCAACTCCACCAGGGTGGCGACTATGGGATCCACCTCCAGGCCGAGAAAGCGCGGCCGGTAGCGCGCCAGCGCCACCAGGGCATCGTCCAGCATCAGGCGTGCCCCCTCCTGGTTGCCCGTCTGGGTGAAGTACAGGGCCAGCACGGCAAAGGCCAGCGCCTGCAGGAATTGGGCTTCCGGGTCGGCCTGACCGCCCGGCCGGTTGCGCACCAGGCGCGACCAGCGCTCGTTGAGCCAGTCGTGAGCCGCCGCCAGATCGTTGGCGTTCCACAGGGCTGCCAGTTCCTCCCAGCGGAAGTGCCCCCAGTCGGGCGCCTCGGCGGGCGCGAACTGGCGATGGTTGAGATCGAGCGGCATCGCGCCTCCTAGCGACTCCCGGGGCAGGCGTTGCACACCGGCTCGTCCGGGTTGAAGGCCACCTGCACCTCGCTCTTGGGCACCACTTCGCGGCCCTGGTCCTGGTCGTCCACGCGCAGGCGCAGCAGGGCGATCTCTTGCTCGGCGAAGGCCTCCAGCAGGCGCGCCATCTCCCGGTAGAAGGAATGCTCGGCGGCGCGCTGCACCAGGCGCGCATAGCCGCGCACCCACCTGCCCGGATGCAGCGTCCAGAAGCGCTTGGTCTCCCGTTCCAGGCGCCGGCACTCGGCTGTATTGCCGGCCTCCAGGGCGGCGGCGGCACGCTCGAGCAGCTC
>JBMOQT010000150.1:0-8727 GCA_049320945.1 Pseudomonadota bacterium
GCCAACCCCATCGACCGCAGCCTTGGCGAGACGGTGCCGCGCGCCTTCTCCGGCGACCAGCCGGAACGGCCGCACCGCGCCCTGCGGGACAAGGGCGCCTACCTGGCGGCCCGCGGCGGCCTGCCGCCGCCGGAAAAGTCCGTGCCCCTGGCGGTCGTCGGCGGCGGCATCGCCGGCCTCACCATCGCTTACCTGCTGCGCCGCCACCGGCCGGTGGTGCTGGAGCAGGCGGCGCGCTTCGGCGGCAATGCCCGGGGAGAATCCTGGCGCGGCCTGGACTATGCCATCGGCGCCGCCTACTTCACTGCGCCGGAGGAAGGCTCGCCCCTGCACCGGCTCTACCGCGAGCTGGGCGTGGACCGCATCTGGCGCAAGGCCTCGGGCGGCCACCCGGTGGAACTGGAGGGCCGCCTCGTCGGCGACTTCTGGCAGGGGCGCTCGGCACCGGCCAACCGCGCCCAGTTCCGCGCGCTGGCCCGCTACTTCCGCCGCCTCTACCAGGAGGAAGGCGGGCTGGTCTATCCCGAGATCCCCGCCTACTCGCGCGCCCGGCGGCGCCATATCGACGCCCTGGACCGGATCAGCTTCCGCCGCCACGTGGAAGCGGTCGCCGGCGCCCGGCCGCTGCATCCCCACCTGGTGACCGCCTTCGAGCATTACTGCTGGTCATCCTTCGGCGCCTCCTTCTCCGAGGTGAGCGCCGCCGCGGGGCTCAACTTCTTCGCCGCCGAGTTCGGCGACATCCTGGTCACCCCGGGCGGCAACGCCGCCATCGCCGAACGCCTGTACGCCCGTCTCGACGCCGCCCTGCCGCCGGGCCATCTGCAAGCAGGCGCCTTGGCGGTGGACGTGCGGGCGGCCGGCGACGGCGTCGAGGTGGCCTACGAGGACGCCGGCGGCACCCTGCGGCGCCTGCGGGCACGGGCGGCGGTGCTGGCCTGCCCCAAGTTCGTCGCCGCGCGCCTGGTGGACGACCTGGAGCCTGAGCGCCTGGAGGCCATCCGGCGCCTGCGTTATCGCGGCTACCTGGTGGCCAACGTGCTGCTCACGCGCCCGCTGCCGGATTCCCTGTACGACCTGTACCTGCTGGGCAGCGGCGCCGTCGATACCAGCGACATTCAGGCGGCGGCCGAGCGGCAGAAGACCACGGACGTGGTGTTCGGCAGCTACTCCCACCCGGACGCGCGCTCGTCCGTCCTGACCCTGTACCGTCCCCTGCCCTACGAGGGAGCGCGCACGGCGCTGCTTGCGGACGATGCTTATGACCGCTACCGGGCCGAATTCGAGGCGCAGTTGCAGGAAACCGTCCTGCCCCTGCTCGATGTGCGCCGGGCGGACGTGGCCGACCTGCGCCTGGCGCGCTGGGGCCATCCCCTGCCGGTGGCGGCCACGGGACTCATCGCCGACGGCACCGTGGACCGCCTGCGGCGCCCCTTCCGCGACCGGGTGTTTTTCGTGCAGCAGGACAACTGGGCTCTGCCCGCCATCGAGACCGCCACCGCCGAAGCCCTCCATTGGGCGCCGCGCATCGCCCGGCTGCTGGCATAATGCCGCCATGAGTTCCTGGAGCTGCCCCCACGACGTGAACGACATCTGCCAGCGGGTGCAGGGCGCCCGCTGCCGGCCGGGCATGCGCGGCTGCGTGCTGGAAGGCCGGGTCGTTCTGGCAAGCCTGGAGGGGCAGCCGGCACCCAAACCGCAAAAGGCCGTGCCCGAGAAGCGGGCGCCGGCGCAGGCGCCCAGGCGCGGCCTACCCTTCTAGCGCCGGTTCCTCCCCGGGCACCCGCTTCACCCCCCGACCGACGCCCAGCGCCGTCAGAACCGCCAGCCCCTGGAAGGCCGCCACGCCGGCCAGCACCAGGGCGAAGCGCCCCGCATCCATGAGCGGTCCGAAGATGAGCGGCGCCACCGCCAGGCCGATGTCCAGGCCGGAATAGACGAAGCCATACACCCGGCCGAAGGACCCCTGGCCGTAACGGGCAGTGGCGGCCCGGCGCACCAGCAGGTCGCGCGAGGGGCCGGCGACGCCGGCGCAAAAGCCCATGGCGCCCATCAGGAGCGACACGCTCCAGGACGGCACGGCGCCCGAGGCGATCGCCACCGCTACGGCAGCGGCGGCCAGCAGCGCCAGGGCAATCAGGCGGTCGTGGCCCTCACCCCGGTTGGCCAGGAAACCGCCCACCACGATGCCGCCGGCACCGCCCAGGAGAAAGGCCGTCAGGCCGGCGGCCGCCACGCCCAGGGACAGGCCGTAGACGTGGTTGAGCACCGCCGGCGCGTAGTTCTGCAGGGCGCCGAAGGCGGCGGTCACCAGGAAGAAGAAGGCGAAGCACATCCACACCGCGCCCGAACCGAGGAAGGCAAAGGCCGAGGGCGCCGGCCCCGCCGCCGGCTTAGCCGCCGGGAGCGACTGGACTTCAGTGGCACCACGCCGCAGGAACACCACCATGAAGGCGCAGGCCGCCACCCCGGCCGCCGCCAGGGCCGCCGTGCGCCAATGGAAGGCCGCGGCGATAGAGGTCAGGAACACGGGCGCCGCGGCCCAGCCCAGGTTACCCGACAGACCGTGTACGGAGAAGGCATGTCCCAGGCGCGGCGGCGACACGCGCCGGTTGAGCACGGTAAAGTCCGCCGGGTGGAACACGCTGTTGCCCAGCCCCGCCAGGGCGGCGGCGAGCATCAGGAAAGCATAGCCCGAGGCCGCACTCAGGCTGAGCCCCGCTAGGGCGAACAAGGCCATGCCCGCCAGCAGCACGCGCCGTGCCCCGATGCGGTCCACCACGAATCCCGCCAGCGCCTGGCCGACGCCCGATACGATGAAGAACATTGTCATGAGGGCGCCCGCCTCGGTGAAGCTGAGGGAAAAGTCCTTCATCAGCCAGGGGAACAGCGGCGGCAGCAGCAGATGGAAGAAGTGGGAAGTGCCGTGGGCGAAGCCGATGACGCCGATGGCTTCGTATTCCCGACGCACGCCGGCGTCCAGGGTGGCTGCGCTCATGGAGTCTTTCTTTCTCGAAGGGCAGCCGCAAATATGCCACAGGTAGGAGCGGCCTTGGCCGCGATGTCTCAACGGCCCATCGCGGCCAAGCCCGCTGCTGCCAGGACAGGGGAGTTACGACGGCTTGCGGAAGACGATGCGGCTGCCGTCCGCGTCCACCACCACGGTTTCCTTCGCCGCGAACCTCCCTTCCAGGATCTGCTTGGCCAGGGGGTTCTCGATGTGCTCCTGGATGGCGCGCTTCAGGGGGCGCGCGCCATACACCGGGTCGAAGCCCACCTTCGCCAGCTCCTCCAGGGCGGCGTCGGTCACTGTCAGGCCGATCTCCAGCTTGGCCAGGCGCTTCTCCAGGTAGCCGATCTGGATGCGGGCGATGGACTTGATATGCTCGTTGCCCAGGGCGTGGAACACCACCACCTCATCGATGCGGTTGATGAACTCGGGGCGGAAGTAGCTCTTCACCTCGGCCATCACCGCCAGCTTGATGACGCCGTAGTCGTCGCCGGCCATTTGCTGGATCATCTGGGAGCCCAGGTTGGAGGTCATCACGATCACCGTGTTCTTGAAGTCCACGGTGCGCCCCTGGCCGTCGGTCATGCGGCCGTCGTCGAGCACCTGCAGCAGCACGTTGAACACGTCCGGGTGGGCCTTCTCCACCTCGTCCAGCAGGATCACCGAATAGGGCTTGCGCCGCACCGCCTCGGTGAGATAGCCGCCCTCCTCGTAGCCCACGTAGCCGGGGGGCGCGCCGATGAGCCGCGCCACGGAGTGCTTCTCCATGAACTCGCTCATGTCGAGGCGGATCATGTGTTCCTCGGAATCGAACAGGAACTCCGCCAGGGCCTTGCACAGCTCGGTCTTGCCCACCCCGGTCGGCCCCAGGAACAGGAAGGAGCCGTAGGGCCGGTTGGGATCCGCCAGCCCCGCGCGCGAGCGGCGGATGGCATCCGACACCAGGCGCACCGCCTCGTCCTGGCCCACCACGCGCTTGTGCAGGCGCTCTTCCATGCGCAGCAGCTTCTCGCGCTCGCCCTGCATCATCTTGGAGACGGGAATGCCCGTGGCGCGGGACACCACCTCGGCGATTTCCTCGGCGCCCACCTGGGTGCGCAGCAGCTTGAGCTTGGGCTGGCCGTCACCCCCCTCGGCTTCGGCCTTCTTCAGTTGCGCCTCCAGCTGGGGCAGCTTGCCGTATTGCAGCTCGCTCATCTTCTGCCAGTCACCCTTGCGCCGCGCCTCTTCCATCTGCAGCTTGACGCGCTCGATCTCTTCCTTGATGTGCTGGGTGCCGTGCACCTGGGCCTTCTCGGCCTTCCAGATCTCCTCCAGGTCGGAGTATTCCTTCTCCAGCCGGGCGATCTCTTCCTCGATCAGGCCCAGGCGCTTGCGGGAGGCCTCGTCGATCTCCTTCCTGACCGCCTCGCGCTCGATCTTGAGCTGGATCAGGCGCCGGTCGAGCCGGTCCATGGCCTCGGGCTTGGAGTCGATCTCCATCTTGATGCGCGCCGCCGCCTCGTCGATCAGGTCGATGGCCTTGTCCGGCAGGAAGCGGTCGGTGATGTAGCGGTGGGACAGCTCCGCTGCGGCGACGATGGCCGGATCGGTGATCTCGACGCCGTGATGCACCTCGTACTTCTCCTGCAGCCCGCGCAGGATGGCGATGGTGGCCTCCACCGAGGGCTCTTCCACCAGCACCTTCTGGAAGCGGCGCTCCAGGGCGGCGTCCTTCTCGATGTACTTGCGATATTCGTCCAGCGTGGTGGCGCCGATGCAGTGCAGTTCGCCGCGGGCCAGCGCCGGCTTGAGCATGTTGCCGGCGTCGATCGCCCCTTCCGCCTTGCCCGCCCCCACCATGGTGTGCAGCTCGTCGATGAAGACGATGATGCGCCCCTCTTCCTGAGCGATCTCCTTGAGCACGGCCTTGAGGCGCTCCTCGAATTCGCCCCGGTACTTGGCGCCCGCCAGCAGCGCCGCCATGTCCAGGGACAGCACGCGCTTGTCCTTGAGGGTGTCGGGCACTTCGCCGTTTACGATGCGCTGGGCCAGGCCCTCGACGATGGCGGTCTTGCCCACCCCCGGCTCGCCGATCAGCACCGGGTTGTTCTTGGTGCGCCGCTGCAGGATCTGAATGGTGCGGCGGATCTCGTCGTCGCGCCCGATCACCGGGTCCAGCTTGCCCTGGCGCGCGCGCTCGGTGAGATCCAGGGTGTATTTCTTTAGGGCCTCGCGCTGGGCTTCGGCTTCCTGGGAGGACACGCTCTGCCCGCCGCGCACCGCCTCCACCGCCGCCTCCAGGGCCTGCTTGGTCAGGCCGAATTCCTTGAGCAGTCGGCCCGCCTCGCCCTTGTCCTCGGCCAGGGCCAGCAGGAACATCTCCGAGGCGATGAACTGGTCGCCGCGCTTCTGGGCGTTCTTGTCCGCGAGATTGAGCAGGCTGGCCAGGTCGCGGCCGATCTGCACCTCGCCGCCGTGGCCTTCCACCTTGGGCAGGCGCTCCACGGCACGCTGCAGGGCGTTGCGCAGGGGCGGCACATTGACGCCGGCGCGCGCCAGGAGCGAGGCGGTGCCGCCGTCCTCCTGGTTGAGCAGCGCCAGCAGCAGATGCACCGGCTCGATGAACTGGTTGTCGTTGCCCACGGCCATGCTCTGGGCGTCGGCCAGGGCCTGCTGGAACTTGGTGGTGAATTTGTCAAAACGCATGATGATTGATCCCCAATGAGCGGCTTTGCGGGGGAAGATGGGGCCCGGCTCCGGCTTTTCAACCGGTCCCGCCGGCTGTGTTAAGCTTTTTTGGCGAAATCCCCTCCCAAGCCGCAGCAAGACGGCACGCCCAGCGGATACTCTCGGATATGGACCTGACCCCCGACTTCGAAAAGGACGCCGACAGCCTGCGCCGCCGCGCCATGCAGTCGGCCTTCGAGCTCATGGAGAGCCTGTGCGAAGGCACCCTGGTGGTGGACAAGGACGTGCGCGTCGTCTGGATGAACGAGAAGTACGCCCACAAGCTGGGACTGGCGAGCGCCGAGGAGGCCGTGGGGCGGCCGGTCGAGGAAGTCATCCCCACCAGCCAGATGCGCGAGGTGGTCAATTCCGGCAGGCCCATCCTGCTGGACATCATGCAGCTGGGCAACGAGTCCTTCGTCGTCACCCGCATCCCCCTCAAGGACGAGGCGGGCCAGGTGATCGGCGCCATCGGCTTCGCCCTGTACGACCGCCTGCACTACCTCAAGCCCCTGGTGTCCAAGTTTGCCCGCCTGGAGTCGGCGCTCGCCAGCGCCGAGAAGAAGCTGGCCGAGGAGCGGCGCGCCAAATACAGCTTCTCCTGTTTCGTCGGCGCCAGTCCGGCGGCCACCGAGGTCAAGCGCCAGGCGCGCCGCGCCGCCCAGCTCGATGCCACGGTGCTGCTGCTGGGGGAGACCGGCACGGGCAAGGAGCTGCTGGCCCACGCCATCCACGGCGCCTCGCCCCGAGCCGGCAAGCCCTTCATCGGCGTCAACGTGGCAGCCATCCCCGAAACCCTGCTGGAGGCCGAGTTCTTCGGCGCGGCGCCGGGCGCCTACACGGGCGCCGACAAGCGCGGGCGCGAGGGCAAGTTCAAGCTGGCCGACGGCGGCACCCTGTTCCTGGACGAAATCGGCGACATGTCCCTGGCGCTCCAGGCCAAGCTGCTGCGCGTGCTGCAGGAGCAGGAGTTCGAGCCCCTGGGCTCCGACAAGGTGGTCAAGGTGGATGTGCGCATCATCGCCGCCACCAGCATCGACCTGCAGAAGCGCGTGGCGGAGGGCCGCTTCCGCTCCGATCTCTACTACCGCCTCAACGTGCTCACCATCGCCGTGCCGCCCCTGCGCGAGCGCCTGGCGGACATGGAGGTTCTGTGCGAGCACATCCTGGAGAGCATTGCCCGGCGTAACGGCACGCCGCCCCGGGAAATCATGCCCCGGGCGGTGGACCTGCTGCGCAGCCAGCCATGGCCCGGCAACATCCGCGAGCTGCGCAACGTCCTGGAGCGCGCCTTCATGCTCAGCGACAGCCCGCGCCTGACGGCCGAGGACATCGCCGCGGTGATGGGTATCGCCCCGACCGTGGCCGCGCCGCAAAGATCCGTGCGGCGCTACGGGGAAGCCCTGGCCGAGTTCGAGCGCCAGTTGGTGCGCGAGGCGCTCCAGGCGGCCGCGGGCAAGGTGCCGGAGGCGGCGCGCCTGCTGGGAATCGGCCGCGCCACCCTGTACAAGAAGCTGGCCGCCCTGGGGATGTCCGCCAAATGAAGCACCGTCTCCCTTTGGAGATATTGTCTTGCATTTTTAATTCAATGACTTAGAAAACAGTAGTCTCGATACGTGGACGCAGGTCATTGAATTGCCGCAACAAGCCTCTCGGCTCTCTCCTAGCTTTCCCCGGTTTTTCATCAACTTATCACTTTCGGCATAACCGTTGCTAAAGCTGGCGGCGGCAGATGCGGCCGGGCAACCGGGCAGCGGCGAACACTCTCCCACGCCGCTGCCGTACGTTCCCGCCGCAGGTCCGGCGCCTCCTCCCACAAGGACCCAAGGGGGCGCCGGCATAGCCGTGTCGGGAACCGGAAGCCCCAGGGCTTCCGGTTTTTCGCACCGGGTCTGCCCAGGGGAATGGGGAGGGTACGGGAACAACAAGAAAGCCGGATGGGAAGCATGTCGCCGAACCGGCCGGGCTCAAAACAAGGAGAACGGAGAACGACATGAACCAAGTTGCGCGCATGCTGGCCGCCCTGGCCCTGGCGGCCGTAATCCATGCCGGCGCCCAGGCCGGCGACCTGGTGATCGGCCAGGTGGCGCCCCTGTCGGGCGTGCTGGCCTCCACCGGCAAGCAGATGGTGCTGGGGCCCAAGATCTACTTCGATCACATCAACAGCAAGGGCGGCATCCACGGTGCCAGGATCAGGCACGTGGTGTATGACGACGGCTACAAGGTGGATGAGACCGTGCGCCTGACGCGCCGGCTCATCGACGACGACAAGGCCGTGGCCCTGGTGGGCTATGCCGGCACCGCCAACGTGGGCGAACTGCTCAAGCAAGGCATCCTGAGCCAGGCCAGGATCGCCCTGGTGGCGCCCTACACGGGCGGCGAGCCGCTGCGCAAGCCCTTCAACCCCAACGTGTTCCACATCCGCGCCGGCTATGCCGACGAGGCGGAGCACATGGTGCACCACCTGACCACCCTGGGCATCAAGCGCATCGGCGTGTTCTACCAGAACGACGCCTTCGGCAAGGCCGGGCTGGCGGGCGTGGAGCAGGCCCTGGAGAAGCGCGGCCTGAAGCTCGCCGGCAGCGCCAGCTACGAACGCAACACCGACGACGTGAGCGGTGCCGTGGCGCAGCTGGCGGCCGCCCACGCCGATGCCATCATCATGATCTCGGTGAACAAGTCCACCGCCGGCTTCGTGAAGGCCTACCGTGTCGCCGGCGGCGCGGCCCAGCTGTTCAACATCTCGGTGGTGGACCCGGCCGAGCTGGTCAAGCTGGGCGGGCAGGCGAACGTGCATGGCCTGGGCATCGCCCAGGTGGTGCCCTATCCCTACTCCCCCACCCTGCCGGTGATCAAGGAATACCGCGAGCTGTTCAGGAAGTACGCGCCGGCGGACGCCGCCATCTCCTACACCAGCTTCGAGGAGTTCATCGGCGCCAAGGTGCTGGTGGAAGGCCTGCGCCGCGCCGGCCCCAACCCCACGCCCGAGAAGGTGCTGCAGGCGCTGG
>JBMOQT010000151.1:0-8682 GCA_049320945.1 Pseudomonadota bacterium
AACGCTTCATGTCGGGCTGAAGCCCGACCTACACCCGCTTCTCGTAGGGGCATTCCCAGGCGCGCACCAGCACGCCCTGGGCATCCACGCTCTCCAGGCGCACGGTGAAGCGCCACAGCCGCGCCAGGTGCTTGAGCACCTCGGGAGTGGTGTCGGACAGGGGGCGGCGCTGGCTCTGCAGGTGGCGCAGGGTCAGGCGCCGGTGGCCATGGATGTCCACGTCCCAAACCTGGATGTTGGGCTCCCGCTGGGACAGGTTGTACTGCTCGGCCAGCTTTTCGCGCACGTAGCGGTAGCCCGAATCGTCGTGGATGGCGGTGACTTCCAGCTTGTCCCGGGAATCGTCGTCCAGCACGCAGAACAGGCGCATGTCGCGCATCAGCTTGGGCGAGAGGAACTGGGCAACGAAGCTCTCGTCCTTGAAGTTGCGCATGGCGAAGTCCATGGTCTCCAGCCAGTTGCTGCCGGCGATGTCCGGAAACCAGCGCTTGTCCTCTTCCGTCGGCTGCTCGCAGATGCGGCGGATGTCCGCCATCATGTTGAAGCCGAGGGCGTAGGGGTTGATGCCCCGGTACCAGGGAGCGGCAACCGGCGGCTGGTAGATCACGTTGGTATGGGACTGGATGAACTCCAGCATGAACGCGTCCGACACCAGCCCCTCGTCGTACAGGGTATTGAGGATGGTGTAATGCCAGAAGCAGGCCCAGCCCTCGTTCATGACCTGGGTCTGGCGCTGGGGATAGAAGTACTGGGCGATCTTGCGCACGATGCGCACCACCTCGCGCTGCCAGGGCTCCAGCAGGGGTGCATTCTTCTCGATGAAATAGAGGATGTTCTCCTGGGGCTCCGGCGGGAAGCGGCGGGGCGCCTGCGCCACGTGCTCCTCGGCCCGCTTGGGCAGGGTGCGCCACAGCTCGTTCACCTGGGACTGGAGATATTCCTCCCGCTCGCGGCGGCGCGCCTCTTCCTGGGCCAGGGACAGCTTGTACGGCCGCTTGTAGCGGTCCACCCCGTAGTTCATCAGGGTATGGCAGGAATCCAGCAATTCCTCGACCTGGTCCACGCCGTAGCGCTCCTCGCACTCGGAGATGTAATTGCGCGCATAGACCAGGTAATCGATGATGGAAGAGGCGTCAGTCCAGGTGCGGAACAGGTAGTTGCCCTTGAAAAAGGAGTTGTGCCCGTAGGAGGCATGGGCAATCACCAGGGCCTGCATCGTCATGGTGTTTTCTTCCATGAGATAGGCGATGCAGGGATTGGAGTTGATGACGATCTCGTAGGCCAGGCCCATCTGCCCCCGGCGGTAGGACTTCTCGGTCATCAGGAAGTGCTTGCCGAAGGACCAGTGATGGTAGTTCACCGGCATGCCCACCGACGCGTAGGCATCCATCATCTGCTCGGCGCTGATGATCTCCAGCTGGTTCGGATAGGTGTCGAGCCCGTACTGCTCGGCAACCCGCGCGATCTCCGCGTGGTATTCGTCGATCAGCTCGAAAGTCCACTCCGACGGCGACGGCAGCGGCCGTCGCGCCTTGGGGCGGCGCTTGCGCTTTGCCTGTTCCGGCCGGGCCGGCAGGTGGACCGTTTCGGTCATGGACCCCTCACGCGGCATGACTATGCTGCTGCTTCTTGAACAGCTCGCGGAACACCGGGTAGATATCCGCCGGCGATTTGATGCGCTGCATGGCGAAGAAGCGGTGGTACTCCTTTACCCGGGTGTACTCATGCCACAAATTCTGCTCCGGTGCGTCGGTAATTTCAATGTAGGCGTAGTACTGCAGCAGGGGCATGATCTTGTCGATCAGCAGATCGCTGCAGATGGACGAGTCGTCGTCCCAGTTCTCGCCGTCGGAGGCCTGGGCGGCGTAGATGTTCCATTCGTTGGTGGGATAGCGCTTCTCGATGATCTCCAGCATGAGCTTCAGGGCCGACGACACGACCGTACCCCCGCTCTCGCGGGAGTGGAAGAACTCCTCCTCGTCCACCTCGGAGGCCTGGGTGTGATGGCGGACGAACACCACTTCGATCTTCTCGTACACCCGCGTCAGGAACAGGTACAGCAGGATGAAGAAGCGCTTGGCCATGTCCTTGCGCGACTCGTCCATGGAGCCGGACACGTCCATCAGGCAGAACATGACCGCCTGGTTGGTGGGGCGCGGCTGCTTGACACGGTTGATGTAGCGCAGGTCGAAGGGATCCAGGTAGGGAATGCGCAGGATGCGCCCGCGCAAGTGATGGATCTCCTCCTCCAGGCGGCGGATCTCCTCGCTGCGGTCGGCCGGATCGAGGCGAATGCGCTCCAGCTCCTCCTGCAGCCGCTTCAGCTCCTGCACCAGGGGGGAGGCCAGGGCGATGCGCCGGGCGATGGCCCCCTTCATGGAGCGCACCACGTGGATGTTGGTGGGGGTGCCCTCGCTGGTGAAGCCGGCGCGCACCGTCTTCATTTCGTGGGTGGGGGCAAGGTAGGTCTTCACCAGGTTGGGCAGTTCCAGGTCCTCGAAGAAATACTGCATGAATTCTTCGCGCGACAGCTCGAACACGAAATCGTCCTCGCCCTCGCCCTGATTGCTGGCCTTGCCCTTGCCGGAGCCGCCCCCGCCGCCGCCCTTCGGCCGGTCGATGAGGTCGCCCTTGGTGTACTGCTCGTTGCCCGGATGCACCGACTCCCACACGCCACCGCGGCCGTGGCCGATGGTGGGCTCGGAGATGTCCTTGACCGGGATGGAGACCGACTCGCCGTTCTCCATGTCGGTGATACTGCGCCCCTTGACGGCGCGCGCCACCGCCTCCTTCACCTGGGCCTTATAGCGGCGCAGGAAGCGTTCGCGGTTGACGGCGCTTTTGTTCTTGCCGTTGAGACGTCGATCTATGATCAGCTGGAACATGGTTTTCGGTGAGGAGGAGAGGGCGCGTTTCGACCCCTCACTCCTCACTCCTCACGGTCAAGACGACTTCCGCACCCGCAGGTACCAGTCGCATAGCAGGCGCACCTGCTTGCGCGTGTAGCCCTTGGCCACCATGCGGTTCACGAAGTCCTCGTGCTTCTTGGCGTCATCGGCCGACGCCTTGGCGTTGAAGGAGATCACCGGCAACAGCTCCTCGGTGTTCGAGAACATCTTCTTCTCGATCACGGTGCGCAGCTTCTCGTAGGAGGTCCAGGACGGATTCTTGCCGCCGTGGGCCGCGCGCGCGCGCAGGACGAAGTTCACGATCTCGTTGCGGAAGTCCTTCGGGTTGGAAATGCCCGCCGGCTTCTCGATCTTCTCCAGCTCGTTGTTGAGCGCCGCCCGGTCGAAGGATTCGCCGGTGTCCGGATCGCGGTATTCCTGGTCCTGGATCCAGAAGTCGGCGAAAGTCACGTAGCGGTCGAAGATGTTCTGGCCGTACTCGGAGTAGGACTCCAGGTAGGCCGTCTGGATCTCCTTGCCGATGAACTCCACGTAGCGCGGGGTGATGTACTCCTTGATGAAGGCGATGTACTTCTGCTCCGCCTCGGGCGGGAACTGCTCGCGCTCGATCTGCTGCTCCAGCACGTAGAGCAGGTGCACCGGGTTGGCGGCCACCTCCGAGTGGTCGAAGTTGAACACCTTCGACAGGATCTTGAACGCCCAGCGGGTGGACACGCCGGTCATGCCCTCGTCCACCCCGGCGTAGTCCCGGTACTCCTGGTAGGACTTGGCCTTGGGGTCCGTATCCTTCAGGTTCTCGCCGTCATACACCAGCATCTTGGAATAGATGCTCGAGTTCTCCGGCTCCTTCAGGCGCGTCAGCACCGAGAACTGGGCCATCATCTTCAGGGTACCCGGCGCGCACACCGCCTCCGACAGCGACGAGTTGCGGATCAGCTTCTCGTAGATCTTCACCTCCTCGCTCACGCGCAGGCAATAGGGCACCTTGACGATGTAGATGCGGTCCAGCAGCGCCTCGTTGTTCTTGTTGTTCTTGAACATCTTCCACTCGGACTCGTTGGAGTGGGCCAGGATGATGCCGTCGAAGGGAATGGCGCCGAAGCCTTCCGTGCCCTTGTAGTTGCCTTCCTGGGTGGCCGTCAGCAGCGGGTGCAGCACCTTGATGGGCGCCTTGAACATCTCCACGAACTCCAGCAGGCCCTGGTTGGCCAGGCACAGGCCGCCGGAGAAGCTGTAGGCGTCCGGGTCGTCCTGGGAATACTGCTCCAGCCGGCGGATGTCGATCTTGCCCACCAGGGACGACAGGTCCTGGTTGTTCTCGTCGCCCGGCTCGGTCTTGGTCACGGCGATCTGCTTGAGTACCGACGGGTAGCGCTTCACTACGCGGAACCTGCGGATGTCCCCGTTGTACTCGTGCAGGCGCTTGACCGCCCACGGCGACAGGACGCGGTTGAGGTAGCGGTGCGGAATGCCGTAATCCTCTTCCAGGATCTGGCCGTCCTCCTCCGCATCGAAAAGACCCAGCGGCGATTCGTTCACCGGCGAGCCCTTGATGGCAAAGAATGGCGCGTTTTCCATCAACCGCTTCAGGCGTTCGGCAATGGATGACTTGCCGCCGCCCACCGGGCCCAGCAGGTAGAGGATCTGCTTTTTCTCCTCCAGCCCCTGGGCGGCATGACGGAAGTAGGCCACCACCTGCTCGATGACTTCCTCCAGCCCGTAGAAGTCCCGGAAGCTGGGGTAGACCTTGATGATCTTGTTGGCGAATATGCGCGACAGCCGCGGGTCATGGCGGGTGTCGACCAGCTCGGGCTCGCCAATGGCGTACAGCATCCGCTCGGCGGCCGTGGCGTAGGCCATCGGATCGCGCTTGCAGATCTGCAGGTATTCCTCTAGCGAATACTCCTCCTCGCGGGTACGGTCGTATCTTGTGGCGAAATTATCGAAGACGTCCATCAAATCCTCCGGACAACCATGCTCCTCCTTCGGCCACCGCGACCCGTCGGACCGCGCTCGCGGTGCGCACCTGCGCACCGCCAGGCCGAAGCCTCCAGACGCCGATGCTCTAGTAGAAATAACGGCGCCCGAACGAGATGCTTGAGAAACTGCAACAACTCCCTCGCGCATCTCCCCTCAGTGGATCGGGTTTTCCCTGCAAAGTTCAATTCCCGGGCACCGACGCCACAAAGGCAACAGTAAGTCTTTTTGGCGCTGCTTTCCACCGGAAACCGGCGTGTCGGCTTCAGTCCTACAACTGCTAGCCAACACACCCTGGCGCTGCCACGGCCGCTTCCACGCCAGCCACGCTTCTTCGCTTCCTTTATAGATCGAATCGGGCGCGCCCGAACGGAAAACTCGCCCCTTCTGCGCCCTTAACGCCCAGCCGGCTCTCCGGTGCACACCGGAGGCAGAAAAAATTCGGCGCTAAAGTTTCCGGCGACGCTGCCGTGATAACCATCGGTGGTTCTCTCCGGGATGACACCGGGCCTGGCGTCGCTGGCGCGTGGCGTTGCGCGCGGCAGCTTCGAAGAGCAGCGACGGCGGATCCGCACGGCGCCCGGCGCCGCCAGACTCCCCTTGCGGATCCGTTCCCCCTTCCCCGCCCTCGCGGCGGGGTTTCTTTTGCGGCGTAGCAGCATCGCCCGCCCTAGGGCCTGTTGACAATCAGCTGTCTGCCGTGCTGGCGCAGTAGCGTACCGCGACGATGTCCACTTCGCGCGGCCCGGCCGGGCTGTGGAAGCGCACCGTATCGCCCTCCCGGGCCTTGAGCAGGGCGCGGGCGAGGGGCGAGATCCAGCTGATGCGCCCCTGGCTGGCGTCGGCCTCGTCTACGCCCACAATCTGGAAGGTCTGCTCCTTGCCGTCGCCGTCGCATACGGTGACGGTGGCGCCGAAGAACACCTGATCGGTGTTCTCCTGCTGCGCCGGGTCCACAACGTGAGCGTTCTCCAGCCGCTTGATGAGGAAGCGGATGCGCCGGTCGATCTCGCGCAGCCGCTTCTTGCCGTAAATGTAGTCGCCGTTCTCGGAGCGATCGCCGTTGCCGGCGGCCCAGGCGACGGTGTTCACCACGCCGGGCCGCTCCACTTCCGCCAGGTGCCTGAGCTCCGCCTTCAGCGCCGCGTAGCCGCGCGGCGTGATGTAGTTCCGGGTGCCGGGCGGCAGGGCCGGCGCGCCGCCCTGCTCCTCATCGTCATCGTGCTGGTCCTCGCGGATGAATGCCTTGCTCATGGATGAATGGCCGCCTGGGCGGCCGTCGAAATCATCAATGGGAAAATAGTATGATAGCCAACAAATCGTTCATAACAACCGCGTTGGCCTCTCCTCAGACCGAAGCCGCCGAAAAGGTTTCCACCCGCAACGCCTTCATCGCCGGCCTGCGCGCCTGCGGCGCGCTGGCAATGGCCGCCGTCCCCTTCGGCATGGTATGCGGCGCCGCCGCCAAGGCTGCCGGCTTCGACTTTCACCAGGCCTTCGCCCTGTCCTGGCTGGTGTTCGCCGGCTCCTCCCAGATCGTCGCCAGCCAGCTGTTCGCCAGCGGCGCCCCCGCCTGGGTGATCGTCGTCACCGGCATCGTCGTGAACCTGCGCTTCATGATGTACAGCGCCGCCCTGGCGCCCCACATGAAGGGGCTGACCCGGAGGCGCCGCTGGCTCGCCGCCTACTTGCTGACCGACCAGGCTTTCGCCGTCACGCTGGCGCGCGCCGCCGAGGGCAGGCCCCGCACCGAGTCGTTCTATTTCGGCCTGTCGGCAGGGCTGTGGCTGTTCTGGCAGCTCGCCAGCCTCGCCGGCATCGTCCTGGGAGCCCTCATCCCCCCGAGCTGGTCGATGGATTTTGTCGTCGCCCTCACCTTCATCGCGGTGCTGGCGCCGGTACTGAAAGACCGCGACCTGGCCGTGGCCGCCACCTGCGGCGCCGTGGCCGCGGTAGCGCTGGACCTGCCCTTGAAGCTGAACCTCATCGCCGCCGCCATCATCGGCATCGCCGCCGGCATGCTCACCAGCAGGCTATGGAAACGCTAACGGAGTGGGGCATCATCATCGCCTTGGGCTTGGGCACTTTTGCCACCCGCCTGTCCTTTCTTGCCCTGTTCGCCGAGGCGGAACCGCCCCGGTGGATGCGGCGCGCCCTGCAATACGTCCCGCCCGCCGTGCTGGCGGCCATCATCGCGCCCCTGCTGTTCGCCCAGCGGGCCGGGGCGCTTCCGGCTCCGGAAATGGAGAGAGTGATCGCCGCGCTGTTGGCCTTCGCCGTGGCCTACCGCACGCGCAGCACCCTGCTCACCGTGGTAGTGGGCATGGCGGCGCTGTGGGGATTGCAGGCGCTCATGGAATAGGGGGCCGGCGCGCAAGGGCGCCGGTCGCTGTTCATTAGTGGATCACGGTGGGCTGGGTCATCAGCTCGCCGTATTCGTCCAGAAACTCGTCGAATTCGTCCAGGTCCGGCTGCTGGGCGACAAACTCCCGGAAATCCTCCCGAAAGCGGCGCGCCGCGCCATCCCGCACGAACATGCCCTTGCCCGAACGCTTGTCGATCACCTCGATGGCGTCCAGGCCGGGGTAATCCACCACCACCAGAACGGGGTTGTTGAACACCAGCATCATTGGAACTCCTTCGGCTTCCGCGGCGGCTTTGCCGCGGGCACTTGTCGAGGCCTATATGAGAGTCCACAAGCAAATTTCAAGCCCTTGGCCGGCACACCCGGCGGGGTTGAATCGACCGCCACGGTTTGACAAATTCAATTCAACATCGTAAATTTCTATTCAACATTTCGAATTTACTCCCATGCCCCACGTCCGAACCGCAGACCGCACCTTAGGAATCTTCGAGGCCTTCGAAGCCACGCGCCGGCCGATGCCCCTGAACGAGCTTGCCCAGCAGGCGGGCGTACCCGTAAGCAGTTGCCACGGCCTGGTGCAAACCCTGCTGGAGCGCGGCTACCTCTACTGGGTCAGCCGCCGCAAGGACATCTACCCGACTCGGCGCCTGCTCGACGTGGCCCAGACCATCGTGCGCCACGACCCCTTCCTGGAGCGGATGGAGCCTTTCCTGCACGAGCTGCGGGACCGCACCGAGGAAACCGTGATCCTGGGCAAACGCCAGGGGGACTCGGTGCTCTACCTGGAGGTGGTGCCCGGGCGCCACACCATCCGCTACACGGCCAATCCCGGCGAGCGCAAGCCGCTGCATTCCAGCTCCATCGGCAAGCTGATGCTGGGCAGCCTGCCCGGACAGGAGCTGGACCGGTGGCTGGCTTCCCATCGCCTGACAGCAATCACCGCCAACACCATCGTCGATCCCGAGAGGCTGCGGGCCGACCTGGAGGAAAGCCGCCGGCGCGGCTACTTCATGACCCAGGGCGAGAACGTCGCCGACGTCACCGCCGTGGCCGTTCCCCTGCGCATCAACGAGGAAATTCTCGGCCTGGCGGTGGCCGGCCCGACCCACCGCATGGCGGCCCGCTGCCCCGAGCACGCGGAGCGCCTGCTGGAGGCGCGCCATGCCATCGAGGAGGTCTTTCGCCGATGACAACGACTGAGAATCTGGTCATCACGCCGCGCGACGGCGTGTTGTGGGTGTGCATCAACCGCCCCGAGAAGCGCAACTCTCTGAGCCGGGCGGTGCTGGGGGAACTGGGCCGCGTGTTCGCGCAGCACAGCGCCGACACCTCGCTGCGCGCCGCGGTGATCACCGGGGCCGGCGACAAGAGCTTCGCCGCCGGCGGCGACGTCAAGGAGTTTGCCGCGCTGCGCAGCGCCGCCGCTGCGGA
>JBMOQT010000152.1:0-8663 GCA_049320945.1 Pseudomonadota bacterium
CGACAACTGCTGCGGCTGGCTGCCCTGGGGCTTGAGGCGGATCATCCACAGCAGGGCCGACACGAACAGATTGACGAACCAGACGGCGAAATAGAACACCCGCAGCAGCGGCGTGAGGACGAAACTGACCAGGGGCGCGAGGCGGTCCGCCAGGCTGGCGCCGATGACTTTGGGCGTGATCTCGGAGAAGACGAGAATGAGAAAGGTGACCACCAGGGTACCCAGCCCTAGGGCCCACTTCTTTTCGCCGAACAGCTCCAAAGTGATCACGCTCACCAGGGTGGCGGCCGCGGCATTTACCAGATTGTTGAAGATCAGGATGATGCCCAGCAGCTTGTCGGTCCTGCCCAGCAGGTCCAGGGCCAGCTGGGCGCCTTTTTGCTGATTCTTGGCCAGATGCCGCAGGCGATAGCGGTTGGCCGCCATCATGGCGGTCTCCGCCAGGGAAAAGAATCCGGACAGGGCGAGCAGAACGGCCAGCGCAATGGCTTGCGCCGACAGGGGAATATCAGGCAAGGGTGTTTTTCACGGGAACAAAAAAACAGTATTCCGGCGCCGCCCGGGGGCTGTCAACACGCCTCTTCAGCCGGCGCGGCCGAGGATCACTTCAAGCACGAAGCGGCTGCCCACGTAGGCCAGGAGCAGTGTCACGAAACCAGCGAGGGTCCAGCGCAGCGCCGTTCTGCCACGCCAGCCGTAGATATACCGTCCCAACAACAAGGCGGCGAAAATGCACCAGGAGATGATGGAAAACAGGATCTTATGATCGAACTTGACGGCCTTGCCGAACAGGCTCTCGGAGAACACGAAACCCGTGGCCAATGCCAGGGTGAGGAGCACGAAGGCAATGAGGATGAGGCGGAACAGGAGCGCCTCCATCGCCAGGAGTGGCGGCAGGCTGGCCAGGGGGCGCGTCAGCTTGCCCCGGTGCAGCCGCTTTTCCACCGCCGCCATGATGATGGCGTGGAGCGCGGCCAGGGTGAACAGGCTGTAGGCCACCATGGCCACCAGGAAATGGGCCCGGAACACCGCCGAGTCGGCGTTGGACAGGACATGCTGACCCGGAAACAAGGCCGGCAGCAGGGCGCTTACCGCGGCCAGGGGCAGCACCAGGGTCTGCAGGCCGTCGAGACGGGCATAGAAGCTCTCCACCCAGTAGATGACCAAGGCCAGCCATAGCATCAAGGACAGGGCATAGCTGAAGCCGAAGCGCATGGTCCCGTCGGGAAACAATTCGCCATGCAGCACGTAGCCATGGACCACCAGGGTCAGCGCCAGGGCAACGCGCTCCCAGGCCCGGAGGCCTTGGCGCGGCTGGGCGGTGGCCTCGTGCCAGCGGCTGCGCCAGAAATGGAAGCCCAACAAACCGTAAAGCGAGGCGGGAATCAGATGCAGTAGAATCGAAGGCATTTTCCCAGTTTACCCCATCCGTAACCGATCATTATGCTGGACAACCTTACGCAACGCTTGGCCAAAGTGGTCAAGAATCTGCGCGGCCAAGCGCGCTTGACGGAAGACAACATCGCCGAGGCATTGCGGGAAGTGCGCCTGGCGTTGCTCGAAGCCGACGTGGCGCTCCCCGTCGTCAAGGATTTCATCGCCCGCGTCAAGGAAAAGGCGCTGGGCCAGGAAGTCATCGGCAGCCTGACCCCCGGGCAAGCCCTGGTGGGCGTGGTACACCAGGAGCTGGCCGCCTTGATGGGGGGCACCTACAGCGGTCTCGACTTGGCCGTGCAGCCGCCGGCGGTGATCCTGATGGCCGGCCTGCAGGGTGCCGGCAAGACCACCACCACGGGCAAGCTGGGCAAGCTCCTCAAGGAGCAGATGAAGAAGAAGGTTCTGGCCGTCTCCTGTGACGTCTATCGCCCCGCCGCCATCGAGCAGCTGCGGCTGGTGGCGCAACAGGCCGGCATCGACTTCTTCCCATCCACGGGGGGCGAGCAGCCGCTGGACATCGCCCGCGCCGCCCTGGATCATGCGCGCCGCCACTATTACGATGTGTTGCTGGTCGATACCGCGGGCCGCTTGGGTATAGACGAGGCCATGATGGCGGAAATGCGGGATCTGCATGCCGCCCTGAAGCCCGTCGAGACCCTGTTCGTGGTGGATGCCATGCTGGGCCAGGATGCCGTCAATACCGCCCGTGCCTTCAACGAGGCCCTGCCGCTGACCGGCGTGATCCTCACCAAGCTGGACGGGGACGCCCGCGGCGGTGCCGCCCTCTCCGTGCGCCACGTCACCGGCAAGCCGCTCAAGTTTGCCGGCGTAGGCGAGAAACTCAGCGGCCTGGAGGAGTTCCACCCGGAGCGCATGGCTTCGCGCATCCTGGGGATGGGCGACATCCTTGGCCTGGTGGAGGAGGCGAGGAAGAGCGTTGACGAGCAGAAGGCCAGGGAGTTTGCCCAGAAGCTGAAGACGGGCAAGGGCTTCGACCTCAACGATTTCAAGGAGCAGATCGCCCAGATGCGCAAGATGGGGGGGCTGTCGGCCCTGATGGACAAGCTGCCGGCCCAGTTTGCCCAAGCCGCCCAGGCAGCCCAAGGGCAGATCGAGGACAAGTCGATCCGGCGCATCGAGGGCATCATCAACTCCATGACCCCGGCGGAGCGCGTCAAGCCCGAGATCATCAAGGCCTCGCGCAAGCGCCGCATTGCTGCCGGTGCGGGGGTGCCGGTGCAGGAGGTAAACCGCCTGCTCAATCAGTTCGAGCAGACGCAAAAAATGATGAAGCAGTTCTCCAAGGGGGGCATGCAGAAGCTGATGCGCGGCATGAAGGGCATGCTGCCCGGGCTGCGCTGATCACGGCCGCGCCTGGGCCGTGGTCGGGGTGAGGCGGGGCGTGTAGGCCCAGCGCTTTTCCCAGGCGGCACGCACCGCGTTGGGATATTCGGGCCGGCCCAGGCTGCCGTTGTAGCGTCCCAGCGCCCGGTACAGGTCGCCGTTCTCGATATCCAGGTAGTGGCGCAGGATGGTGCAGCCGTAGCGCAAATTGGCGCGCAGATGGAACAGATTGTCGCTGCGGGTGCCGATCAGCTTCACCCAGAAGGGCATGACCTGCATGTAGCCGCGGGCGCCGGCCACGGATACGGCGTATTTCTTGAAGCCGCTTTCCACGTGGATCAGGCCCAGGACCAACTGGGGGTCGAGCCCCGCGCGGGTCGACTCGTAGCGCACGGTCTTGAGGAACTCGATGCGTTCGCGCTCGTCCGGCATGTACTTGGCCAGGCGCGCCGACATCTGCGCCAGCCAGTCCGCCTTTTCTTCAGGGCTGGCGAACAGCGGCTCCGGCGAGGCGCGGTCCGCCACCGCCGCGTGCAGCGCAGCCCGCACGCTGGCGGCCAGAGGCTCGTATTGCTGGGCGCCGGCGTGGGCCAGGCGGGCGCCCAGCGCCAGGCAGCCCAGGGCCAGCGCCCGGAGCTTCACTCCAGCCGCTCCCGCACGAATGCCGCGACGTCCCGCAACGGCACCCGTTGCGCGGCGCTGTCGCGCCGGCCCTGGTACTCGGCGACGCCATCCTTGAGGCCGCGCTCGCCGATGGTGATGCGGTGGGGAATGCCGATCAGCTCCAGATCGGCGAACATCACGCCGGGCCGTTCGTCCCGGTCGTCCAGCAGTACATCGATCCCGGCCTGGCGCAGCTCGCCGTAGAGCGCGTCGGCCGCCTTGCGCACCGCCTCGCTCTTGCCATAGCCGACCGGCGCCACCGCGACTTCAAAGGGGGCGATGGCCCGCGGGAAGATGATGCCCCGCTCATCGTGGTTCTGCTCGATGGCGGCGCCGACGATGCGCGACACCCCTATCCCATAGCAGCCCATTTCCATCATCTGGGGCTGGCCGTTCTCGTCCAGGAAGGTGGCCTTCATCGCCGCCGAGTACTTGGTGCGCAGCTGGAAGATGTGTCCCACCTCGATGCCGCGGCAGATGGAAAGGGTGCCCTTGCCGTCGGGGCTGGGGTCGCCCTCGACGACGTTCCGGATATCGAACACGTAGTCGGGTTCTCTCACGTCGCGTCCCCAGTTTACCCCGGTCAGGTGAAAGCCCGCCTCATTGGCGCCGCACACGAAATCGCTCATCGCCGCCACGGCGCGGTCGGCAATGACCGGAATGTCCTGACTCACGCCCACGGGTCCGATATAGCCCGGACGGCATCCCAGGTGGTCCTCCACTTCCTGGTCGGTAGCGAAGCGGAAGGGGTCGAGGAAGGGGATTTTCGCCGTCTTGATCTCGTTGAGCATGTGATCGCCGCGGATCAGCAGCAGGCAGAACGTCTTGTTGTGCATCACCGCGATCGCCTTGACGGTGCGCGCAAGCGGCAGTCCCAGCAGCTCGGCCACGTCCTCGCAGCGTGTCTTGCCCGGAGTCGGGACCTTCCTCATATGCTCCTGGGGGCCGCGGCGCGGCACTACCGGCGCCACCGCTTCGGCCAGCTCCACGTTGGCGGCATAGTCCGAGTCCGGACAGAAGGCGATGGCGTCCTCGCCCGAATCGGCCAGCACGTGGAACTCATGGGAACCGGTGCCCCCTATGGACCCGGTATCGGCCGCCACGGCGCGGAACTGAAGACCCAGGCGGGTGAAAATGCGGCAATAGGTGTCGTGCATGTTGGTGTATTCCCGCTGCAGATCCTCGTAGGAGGCATGGAACGAGTAGCCGTCCTTCATCAGGAACTCGCGTCCGCGCATCACGCCGAAGCGCGGCCGAATCTCGTCGCGGAATTTGGTCTGGATCTGGTAGAAATGGCGGGGCAGCTGGCGATAGCTTCTGATCTCCCGGCGCGCCACATCGGTGATCACCTCCTCGTGGGTCGGTCCAATGCAAAAATCCCGCTGGTGCCGGTCCTTGAGGCGCAACAGTTCAGGGCCGTACTGCTGCCAACGTCCCGACTCCTGCCACAGCTCGGCAGGCTGCACCGCCGGCATGAGCAGTTCCACGGCCCCCGCCCGGTTCATTTCCTCGCGCACAATGTTTTCCACTTTGCGCAGAATGCGCAGCCCCAGCGGCATCCAGGTATAAATTCCTCCCGCCAGACGCTTTATGAGACCGGCCCGAAGCATCAGCTGATGGCTGACGATTTCCGCGTCGCTGGGAGCTTCCTTCAGGGTCGAAATAAAAAACTGGGTGGCACGCATGATCTGTTGGCGAAGGGGAAAACAAAAATTCTACCTTAAGGAGGGGATCAACCGGGCCCGAGAAGCCACGGTTTTTCCGCGATTTTCCAGTGCTTTCCTCGGACTGGGAAATGTGGAAAAATGCCTTCAGTCCAACGAATTGTGAGTTGTCATCATGCTAGACCGGGAAGGCTATCGCCCGAACGTCGGCATTATTCTGGTCAACGGCAAGAACGAGGTTTTCTGGGGCAAGCGGATAAGAGAGCATTCCTGGCAGTTCCCACAAGGCGGGATCAAGCACGGGGAAACCCCCGAACAGGCAATGTACCGCGAGCTTCGTGAAGAAATCGGCTTGCGGCCGGAACATGTCAAGGTGCTGGGGCGCACCCGCGAATGGCTGCGCTATGAAGTGCCGAAACAGTGGATAAAGCGCGAGTGGCGCAACACCTACCGGGGCCAGAAGCAGATTTGGTTCCTGCTGCGCCTGGTGGGCCGGGATTGCGATGTCTGTCTGCGCGCTACCGATCACCCTGAGTTCGACGCTTGGCGCTGGAGCGACTACTGGGTGCCCCTGGATGCGGTTATTGAATTCAAGCGTGCCGTCTACCAGCAGGCCCTGACCGAGCTCGCCCGCTACATTTTCCATCGCCCGGCGGAGCGGCTGCCACGCTGGGAGCGCGCGCTTCATACCGATTCCGTGTAGCGGCGCTCCGGCGCTTATATCCTGCTGCGGCCGTCTCTGTGTGCTAGGTTTATAAAGAGTCCCCACAGGCACAAGGAGGAGGAAATGGTGCGCGACGAATATCGCCCCCTTCCCGAAATCCCGCTGGAAAGCGAGGGCGTCTATTACCTTCCGGATGCCCAAATGCCGCCCCGGGTGCGCCTGGATTCACCCGCCATCGAGGTCATGACCGACCTGCACCGAATTCCCGCGGCGACCATCACGGCTGATGTGAGTCTGGACGAGGCGCACCAGATCATGATCCTGCGGGGCGTGCGTATGCTGCTCGTGACCGATTTCCAGAGGCGGGTGACGGGGTTGATCACCGCAGTGGATATCCTCGGGGAAAAGCCCCTGCAGGCGATACGCGAGCGGGGCATCAAGCGCAGCGAGCTGCTGGTGCGCGACGTCATGACCCCCTACGACAAGTTGAACGTCATCAAGATGGCGGACGTGCTCACCGCCGATGTGGGCAACGTGGTGGCGACCCTGAAGAGGGCGGGGCGCCAGCATGCCCTGGTGGTCGGCGAGGACACGCAAGGGCGGCATACGATCAGGGGTATCTTCTCCGCCTCCCAGATTGCCCGCCAGATGGGCATCCCCATTCACACTCCGGAGGTTGCCCGCACCTTCGCCGAGATCGAGGCCGCCATCGCTTCGTGACGCCCGGGCGCGCGCCCGGGGTACAATCGCGTGTCCTGGCGGCCGGGTGCCGCTGGCGTGCCATCTTCCATTTTTCCTATGAAAAATCGCCCGATCGCATCGACGCTGTTGCTCGCTCTGTGCTGTTCCGGCGCCGCCTCTGCCGGGCCGTTTGACGATCCGACCATGCCCCGCCCGTACAAGGATCTCACCGAGGAGCAGTGGCAGGAAGCGCAAGTACCCCTGCCGCCTTTTCCGGAAGAGGCCAATCTCATCGAGTTTTACGTGAGTCCCACCGCAACCAGCCGCTTTTTCATTGACGAATCATCCCTGAGTATCGGCAGCGATGGGGTGGTGCGCTACGCCCTGGTGACCAAGGGTGCGGGTGGCGCGGTCAATGTCTCTTATGAAGGCATACGCTGCGCCACGCGCGAGCGCCGCCTCTACGCCCTGGGCCGTGGCGACCGCACCTGGACCGCGTCCAAGGCCGGCGCCTGGAGCCGTATAGGTGGTGGCGGGGGCGCCGTCAGTCCTGTGCATTGGGCACTCGCCAAGGAATACTTCTGCCCGGCGGGTGAAAGGCCCGCCAGCCGCGACGAAGCCCTGGTCAGATTGAAGCGCGGGCCCAAACCTGGCGCATTGCCGTGAGTCGCAAGGAGAAGCTTTCGTGGATCGGCTGATCACGGAATTCGACCGTGCCCTCAGGACCGTGTTCGGGCCGGCCCGCTCCACACGCCCCATGCCCGGGGGCGGCTTGCCGGAGGCGGAATTGAGTGCTCAGGAGAAGCGCCACGCAGCCGCGCTGATGCGGGTGAATCATTGCGGTGAAGTATGTGCCCAAGCGCTATACCAGGGACAAGCGATCACTTCCCGCAATCCGGTGGTCACTCGGGCCTTGAGGCGCGCCAGCGACGAGGAAATCGAGCACTTGGCATGGACGGAAAGGCGCATCGAGGAACTGGGCGGGCGCAAGAGCCTGCTCAATCCCCTGTGGTATCTGGGCTCCCTGGCGATCGGAGTCCTGGCTGGCCGGCTGGGTGAGGCGGCCAACCTGGGGTTCCTGGCCGAAACCGAGACCCAAGTGGAAGCCCATTTGGCCGATCACATGGGGCGCCTGCCGCAAGCGGATCGGAAGTCCTGGGCGGTGCTGGAACAGATGCAGCAGGACGAAATATCCCATGCCCATACGGCGCGGCAGCTGGGCGCCCAGGAACTGCCCCTGCCGGCCAAGCTGGCCATGCGTCTGGCCTCGAGAGTGATGACGACGACCGCCTACTGGGTGTGAGCGGTTCAGCTATTCCACGATCTCCCAATCGTGGGTGATCTCGGCCGTTTTGGCCAGCATGATCGAGGCCGAACAGTACTTTTCCGCGGATAGCCTGATCGCCCGCTCGACGGCCTCGGCCTTGAGGTTTCTCCCTCTCAGGACAAAGTGGAAATGGATGCGGGTGAACACCTTCGGGTCCGATTCCGCTCTTTCCGCTTTCAGGCTCACCTCGCAGCCGCTGATCTCCTGCCGGCTACGCTTCAGGATCAGGACCACATCATAGGCGGTACAACCCCCGGCGCCCGCAAGCACCATTTCCATCGGCCGCGGTGCCAAGTTGCGCCCACCACCCTCCGGTGCGCCGTCCATGGTGATCAAATGGCCGCTGCCCGTTTCGGCCGCAAACGCCATGCCGTCTATCCACTTCACTTTGCATTCCATTTTTCGGTCGCCTGGATGGGAGAAAGAAAATTCTAATCGAAACGATCGCCTGTTATCCTGCGCGAACTTGTGCGCCGCGATATAGGTTTATACGGCCTCTGATTTGAAAGCTGATTTAATTTCGCTGATATATTTAATAACAACTTATTTTCAAAAGGAATGATATCAATAGTTATGGCTTATAAGCTGATAAAAAAAATAACGGTGCGCTGCACAAAAAGATCTTGCATTGCACAATTTTTCTTGCCATAATGGCCACAGTTCGAACGTTGATGAGTTTTCTGAGGCGTTCAAGGTTTGTCTCCTCCACCCTCCTCCTTTGGTGTGGATTTAGCGCGACTCTCCCCGGGTCGCGCTTTTTTTTTGGTGCGCCCGGCGGGGCGCACATGCTCTTTTTCGTGCCTCGTGGCTGGTCCGGCAGGGTTCAATTTGACACACTCACGTCAATTCAAATAAAATGCGCGGCTTTCCGCATTAAGCGCCC
>JBMOQT010000153.1:0-8620 GCA_049320945.1 Pseudomonadota bacterium
CTGTTCCACGAATGCGGCCACGGCCTGCACCACCTGCTGACCCAGGTGGACGAGCTGGCGGTATCGGGCATCCACGGCGTGGAGTGGGACGCGGTGGAACTGCCCAGCCAGTTCATGGAGAACTTCTGCTGGGAGTGGAGCGTGCTGTCGCAGATGACCGCCCACGTGGACACGGGCGAGCCGCTGCCCCGGGCGCTGTTCGACAAGATGCTCGCCGCCAAGAATTTCCAGAGCGGCATGCAGATGCTGCGCCAGATCGAGTTCTCCCTGTTCGACCTGCGCCTGCACTACGACTTCGACCCCAACGGCCCCAGGAGCTTCATGGATCTGCTGCACGAGGTCAGGCGCGAAGTGGCGGTGATCCTGCCGCCCGAGTGGCAGCGCTTCCCCCACAGCTTCTCCCACATCTTCGCCGGCGGCTATGCGGCGGGCTATTACAGCTACAAGTGGGCCGAGGTGCTGTCGGCCGACTGCTACGACCTGTTCGAGAAGAACGGCGTGCTCGACCGGCCCACGGGTGAGCGCTTCTGGCGCGAGATCCTGGCCGTGGGCGGCAGCCGTCCGGCCCTGGAGTCGTTCCGCGCCTTCCGCGGCCGCGACCCGCAGGTGGAAGCCCTGCTGCGGCACAATGGTATGATTGCTGCGTAACTCCCAGGGAGGCCCACATGAAGCTGCGCACGCCGGCGCTTGTCGTCCTGCTCGCCCTCGCCACGGGGGCTGCCGCCCAGACCTTGTACCGCTGGGTGGACCGGGAGGGCAAGGTGCATTACTCGGACCAGCCGCCGCCGGCCGACGCCCGGAAGGTACATCAGCCGCGCGTGGGCGGCAACGTGGTGCAGACCAGCACCCTGCCCTATGCCACCCGGAAGGCCGCGGAGCTCCATCCCGTGACGCTCTATACCTCCGCCGAATGCAAGTCCGAATGCGATATGGCGCGCGGCTTTCTCAAGCGCCGCGGCATCCCCTTCAGCGAGATGGTGCTGGCCACGCCGGAAGACCACGAGAATTTCAAGAAGCTGTTCAAGGCGGACGGCGTGTTCCTGCCTTCCCTTGCGGTGGGCAGCCGCAGCAAGCAGGGCTATGAGGAGGGCGCCTGGAACGGCCTGCTGGACGACGCCGGCTATCCGCGCAGCGTCCCTCCCGGTGCCGGTGCTCCCGCCGCCCCGCAGAAAGCGGCGGCACCCGACCAAGAAGCCCGATGAGAATCGCCACCTGGAACATCAATTCCCTCAAGGTCCGGCTGCCGCAAGTACTCGACTGGATCAAGGCCCAGCAGCCGGACGTGCTGTGCCTGCAGGAAATCAAGCTGGAGGACTGCAACTTCCCCGCCGCCGAGCTGGAGGCGGCGGGCTACCATTGTCTGTTCAGCGGCCAGAAGACTTACAACGGCGTGGCTTTCCTGTCCAAGCTTCCGGGCAGCGACGTGGTGCGGGGCATCCCCGAGTTTGCCGATGATCAGAAGCGCCTCATTGCCGCCAGCTTCGGCGGCGTGCGCATCTTCTGCGCCTACTTTCCCAACGGCCAGAGCGTGGGCTCCGACAAGTACGAATACAAGCTGCGCTGGATCGCCGCCCTCAGGGACTGGCTGGGGCGCGAGCTGCGGACCCATCCGCGCCTGGTGCTCGCCGGCGACTTCAACATCGCCCCGGAAGAGCGCGACGTGCACGACCCCCAGGCCTGGGAAGGGCAGGTGTTGTTCAGCGAGCCGGAACGCGCCGCCTTTCGCGAGCTGCAGGCGCTGGGGCTGAAGGACGCATTCCGCCTGTTCGAGCAGCCGGAGAAGGTGTTCACCTGGTGGGATTACCGCATGATGGCCTTCCGCCGCAACATGGGCCTGCGCATCGACCACATCCTGCTGTCCGAGCCCCTGGTGCCGGCGTGCAAGGCCTGCTTCGTGGACAAGGAGCCGCGCAAGGCGGAGCGGCCCTCGGACCACGCTCCCGTCATCGCCGACCTGGAGCTGCCGAAGGCGTGACGCCGCCCACTGCCGAGCTGGCGACCCTCTATCCTTTCCTCACCCGGCTGGCACCCGAGCTGCGCGCGCGCATCGAGCGCGAGATCCAGACGGTCGCGCTGCCGGCGGGAACCGTCCTGTTCGACGAGCGCCAGCCCTGCCGCGGCTTCCCCTTCATCCTGAGCGGCGCCGTGCGCGTCGCCAAGCTGGCACCCAACGGCCGCGAACTGCCCCTCTACCGGGTCACGCCAGGGGAGAGCTGCATCATCACCTCCAGCTGCCTGCTGGGCAATGCGCGCTACAACGCGCGCGGCACGGCCGAAGGCGAGACGGTGCTGGCGCTGCTGCCCGCGCCCCTGTTCTCGGAGCTGCTCGCGGCGCCGGCCTTCCGCGATTTCGTCTTCCGCCTGTTCGCCGAGCGCATGGCCGACCTCATGCAGCTGGTGGAGGAAGTGGCCTTCCGCAAGCTGGACCAGCGCCTGGCCGCCCTGCTCCTGGGCAAGGGCCGTACCGTCCATGCCACCCACCAGCAGCTCGCCGATGAGCTGGGCAGCGTGCGCGAGATGGTCAGCCGCCTGCTCAAGGGCTTCGCCGAACAAGGCCTGGTCGCCCTGGGCCGGGAACAGGTGGACATCCTCGATGCCGCCGGCCTGCGCCGCCTGGCCGAAGGCGACGGGCGCCGTGTAACCTAGGTTACAGACGGGCGGGCGCCCCGGTGGTTGAATTGGTTCGCGCAATCTCATAGAGGAGCGAATCCATGAAAGCGAACGTAGGGGGAATCGACCGGGTGCTGCGGGCCCTGGTCGGACTGGTGCTGATCGGCCTGACCCTGACCAATGTCATCGGCATATGGGGCTGGATAGGCGTGGTGCCGCTGGTGACGGCACTGGTGGGCTTCTGCCCCGCCTATACCCTGCTGGGACTGAATACCTGCCCGATGAAGAAGCAGGGCAACTAAGGGCGCGCGGCGCAGTAGTTGGCGATACGCACGTAGTCGTCCGGCGCCAGGCGCTCGCCGCGTTCGCCGGGGTCGATGTCCAGCTCGGCAAAGGCCCGATCTTCCAGGTATTTCGCCAGGGCGTTGCGCAGGGTCTTGCGCCGCTGGCCGAAGGCAGCGGCCACCACCGCCGCCAGCAGCTTTTCGTCCCGGGCGCCCAGCTCGGCCGCCGGGCGCGGCACCAGGCGCACGACGGCCGAGGTCACCTGGGGCGCCGGCCGGAAAGCGCCGGCCGGCACGTCAAACAACTTCTCCAGCACGAAGCGGTATTGCAGCATCACCGACAGCCGGCCGTAAGCCGGCTCGCCGGCGTGGGCCACCATGCGGTCCACCACTTCCTTCTGCAGCATCACCGTGATGTCGCGCAGCCTCCCGGCGCAAGCCGCCAGGTGGAACAGCAGGGGCGTGGAGATGTTGTAGGGCAGGTTGCCCACCACGCGCAGCTGCCCGCCCAGGGCGGAGAAGTCGAAGCGCAGGGCGTCGGCGCTGTGGATGGTGAGTTTCTCCGGGGGAAAACGCTCCTGCAGGCGGGCCACCAGGTCGCGGTCGATCTCCACCACGTGGAGATGATCCAGGCGTTCCAGCAGCGGTTCGGTGAGGGCCGCCAGACCCGGTCCGATCTCCACCACGTTGTCATCGGGGCGCGGGTCTATGGCCGCGACGATGCGGGCGATGACGCGCTTGTCCACCAGGAAGTTCTGGCCAAAACGGCGCCGCGGGATGTGTTTCATCTTTCCGGTGCCCTTTCCGGCGCCGTTTTGGCGCAGGCGCGCGGGCGCACCACACACTTCATGCCGCTGCGCCGGCCAGCTGCGCCGCCAGTTGGACAGCGGCGTACAGGCTACCGGGCTCGGCCTTTCCGGTGCCGGCCAACTCCAGGGCCGTGCCGTGATCCACGGAGGTGCGCACGATGGGCAGGCCCAGGGTGACATTGACCCCTGCGCCGAAGCTGGCGTACTTGAGCACCGGCAGCCCCTGGTCGTGGTACATGGCAAGCACACAGTCGGCGCCCCGGAGTCGATGGGGCGCGAACAGGGTGTCCGCCGGCAAGGGTCCCACCAGGTCCATGCCGGCGGCGCGCAGGCGCGCCAGCACCGGCTCCATCACCTCGATTTCCTCCCGCCCCAGGTAACCGCCCTCGCCCGCATGGGGATTGAGGCCGGCCACCAGGATGCGCGGCCTGGGGATACGGAAGCGCGTGCGCAGATCCTGCTCCAGGATGCGGATCACCGCCTCCAGCTCGGCCGCTGTGAGCGCCGCGGGCACGTCCTTCAAGGCCAGGTGGGTGGTGGCCAGGGCCACGCGCAGGCCGCCGCCCACCAGCATCATCACCACCCGCGCCGTGCCGGTCTTCTGCGCCAAATACTCCGTATGCCCGGTGAAGGGGATGCCGGCGTCGTTGATGACGCCCTTGTGCACCGGCGCCGTCACCATGGCGCCGAACTCGCCGCCCAGGCAGCCGGCGATGGCCCGGTCCAGTAAGGCCAGGACATAGGGTGCGTTGCCCGGCGCCAGCCGGCCGGCCTGGCACGGCTGGGCGAGGGGGACGTGCAGGACCTCGAGCGCGTCCCGGGGAGCCGGCAGGCCCGGCGCGTAGTCGGCGAAACGCACCGCGGCACCCAGCAGGCGGGCGCGCTGTTCCAGCAGGGGGCGGTCGCCCAGCAGCACCAGGCGCGCCGGGGCGCGCCAGGCGGCGAGCATGAGCGAGATGTCGGGCCCGATGCCCGCCGGTTCGCCGGTGGTGACGGCGATCACGGGCCCGTCGGCGCCTGCCCCCTCACTCCTCACTCCTCACCGCTCCTCGAGACGGTATTCCACGTAAGCCCGGTCGCGCATCTGCCGCAGCCAGTCCTGGTAGGCCTCCTCCGCCTTGCGCTCGCGCAGGATCTGGCGCGCCACCTGCCGCTGCCTCTCGGGCGAAACGTCCATGCGCCGCTCCAGCACCTGGATCAGGTGCCAGCCGAAGGGCGAGCGCACCGGTTCGCTCACCTGCCCGGGCTTGAGCTCGTTCATGGCCCTTTCGAAATCCGGCACCGTGTCGCCGGGCGACAGCCAGCCCAGGTCGCCGCCCTTGGCCGCCGACAAATCGTTGGAATGCAGGCGTGCCAGCTCGGCGAAATCGGCGCCGTTGTCCAGGCGCTCCTTGAGCGCCACCAGGCGGCGCCGGGCCTCCGCTTCGGACACCAGCTCGCTGGTCTTGATCAGGATGTGGCGGGCATGGGTCTGCTGCACCGGCTGGGAAGACAGGGCGCCGCCGCGCCGCTGGTTGAGCTTGAGGATGTGAAATCCCGCCGGGCTGCGCAGAATGGGGCCCACTTCGCCCGGTTGCATCTTCGTCGCCGCTTCGGCAAACAGGGTGGGCAGGCGATCGGGGCTGCGCCATCCCAGGTTGCCACCGCCCAGGGCGTCCGGCGCATCGGAATGGGCCGCGGCGAGCTGGGCGAAATCTCGCCCCTGGCGCAACTGGGTGACGATCTCCTCGGCGCGGGCGCGCACCCGAGCGAGCTGCTCGGGGCTGGCCTGCTCCGGCGTGCGCAGCAGGATGTGGGACAGGTTGAACTCCTCGTTGCCGCCCTTGGATTCGGCGCTGGCGAGGAAGTTGTCCACCTCGCCGTCGGAGACCGTGACGCGGCTGTCCACTTCCCGCTCGCGCAGACGGGCGATGGTCATTTCCTGGCGGATGTCCTCGCGGAACTTGCTCCAGGGAATGCCATCCCGCTCCAGGGCGGCGCGGAACTCCGCCAGGGACATGCGGTTGGACTGGGCGATGTTGGCCAGCGCCCGTTCCAGCTGGGCGTCATCGATGCGCAGGGCCGTTTCCTTGGCGAACTGGAGCTGCACCTGGTCCACGATCATGCGCTCCAGCACCTGGCGCTCCAGCACGTCCCGGGGCGGCAGCTGCACGTTCTGCTGGCGCAGCTGCCGCTCCGCCAGGGCCATGCGCTCCTGCAGCTCCTTGAGGGTGATCACCTCGTTGTTCACCACCGCCACGATGCGGTCCACCGGCGCCGGAACGGTCGCTCCCCGGACCAAGGCGGGCGCGCCGAGAAGAAGGAGAATTGTCAGGAAGCCGCTGAACAAACGCATAGTCTTATGTCCGTAAGTTACCGAGCCGTCCCGCCTGCTAACGCGCAGCGAAGGCGGGGTCCGCAGTGGGCTGGTTGATGATGCCGTAGCCGGGAATGTTGCGCTTGAGCAAATCCAGCGGATTGGAGCCCAGCCGCGCCAATCCGTTCAATTCCAGCTGCAGGAACAGGGCCGTGTTCGCCTGGGTGGGCGTGGTGGCGATACGCTGCACCACGAAGCGCGCCGCCCAGCAGCCGCCGTCGTATTCCAGGCCGCCGATGGTTTCGATCACGCGCGACTCCTTGAGGGAGTAGTTGTAGCGGCCCACGCCGTACCAGCCGCGCCCCACCGGCCACTGGCCCGACACGTCGATCTGGCCGAGCACGTCGCGGGTGTAGCGATAGGCGACGTTGAGCACCTTGAGGGGCTCCGGCTGATAGCGCCCGCCCAGGGTCAACCTCTCGGTGAAGTTCTCACGCGGGTTGTATTGCCAGCCCGTGTCGATATAGGTGCGCGGCAGGATCTCGCCGGAGAAGGCGGCCAGGATGTCGGCGCGTCTGCGCGTGCGCGCCGGCACGCCCGGCAGGGTCACCTCCTGGTCCTTGAAATAGAAGCGCTGGCCCACGGCGCCGCGCATGACCTCGCGCCCGCTGGCCGGATCGATCAGGCGCGACGCGAGCGCCGCCGTAAGCTGGTTGGCGTCGGCGATGCGGTCGCCGCCGGAGAATATGTTCTCGGCGAACAGGGTGGCGAAATTGAAGTCGGCCACCCCGGTGTCGAACACCGGGATCTGGTCCTGGCGGCGGTGAGGCACGTAGAGATAGTAGAGCCGCGGCTCCAGGGTCTGGATGGCGGGGCGTCCCGCCAGGGTCAGGTCGCGCTCGAAGGCGACGCCGCTGTCCACGCTGAAGATGGGCACATTGCGCGTGATGCTCCCGGGCGTGCCCGGGTCCAGGCGCGACAAGTCGTAGCGCGTGACATGGTAGCCGAGCTTGGGCGTGACGTAGAACGCGGGCGTCTGCCACGGCAGGGCCAGCTGCGGATAGGCGATCAGGCGCCGCGCCTGCACCTTGGTCGGATGGTCGAAGGCGACGAACTCGCCGTTGAAGTTGAGCGACGTGCCGTACACGTCCGGCCGGATCGCCGTCAGCGTCAGCTGGGGCACGCGCTCGTAGGGCTTCTCCAGCGGCGGCTGAGCCGGGTCCGCCAGCAGCTGGTAGCGCTGCACGTTGGCGGTGGCCGACCACCAGCCCGCACCATAGGTCAGCACGCCCTGGTTGAGCAGCAGGCTCTGGGAGGTGTTGGTAATGCGCGTGCTCAGGTCGCGAAAATAGGCGCCGTCCGAGACGCGGTTCAAGTTGAGGGTGCCCGCGAAGCCGTAGCCCAGGTTGTGACTGTGCTGCAGCGAATAGCCCCAGCGCTTCTCGCCCTCCTTCAGGCGGTCGTCGGGCAGCCACTCCACCCGCGCCTGGCCGTTGTAGGTGTGGTTCAGGTAGCGGTATTCCGTGTTGAGCTGCAGCCCGCGCCGCCCCATGAGGCGCGGCGCGATGGTGGCGTCCATGTTGGGCGCGATGTTCCAGTAATAGGGCAGCGTGATCTCGGGGCCGGTGGTGGTGGTGCTGCCGTAGGTCGGCGTGAGGAAACCGGACTTGCGCCGATTGTTTAGGGAGAACTCCAGCCAGGGCGAATAGAGAATGGGCACGCCCTTGAACACCACGCGCCCGTTGCGCGCTTCGCCCACTTCGCGGTTGTAGTCCAGGTCCAGCTCCGAGGCTGCCGCGTACCAGTCCGGATCGTCCGCCTTGCAGGTGCTGTAGGTGGCGTTGTCCAGCCGGTATAGCCCTTCGCCCAGGAATTCCAGGCGCTCGGCGCTGCCGGAGGCGGTCACCAGCAGGCGCGGATCGCCCACCATTTCGCCGGCGATCACCTCGCCGGTACGCGGCCCGGCAGCGGCCGGGGCAGGCGTCTCCCAGGCCGAGACGGGGAGCGTGGTCGGGGTCTGGGGCACCAGGTGCGCCGGACGCGTGATGGCATACCTGGGCTGCTCGAAGACACCCACATTCTCCGTCAGCTTCAGGCGCAGGCGGGGTCCCGCCATGACGTCGGCACCCTGCCGCACATGTACGTCGCCCTCCGCCTCCACTTCGTCCTCCACGGCCCAGTGGGTCATGCGCTCGGCGGTGACGACGGTATTGCCCTTGCGCAGCTCCGCCGCGCCCTCGGCACGGACGACGTCGTCGGTGCGGCCGGAGATGCGATCGGCGATGACGAAGGTGGGCGGCTCGTACTGGGGATCCTTGGGCAGCGGGCCCAGCGCTTCGGTCATGCGCAGCCTAGGGGGCGGGATGCGTTCGTCCTCGGGGGGCAGCACATCCAGGGAAGCGGTGGGCGGCGCCGCGGGGGGAAGCGGCGCCGAAGGCATGGCCGGCGTGGCGTCCCGGCGCGCTTCGCGGCGCGGCGCGGCGGAGGGCAAGGCCAGCCCCGATCCCGCGGCCTGCGCTGGAACCGGCCGACTCGGCGCCGGTGCCGCCTGGGTTTCAGCGCCGCTCGCCGCCTTCTCGCGCGGGCCGGCGCCGGGTGCCGGCGCGCTTCCCCTGGGCGCG
>JBMOQT010000154.1:0-8486 GCA_049320945.1 Pseudomonadota bacterium
TGTGGCAGAAGACGCAGATCTCGTCGGTGTTCGTGGTCTTGTTGGCGCCCGTGCCGGTCGATCCCAGGTTGTGCTTGGTGGTCGAGATGCCGGCCACCGCCTGGCCGGCCACGCCCAGCATGCCGGCAACCGCGAGCCCCAAGGCCAAGCGCAGGGCGCCGCTCAACCAGCCTGAATATCTTCGTGCATTCATAACTCCCTCCTGACCGAATAGTTGTACCAATCGCACCCTGCGCCCCCGCTGCATCACCGTGCGTATGGGTGTCCGCCGTTCTCAGAGCACCTTCCGTGCCACCGGCCGACCGATCGCCCCTGAACGGCGCAACATGATGTAAATCATGATATTTCCCTTCCGTTGCCGGACCCGCGGAGCGATCGTCGGAGCCGTCATTCTCTGGGGCGGGAAAACCGCTTTCCCGGATACAGGAAGCGCGAGCCTCAGCGCTTGGCCGTCCGCTGGCCGAGAAAGCCCTGTTCCGGCTTCAGCCCCGCCGGCCGGAAGATGTCTATCTTGCGGAACCACTGGTCCACCATGTAGACGCGGCCGTCCTCATCCACGTGGATACCCGAGGGCAGCATGTACCTGGCCGGTCCGTCCCGCTCGGAGCGGTCGCCGACGAACATCAGCAGGTCGCCGTCGGGATTGAATATCTGGAAATTGCCGAAGGCGGCATCCACCACGTACAGGTTGCCCTGGCTGTCGGTGTGCGCTTCCTTGGGCCGGGCGAAGTTGCCCAGCTGCTTGCCGACGCTGCCGAAGCCCTGGAGATACTTGCCGTTGCGGTCGAACACCTGGATGCGGAAATTGCCGCCGTCCACCACGTAGAGCTGGCCGTCCTTGCCGATGGCCACGTCGCGCGGCAAGTTGAATTCGCCGGGGCCCTTGCCGCGCTTGCCGATGTCGAACAGGTGGTTGCCGCTCACCGCGTCGAACACCCGCACCCGGTGCTGCTCGGACTCCACGCCGCCGATGTCCACCGCGTAGATGCGCTTGCCGTCGGCATCGGCCGTGACGCTGGAGAGGCGGTCGAACATCTTCGGCCCGCCGATCTTGCGCAGGAACTTGCCGTCCCGGTCGTAGACCATGACCGCCTTCTGGGAGGCATCCGCCACGTACAGGTTGCCCGCCGCATCCACATCGATGCCCAGGGGCTTCATCAGGCGCCCGGGATCCTCCTCGCCGATGCGCAGGTAACGACCCTGGGGCACGTCGAACGCCTTGATGAAGCGCTCGGCCGAGTCGGACACGAAAATGCGTCCCCGGTGCACCGCCACGGCGTAGGGCTTGGCCAGGCCCT
Organism: Pseudomonadota bacterium; assembly: GCA_049320945.1. Classification (GTDB taxonomy): domain Bacteria; phylum Pseudomonadota; class Gammaproteobacteria; order Burkholderiales; family Rhodocyclaceae; genus DYIB01. The sequence goes on from JBMOQT010000154.1 coordinate 1,299, forward strand.
CGCCGGTCCTGCGCTCACCCGTCAGCATGCGTTTGAGGGCCGCATCCCCCTGGTCCGCCACCACGTCGGCGCTGCTGTAGATGGTGCGCTCGTACACGAAGCGGGCTTCGTCCGGCGGCGGCGGGAATACCAGCACCCGGTCCGGCGCCTTCTCGGCCCTGTCCGGCAGCGGCGCGCAACCAAACAATCCCGCCGCGGCCGCCGCCAGCGCCACGGCGAACCCGGCCGCGCGCGCCCGCCGGCCCCGCCCATTGCCATCCATTTCACCTGACCTCATACACCAACTCTTTCTCGAAAATGGAATTGGACCGCTCAAAATCGATAATCCGGACCGTCAGTCTTCCAACTGCTTCAGCATGTAGTCCAAGGCCGCCCGCGCGTCGGCATCGCTGATCGAGGCGTTGCCCCCCTTGGGCGGCATGGCGTTCTTGCCGCGCAGCACCGACACCACCAGGGGGTCGCGCCCGCCGGCCAGGCGCTCGCGCCAGGCCGGTCTGTCGGACAGCTTGGGCGCCCCGGCGATGCCCAGGGCATGGCAAGCGGCGCAGGTTTTGACATAGACCGCCTTGCCGTCGGGCGTCGCCCTGCCCTCCGCGGCACTCGCCGCGCATGCATAGACGAACGCCAGTCCATAAACGAGGCGCCGCAAATTGTTCTCCCGAGCCAATTGAGCGGCGCTGGGCCGCGCTGTCGATCCAACACCGCAAGGTTCGTAGCAACCCACGTGCCACCTGTCGCCATACCATGGCCCGACTCTTGCATCGAGGCCGCTCGAATCGACTTCCGCCGAAACAGGAGCATCATGTACAGCCCACGCCGCCCAGCCCGCTTGTTAACCATGACCCATCGGGGGCTCACGCTGCTGGGCCTGCTGCTGGGGGCCTCGACGGCCCTGGCGGCGGCGCCGGGCGCCAAGATCCAGGCGGATGTGCTCTATCACAACTACTGTTCCGTCTGTCATGGCGACAAGGGCGATGGTCGCAGCCGCGCCCGCGGCAGCCTGCAGCCGCCGCCCAAGGATTTCACCAACGGGCCGCAGATGCCGCGGGAGGCCATGATCGCCGTGGTGCGCGACGGCAAGCCCGGCACCGCCATGGTCGGCTGGAAGACCCAGTTGAGCGACAAGGAAGTGGCAGCGGTGGTGGACTACGTGCGCAACACCTTCATGCGCGTGACCCTGGACCCGAAGCTGGCGCGCGGGCGCAGCGTATACGGCCACAACTGCGTCGCGTGCCACGGCGACCGGGGCCAGGGCGTGGTCCTGCCCGGCGGCGATCCCCATCGCCCGCCGCGGGACTTCACCACCGCGGCGGCCGCCAAGGACATGACGCGCCAGCGCATGATCGACGCCGTGACCCTCGGCCGGCCGGGCACGGCCATGGCCAGCTTCCGCGACCGCCTGCCCAAGGAGGACATCGAGGCGGCGGTGGACTACATCCGCGAAGTCCTGATTCCAGCCGCCGCCGCGCGCGGCGCCTCGGGCACGGTGGCCCACGGCGGGCGCGAGCGCGACGGGGCGCCGGCGGTGGACATGGCGGCGCCCCTGCCCGGCGGCCTGGTGGGCGATGCGCGCAAGGGCGAGGCCTTCTACATGAGCAACTGCGCCACCTGCCATGGCGTCAAGGGCGACGGCCAGGGACCGCGTGCCTACTTCATCCGGCCGGTGCCGCGCAATTTCCTGGAGGCGAGCTCGCGCGAGCGCCTCAACCGCCCGGCCATTTTCGAGGCGACCCGCATGGGGCGCCTGGGCACCGAGATGCCGGCCTGGAGCAAGGTGATCGACGACCAGCAGATCGCCGACATCAGCGAGTTCGTGTATCAGCGCTACATCCGGCCCAAGGGAGCGCAGCAGCGGGCGAAACGCTGATGCATCGCCTGTTCCTCGCCCTCCTCGCCCTGCCCCTGCTCGCCGCCTGCGGCAAGGAGCCGCCCCCGGCCGCCGCCGGCAACAGCCCGGAGCTGGAAGCGGGCCGCGCCGTGTACAACTATCGCTGCTATTTCTGCCATGGCTACTCGGGCGACGCGCGCACCCTGGCGGCCACCTACCTCACGCCGCCGCCCGCGGACTTCACCCGCGCCTCGCCCGAAACCCTGACGCCCGAGCGCATCCTGGAAGTGCTGCGCCGGGGCAAGCCCGGCACCGCCATGAAGCCCTTCACGGGCATCATCGGCGAGCGGGACATGCGCGCCGTGGCCGCCTTCGTCCATGACGAATTCGTGGCGCGCAAGCGCCCCAACACCCGCTACCACACGGCCGAGAACGGTTGGCCGGACCACGAGCGCTACCGCGCCGCCTTCCCCTTCGCCCGGGGCGAGATCGCGCTCACCAAACCCTGGGAGGAATTGACGCCGGAGCAGGCCCAAGGCAAGCGCCTCTACCTGCAGAGCTGCATCAGCTGCCACGACCGCGGCCACCCGGCGGATGACGGCATGGCCTGGGATTCCCGCCCCCTGTCCTATCCGCGCAACCAGTACGACCACACTGCGCCGCCGGTGGACGCCGTCACCAGCGCCAGCCCCTACGCGCGCCACGACATCGTGCCGCGGATCGCCGGCCTCAGTGCCGTCGAGAAGAAGGGCGAAACCCTGTTCCAGGCCAATTGCGCCTTCTGCCACGCTGCCGACGGCACCGGCAAGAACTGGATCGGCGCCTTCCTGGAACCGCACCCGCGCAACCTCACCGACCCGCAGATCATGGCGACCATGACGCGCAGCCGCCTGAAGCAGGCAATACGCGAAGGTCTGCCGGAGACGTCCATGCCGGCCTGGAAGTCGGTGCTGTCCGAGGAGGAGATCGACGCGGTGGTCGCTTACGTCGCCCGGGCGTTTCATCCCCTGGCCGAGGAGCGCGCGCAGAGATAAGAAACGTTAACCGCCTTCGACGCAGAGGGCGCAGAGATCGCAGAGAAAGGCACTCTGCGCCTCTGCGATCTGTGCGTTGAAAGAGGTTTTATGGGGCGGTCATGGCCCTTAACTTGCTTCCCGTCCTACCGGCTCCGGCATCCCTTTCACCGAGGATTCCGCACAAATAAAGGAGGGCAGCAAGTAGAATGGCCCATAATCGAATCTACGCATTCGCCGCATCCCTTGGCATCGCCCTGCTGCTGGCCGCGGCGGGCAACGCCCTGTTTCTTCAAACCGGGAATCACTGGATAGAGCCGGTCCTGCTCGCCCTGGCCTGCCTGCTGGCGGCTATCCTCACCTACCGCCTGATACGCCAGTCGAACGTTCTGCGCCGCCCGATGCCCCGGGGCACCGGGGAGCCGGCGGTGGCCAATGCCTCGCTCGAGCGGCAAATCCGGGAACGCGCCGGCATCGCCGCGGCGCTGCGCGAGTCCTCCGCCGAACAACAGATCACCCAGCTCAACCGCACGCTTACGGTACTCAGCCAGATCAACGCCGCCATCGTGCGCATCCGGGAGCGCAAGCCCCTGCTTGAGCGGGCCTGCGAGATCCTGGTGGAGCGGGGCGAATTCCCCCTGGCATGGATCTATTTCGCCAGCGACACCTCGCCCCAGCCGGTGGTGCTGGCGGCCAAGGGCATCGCCACCGATTTCGTCGCCAGCGCCACGGCGGCGCTGGACGCCGGCGTCTGCGCCCTGCCGGGATTGCGGACCGGGGCCGACCAGCCGGTGGTGTGCACTACCCTGGCCTGCTGCGGCGCCGAGTTCGCCGCCGCCGCCGGCACCCGGGGCTTCGCCTCCTTCGCGGCGCTGCCGCTGCACATGGGCGGGCGCGTCATCGGCGGCATGGCCATGTTCGGCGCCAAGCCGGGCGTGTTCGGCGAGCACGATGTCACCCTGCTGCACGACCTGGCCGACAACCTGTCCTTCGCCCTGGAGGCCATCAACCAGGAGGAGCGCCGCGTCGCCGCGGAAAAGGATCTGCAGCTCGCCGCGCGGGTGTTCGAAAACAGCCTGGAAGGCATCATGATCACCGATGCCGCCAACAACATCCTGCTGGTGAACAAGGCCTTCTGCAACGTCACCGGCTACCAGCCCCACGAGGTCATTGGCAAGAACCCGAGAATCCTCAGCTCCGGCAAGCAGGACGCCGCCTTCTATCGCCAGATGTGGCACTCCCTGCAGCAGGAGGGCGAGTGGCACGGCGAGGTGCGCAACCGGCGCAAGAACGGCCAGACCTATCCGGAATGGCTCACCATCAGCGTGGTGAAGGACGAGGAAGGCAACACCACCCACTATGTGGCGGTATTCACCGACATCACCACGCGCAAGCGCATCGAAGAGCGCCTCAATTTCCTGGCCCATTACGACCCGCTCACGGAGCTGCCCAACCGCGTGCTGTTCGTCGACCGCCTGGAGCAGTCCCTGCTCAAGGCGCGCGAGAGCAAGCGGCAGGTGGGGGTGATGGTGCTCGACCTGGACCGCTTCAAGTTCATCAACGAAACCTTTGGCCATTCCACCGGCGACCTGCTGCTGCTGGAGGTGTCGCGCCGGGTCAACGGCTGCCTGCGCTCCACCGACAGCGCCTCGCGCCTGGGAGGCGACCAGTTCGCCATCGTGCTGCCCGAGGTGGATTCGTCCGAGGCCGTGGCCACCGTCGCCGCGCGCATCCTCGACGTCATCGGCCGCGGCTACCGGCTGGGCAGCGGCGAAGCCTTCGTCTCCGCCAGCATCGGGATCAGCATCTATCCCGCCGACGGCGAGGACGTGCAGACCCTGGTGAAGAACGCCGAGTCCGCCATGTACCGGGCCATGGACGAGGGCGGCGCCCGCTGCCGCTTCTATCACAGCGAGATGAACGCCCGCTCGTCCGAGCGCATGGCCATGGAAGCCAACCTGCGCCATGCCCTGGAACGCGGCGAGCTGGAGTTGCACTACCAGCCGGTGATCGCCGCCGACAGCGGCCTCATCGTCGGCGCCGAAGCCCTGCTGCGCTGGCGCCGCGCCGACGCCGGCCTGATCGCCCCCGGCCGGTTCATCTCCCTGCTGGAGGAGACGCGCCTGATTCTTCCCGTGGGCGACTGGATCATCGCCAAGGCGTGCGAGGACAACCGCATCTGGCGCGACAGCACCAACGACGATCTGTTCGTGGCGGTGAACTTTTCCGTGGTGCAGTTCGAGGACGCCCAGGACAACGACCCGGTGGGCCGCATCCGCCGCCTGCTGGAGACCCGGCACTTCGATCCCCGCTTCCTGGAGATCGAGCTGACCGAAAGCGCCCTGATGCGCAACCCGGAAACGGCCCAGCGGGCGCTGCGCGAACTGAAGGAGATGGGCGTCGCCCTGTCCATCGACGACTTCGGCACCGGCTACTCCAGCCTGAGCTATCTGAAGCGCTTCCCCTTCGACTGCCTCAAGATCGACCGCAGCTTCGTGCACGACCTGGCCGGAGAAGCCGAATCGCGCGCCATCGTCCGCGCCATCATCGCCATGGGACACTCCCTCAACCTGCGCATCATCGCCGAGGGCGTGGAGACGGACGATCAGGCGAGCCTGCTGCGCCAGGCGCGCTGCGACCTGCTGCAGGGCTTCCGCTATTCGCCGGCGGTGGACCACGACGCGTTCCTGCGCCTGGTGAAGAGCCAGCCCTACCGGCGCGCGACCGACCGCGGCTGCGCCGCGGCGCACGCGGGATGAGCCGCCCCATGGCCTCCCTGCCCCACTCTCCGCCCATCCTGGTCCATGTGCAGCTGGTGGGCCGCATCGCCCTGCTGACCGGGGCGGCGGCCCTGCTCGGGCTGCTGGGCATCATCGCCTGGGTCAGCAGCCACGACCCGCGCAACTACCAGGAAATCATCGGCGCCTATCTGCGCGCCGAGGAGCGGCTGGGCGTGGTGACCCTGGTGTTCGGCTGCTTCGCCGCCGCCTTCGCCGGCGTCACCACCTGGCTCATCGCCCTGTACAGCAGCTTCCGCATCGCCGGCCCCCTATACCGCTTCGCGCGCAACCTGGAAGTGGAGCTGGCGCGCGGACCGGTCGTGCCCGTGCCCATCCGCCGCGGCGACGCCCTGCAGGCGGAGGCCCGGGCATTCGAGCAGTCCGTCACGGCGCTGCACGGCCATTACCAGGATCTGCGCCACGCCCTGTCGGACGTCGAGCGGGAGCTGCAGGCGACCGACGGCGCCGACGGCGCACGGCTCGCCGCCGCCCTCCACAGGCTCCGGGAAATCGACCATCGTGTCTCGCTATAGACTGATCCTGACCCAGCTCCTGCTGATTCTTGCTCTCGCCGGTGCCGCCCAAATGATCACCGCCGCCTCCCCCCGCCGCGCCCACCTCGCCGACAGCGACTGCGCCGGCTGCCACTTGTCGGGAGACAGGACCCGGGCCGGCGCCACCACGCTGCAGGCGAGCGAGGAAGTGCTGTGCGGCCGCTGCCATGCCAACGCCATGAAGGCGAGCCACCCCAGCGGCTTCGCCGCGAGGCGCGGCCTGCCCGCCGAATACCCGGTGGACTGGAAGGGCGACGTCACCTGCAGCACCTGCCATCACCCCCACGGCAACATCCCCGGCCTGCTGCGCGGCGCCAGGCGCGGGCGCGACTTCTGCCAGTCGTGCCACGACGAGGCCTTCTTCCGGCGCATGCGCGACGGCGGCGCCTCCATGATGATCTCGGGCCACTTCGTCGACGGCATGGAGCGGGCCCTGGGCGAGCTGGACGCCTACTCCCTGCAATGCATGGGATGCCACGGCGTCATGGGCGAAGCCAACGCAGTGCGCGTGGACCGCAACGCCATCATCCGCCATGCCAGCGGCGGCGCCAACCACCCCATCGGCCGGCGCTATGCCGAGGCGGTGCGCTTCGGCGGCTATCGCCCCGAGGCGCAGGTGACACGCCGGCTGTTCCTGCCCGGCGGCAAGGTGAGCTGCGTGTCCTGCCACCAGGCCTATACCAAGGAGCACGGCAAGCTGGTCATGAGCAACGCCCGCTCCGCCCTGTGCTTCGAGTGCCACGACAAATGAACAGGCCGCGGCATCGTGCCCGTCCCCGGCGGCGCGTCAGGTACATAGACCAGGCCATCCAGCGCGGCCTGCTGATCGCCCTGGTGCTGATGGAGGTGGCGCTGGTGGCGGTGTCCACCTGGCTCATGGACCTGCGGCTGCACCAGCTGCTGGAGGAAAGCCTCTACCGCAGCCATTTCGCCGGTAGCCCCCTGGGCTTCGGCTCCCTGCTGAAGGAAGGGGGGCTGATGATGGGCGCCTTCGTGCTGGTGAATCTCGTCGC
>JBMOQT010000155.1:0-8435 GCA_049320945.1 Pseudomonadota bacterium
GCCGGCGCCTGCCCCTCCTCTACGCCCTTTCGCAGCGTGGAGGAACTGGTGACGGGCATCGACATGCCCCAGCTGCCCGTGGCCGTCCTGCGCCGTGAACTGGAGCAAAAACTTGAGGCCCTCACGACGTCGCCCAAGATCATCGTGTTCGGCTGCGACTGCGCCGCCCCGGTGAGCCGCCTGGAAGATCGCGCCACGGCGGTGATGAGCCTGTTGTGCACCGGCATGCTGCCCCCCAGTTTCATCGAATACGCCCTGCGCGGCGGCGCCGACGGCGTGGTGGTGACCGGCTGCCGCGAGGGCAGTTGCGCTTACCGCCTGGGCACCCGCTGGACCGAGGAGCGCCTGGCCGGCCGCCGCGAGCCCCACCTGCGCCGCAACGTGTCCCAGGAGCGCCTGCGCCTGGTGTGGGCCGACCCCCAGGACCAGCCCGCCCTGTCCGCCGCCCTGAAGGATTTCCGCACCCATCTGCAAACCCTAGCCGGCGCGGACCGCCGTCCGCGCCCCTTTACCCGGAGGATCGCCCGCCATGGTTAAACCCGCCGCCCTCGTCGGCCAAGCCGTTCTCTATGCCGCCTTTGCCGCGGTCATCGGCTACTTCTCCACTGCGCCCGAGTACCGCCACCTGCCCCCGGACCAGGCGCTCATCAAGATCTCCTTCAGCCACCACGGCGAGCGGGTGTCCGAGTGCCGCCGGCGCACCCCGGAAGAGCTGGCGCGGCTGGCGCCGAACATGCGTACCCCCCTGGATTGCCCGCGGGAACGCTCGCCGGTGACCGTGCAGCTGGAACTGGACGGCAAGCTGGTGTATGCCGGGAGCGCGCCGCCCGCCGGCCTGTCCAAGGACGGGGTATCCACCCTTTATCGCCGCTTTCCGGTGCCCGCCGGCGAGCACCTGCTGGCGGTGAAAATGAACGACAATGTGCGTATCAAGGAATTCAACTTCCAGCGTGAGGAAAAGGTGGTGCTGAAGCCGGCCCAGATCCTGGTGATCGACTTCAATGCCGAGAAGGGCGGCATCGTGCTGCAATAGCGGCCCGATCCGTCTTATCCTGATCGATCTCCGAAATGAGCCTAAAAACCGCAGTTAACGCAAAGGACGCAAAGTATCGCAAAGACCGCAAAGGAAATCTCCCAGGCGGTTGCGCCCATCCGCTGGGTGAGCTGTCGATCTTCTTTGCGCCCTTGGCGTCTTTGCGATCTTTGCGTTTAAAGCGGTTTCAACTGGGGTTTCTAGGATGAGCAGTGTTGCAGAAACCCTGACAGCGGTCCGGTCTTCCGCTCCCGCGGCGGCCGGCACTTCCTACCTCCTGCCCGCGGCCGGCGCCGCCGCCGCGCGCCTGGCGCGCGGCTGGCTGTGGCTGGGGCTGCTGGCCCTGATCGGCTCCGGCGTGTTCTCCGTGCTGCTGGTCATATCGCGCACCCCGGGCGTGCAGAAGCTGTTTCCCGTGGCGGACTTCTTCCACGTGGCCCTGGTGGTGCACGTGGATCTGTCGGTGCTGGTATGGTTCATCTCCATCGCCGGGCTGCTCTGGTCCCTGGCCGGTGCGGCGCGGGCGCAAACCCTGGGCTGGGCGGCGCTGGCCATCGCCGCTGCGGGCACGGCGCTGATGGCCGCCGCGCCCTTTGCCGGCGCCGGGACCCCCATCATGGCCAACTACATCCCGGTGCTGTCGGGGGGCGTGTTCATGGCCGGCCTGCTGCTGTTCGGGCTGGGCTTCACCCTGCTGGTGGCACGCAGCCTGGTGGCCCTGCCGCCGGTCGCACCCCGGGACGGCGCCAGCGCCCTGCGCCTGGGGCTGTGGATCAGCGTGATTCCCGCCGCCGTGGCCCTCGCCGCCTTCCTCTGGTCCTACCTCACCACCCCCGGCGACCTCCCGGGCAAGGCCTATTACGAAATCCTGTTCTGGGGCGGCGGCCACGCCCTCCAGTTCACCTGGACCCTGTTCATGCTCATCGCCTGGCTGTGGCTGGCCAGCGCCTGCGGCGCGTCCGTGCCCATGGGCCCGCGCGTCGCCGCACTGGCCTTTGTACTGGGCGCCGTGTGCGTGCTCATCGTGCCGGTGGCCTACCTGCTGTGGCCGGCCCACGCGGTGGAGCATCGCAACCTGCTCACCTTCGCCATGGGCCTGGGCGGGGGGCTGCCCATCCTGCCGGTGGCCCTGGCCGCGGTGATGGCCCTGCGCCCGGCCACGCCCATAAGCCCCGAGGGGCGCCCGCTGCGCGCCGCCCTCTACTCCTCGCTGGCGCTGTTTACCGTCGGCGGCGTCATCGGCTTCACCATCGCCGGCAGCAACGTGAAGATTCCCGCCCACTACCACGGCTGCATTGTCGGCGTCACCCTGGCCCTGATGGGTCTGGTGTATCACCTGCTGCCGCAGCTGGGCTATGCCCATCCGCCGCGGCGCCTGGCCACCTTCTCCTCCTATTGCTACGGCGTGGGCCAACTGATGCACATCGGCGGGCTGGTGTGGTCGGGCGGTTACGGCGTGCAGCGCAAGGTCGCCGGCGCCGGGCAGGTGCTGCGCAGCACCCAGGAGGTGGTCGCCATGGGCATCATGGGCCTGGGGGGCCTCATCGCCATCATCGGCGGCCTGCTGTTCGTGGTCGCCGTCATCCAGGCCATCCGCCATGGACGAGCGGCGACTCGCTGAAGCGGTGCGCCGGGCGTGCGTCGACGCCGCCCTGGCAGCCTACGAGGATGCCCAGATCCGCGGCCTGTGCCGCGAAGGGGCCTGGGAATGCGCAGTGGACGCGGTGCGCCAGGTGGACGTGGCGCGCATCATCGCGGAGCTGCACGCCGAAGCCAAGACGGAGGAGCGCTGAGGGTTCAGCGGCGCCCCAGGACCGACAGCATCTGGCCGATGAACAGGGCCAGGGCCGCGGCCGCCAGCCAGGCGGCCTCGTGCCGGCCGAAGGCATACAGGACGCCGGCGGCAACGAAGACCAGTGCCCGCAATCCCCCCAGCCGCGCCAGCTGCGTGCGCGCCCAGGCATGCCACTCGCCCTGGGGGCCGGGCTTGAGCCACAAGGGCAACAGATGGCTCACGGCGCCGGTGACCAGGGGCAGCAGAAAGGCCAGGACGAAACCGAAAATGGCGTCGTTGCCGTTGAGGTAGCCGCGGCCGTGGCCGGTGCCGAGAAACAGCAGGGCCGCCAGCCCGAACAAGGCTAGCGACAGGGATGGCGCGGCGCCGTGCCGCTGCCCGATCTCGCGCCAGTACAGCACCGCCCAGGCGGTGCCCAGGCGCACCACCGGCACCAGGTAGAGCGCCAGCCCGACATAGGCCAGGGGTGCGGCCCAGGCGGCGCCCACGGCCAGCGCCAGCACGCCGGCCACGGCAAACACCAGGTCGCGCTTCAGGCGCACGGCGGCCTGGCGGTCCGGCTGCCCCGCCACCGTCGGCAGCAATACCTGCAGCGTGCCGATGGCGGTCAGGCCGATGAAGCCCAGGGTATTCAGGTGCAAGTGGAACAGGCGCAGCGCCAGCCGCTGGCCCGGAGCCGCGACCATGGCGAACACCGCCAGCAGCGCCAGCACCAGGGCCAGCACGGCGGCCAGATACCAGTGCAGCGAGGGATGGGGCGCGCCCAGGGCGCCGCGGGCGCGGCGCACCATCCACACGGCCAGCACCACCATCACCGTCAGGGCCAGCCCCGCCGCCATATGCAGCCCCGCACCGAACCTGGGGAAGCTCAGGGCACCCGCCGCCATCAGCCCGGCGGCGAGACCGGCCAGGGGCAGGGCGTGCAGCGCCGCCGCCGGCGCGCGGCCGCGGGTGAGCACGGGCACGAAATGCATCATGGCGCCCATGATCAGCGGCATGACGCCGGCGGCGAAGGCGAGATGCACCGCGCCGGCGAGCGCGACGGCGCCGGCCAGGGTCAGGGCCAGGGCGCCGGCGAAACAGAGAATGGCGGAGACGACGAGGGCGGGCAGCATGAAGATCAGTGACGGGTGACGAGTGACGAGAGATGGTACGGGTGCCCCCGCGGTTTTGTCACCCGTCACCCGTCACTCGTCACTTTTTCACGAAGTCGATGACGATCTCGCCCGGCTCGCGCTTGACGTACTTGATCTCCACCGCCTCACCGTAGCGATGGCGCAGCTGGTCGAGCAGAGGCAGAGGATCGTGGTCGTTGCAGAAGCGCATGGTCTCGCCGGGGAACAGGGCATCCAGGGCGCCGAAGATGGCGGCGTGGCGGAAGCGCTTGGCGATGCCACGGGCATCGAAGGGATAGAGGGCGTCGGGCTGCAGATGCAGATGCGGATGGGACATGTCGGCTCCTGTCGGGTGAATGAACACGTCCGCCCGTCATGCCGGGCGGTGCAGGCATTCTCTGGTGCAGCCCGTTCCGCGGCCTTGATTCAGATCATGGAAGGAAAATTATAAAACGCTTATATTCCATGACGTTACCAGGGTTATTGATTCATGTCGCGTCACCGTTCCCGGCTTCCTCTCGTCTATTCCTGTTCCGGCTGTTCCAGCGCCGCACAGATGACCAACTTCGTCGCCCTCCAATTGGACCGGGAGGGCGTGGCCGAGATGTCGTGCATCGCCGGCGTGGGCGGCAACGTGCCGCACCTGGTCAACATCGCCCGCTCGGGCCGGCCCATCATCGCCCTGGACGGCTGTCCGCTGGAATGCGCCCGCTCCTGCCTGCGTCAGCGGGGCGTCGAACCCGACATGCACCTGGTGCTGTCCAATTTCGGCGTGAAGAAGAAATACCACGCGGAATTCGATGTCCAGCAGGCGCACCAGCTGCTGGCTTCGGTGCGCGGCATGGCGGCGGCGCTGGACAGGGAGGCGAGCCCCAGCGCCGCCAACGGATAATCGCCAACACAACCCCACGGAAGAGAACATGGTCAAAGCCCTGCAAGCCCTCCTGCGCTGGCTCTACATGCGCGTCGAAGCGGTGTTCAACATCGCCTTCGGCGACAAGCTGAACCCCCTCTACCATCTCGGCACCATCACCTTCTGGCTGTTCTGGCTGGTGGCCTTCAGCGGGCTTTATCTGTACATCTTCGCCGACACCGGGGTGCATGACGCCTACGAGTCGGTGCAGTCCATCACCCACGACCAGTGGTGGGCCGGCGGCATCCTGCGCAGCATCCACCGGTACGCTTCCGACGGCATGGTGCTCACCATGCTGCTGCACATGGTGCGCCACTTCGCCTACGACCGCTACCGCGGTTTCCGCTGGTTCTCCTGGTTCACCGGCGTGATCCTGATCTGGCTGGTGTACATCTCGGGCATCAACGGCTTCATGCTGGTGTGGGACAAGCTCGCCCAGTTCGTCACCGTCGCCACCGCCGAGTGGCTCGACGTGCTGCCGGTGCTCAACGGCACGCTGATCCGCAACTTCATCTACCAGGACGCCATCAACGACCGCCTGTTCACCCTGCTCGCCTTCATCCACCTGGGCGCGCCGCTGATCGTGCTGATGCTCATGTGGATCCACGTGCAGCGCGTGCCGCGCGCCAACACCAATCCGCCGCGGCCCATCGCCATCGCCCTGACTGCCGCCATGCTGGTGCTGGCGCTGGCCAAGCCGGTCATCAGCCAGGGCGGCGAAGCCAACCTCAACGTGGAGGTGGCGACCATCGGCCTGGACTGGTTCTACCTGCCCGCGTTCCCGCTGATCTACAGCTGGGATCCGATGAAGCTGTGGTACCTGGTGTGGGGCGTCACGGCCCTGCTGTTCCTGACGCCCTGGCTGCCGCCCAAGCTGCGCAAGGGCAAGCCGGCGGAGTTTGCCATCAAGGTCCATCCCGACGACCGGATGGTCAGGGCGCGCTTCGGCGAGACCATCCTCGACGCCGGCCTGCGCGCCGGGCTCGACCTGCCCTACGAGTGCCGCAACGGCGGCTGCGGCCAGTGCAAGTGCGCCGTGCTGATCGGCGAGGTGGACGCGGGTATGTACCAGCCCGATGCCCTCAGCGCCCAGGAGCGGGCCATGGGCAAGGTGCTGATGTGCTGCGCCACGCCCCTGTCGGAAATCGAGATCGAGTACGTGCCCGCCGGCAACACCGCCGCGGCGCGCATCCACGAATATACGGGCCGCGTGGCGAAGATGGAGAAGCTCAGCCACGACGTCATGAAGCTGCTGATAAAGCTGCCCGAGGGCCAGACGGTGCCCTTCAGCGCCGGCCAGTACCTGAACGTCATTCTCGAAGACGGCCAGCGCCGCGCCTTCTCCTTCGCCAATCCGCCCCACCAGCCCGACCTGATCGAGCTGCACGTGCGCCTGGTGCCGGGCGGGCGTTTCACCAGCCACGTGTTCGAAGGCATGAAGGAAGGCGACGAGCTGCGCTTCGAGGCGCCCCTGGGGGACTTCGTGCTGCGCGAATCGACCCGCCCCATCGTCTTCGTCGCCGGCGCCACCGGCTTCGCGCCGGTGAAGAGCATGGTCGAGGACGCCTTCCACCGCGGCATCCAGCGGCCCATCCATCTCTACTGGGGCGTGCGCAAGCGCCGCGACCTGTACCTGCCGGAGCTGCCCGAACGCTGGCAGGCGGAGCACCCCAACTTCAAGTTCATCCCGGTGCTGTCCGAGCCCGGGCCCGACGACCAATGGACCGGCCGCACCGGCCTGGTGCACGAGGCCATCCTGCAGGATTTCCCCAGCCTGGGGGGCCACGAGGTCTATGCCTGCGGCTCGGTGAAGATGGTGGAAGCCATCTTCCCCGCACTCAAGGCCCAGGGGGCGGAAGACGGCATGTGCTTCTCGGACGCCTTCCGCCTGTCGGGCAGATCGATCGCGCTGCAGCCTGCGGCTTAGGACCCTGGGCAGACAGCGGAATTGACGGCCAGGGGTCAGTCTTTTCCCGCCTCGTAACGGGAGGGACTGACCCCCGCGTGGGCGAGGTATTCCCGCAACTGCTTGATGTCCTGCTTGGTGCACGTGCTGCCGTGGTGGGGGTGGTGGAAAAAGCCTTCCACCTTGTTGAGCACCACCCGCAGGCGGGCGCCATGGGCTGGCTCCACCGTCGCACCCAGGTGATGCAGCAGGGATTCGATCTCCCGCCAGTGGATGTTGCCGCTCACCGGATCCTGGAAGATGGTGCGCAGCAGGTTGAGATGTTTGTGGCTCATGTTTTGTCCTGCGTTCAATAACCCTTCGACAAGGCGGGAAATCCGCCGTTCCGGCTCAGCTCCCCGCCACCAGGGCCCGCAGCAGGCCGCGCCACGAAAACAGCTCGCCGGGCTCGGCCGTTTCCGCCAGCAGGCCGGCGAGCCGCTCCCGCAGGCGGGCGCTGCGGCGCGCCCGCGCCGCGATGAAGTTGCCCACCGCGGGACAGGACAGCCAGCGCTGCGCCGTCTCGTAGGCGGCGAACCGGGACGCGAGCGCGCCCCGGACCCGCTGCGTGTAGGCGGAAACCAGGGTGGTGTCGTCAACCTGGCCGCGGCACAGGGCGAGGGCCTGCTCGGCGGCGAGCATGCCCATCTCCAGGGCCTTGCCGATGCCCTCGCCGCTGAAGGAATAGGTGCTGCCGGCCGCCTCGCCGGCCACCAGCAGGCCCGGCCGCGCCAGGAGCGCGCCCTTGAGGGCGGTGCGCAGGGGCGCGCCCTTCAGCGGCCCGACGGGCTCGCCCTCGGCGACCACGCGCCGCGCCAAGGGAAAGCGCTGGACGAAGGCGGCGAACACGCGCCGCACGTTGCCCGCATCGGGAACGCGGCGGGCATCGTGAAAATAGCCCGCGCCCACATTGAAGACACCATCGGGTCCGGGGAAAACCCAGCCGTAGCCCGGGCAGATGGCGCGGTCGAAGGAGATGCACGGGCTGTCCAGCTCTTGCGCCAGGCACTCGGCGCGGAAATAGCCGCGCAGGGCGATGCCGCTGGGCGCCTTGCGCAGGCACACGCCGGCAAGCTCCAGGGGCGCGGAAGCGGCACCGGTCGCCAGCACCACCAGCCGCGCGCCCACGGTGATCTCGCAGCGGCTGTCGGGCGCCTTGAAGCGCGCGCCCCTTACCACCTCGTCATGGCAATCGAAGGCGGAGAGGCGCAGCGGCGCGAGAAAGCGCGCGCCGGCCGCCGCCGCGGCGCGGCGCAGCAGGTCATCGAGGCGCGCGCGCGGCAGAAAGGCGAGACGTCCCGGGATCTCCACCCGGCTGCCGTCCGGTGCGTAGATGTCCAGGCGCGAAGCGATGCGCGCCGCCGCCAGGACGTCCGCTGCCACCCCTAGCGTACCCAGGGCGCGCAAGGCGTCGGGGATGAGGGCGTCGCCACACACCTTGTCCCGGGGAAAGCACATCTGGTCCACCACAAGGGTATCGATTCCCGCGCGCGCCAGCGTGAGTGCCGCAGCACAGCCCGCCGGTCCCGCGCCGATGACCAGGACTTGCGCCGTATGGTGTGATGGCATGTTGTTCCTTCTTGGTGACGGGTGACGGGTGACGAGTGACGACTGGCGCCAGAGGCCTTTGTCAC
>JBMOQT010000156.1:0-8401 GCA_049320945.1 Pseudomonadota bacterium
CGGGCTGGGGCGGAGCCGGGGGGGAGGCAGCAGAGGGCGCATCGGCGCGGTAGGCCAGGGAGTCCAGGGCATTGAAGACCGCCTGGCACCTGCCGCAGCGCACCTTGCCCTGGCGCGCCCGCAACTGTTCCGGCTTGACCCGGAAAGCCGTCTGGCAGGCCGGGCAGCGGGTGACGATCACTGCCGCACGCCCTCCAGCAGCACCCAGCCTTCCCGGGCGCCGCCCACGTCGAGCTCGAAAGCCGGGCGATAGGCGGCGCGCACCTGCTCGGCCTGGCCCTCCAGGATGCCGGACAGGGCGAGGCGCCCGCCTTGCCGCGTCAGCGCCGCGAGCAGGGGCGCCAGCAGGCACAGGGGGTTGGCGAGGATGTTGGCGACCACGATGTCGAAGCGTGCCTCGAGCTGCTCGCGCGAATGCCGCAGCGTGAGCTGCACGCCGTTGCGTGCCGCGTTGTCGGCGGCGGCGGCCAGGGCGTTGTCGTCGATGTCCACGCCCATGACTTCGCCCGCGCCCAGGCGCGCGGCGGCGATGGCCAGGATGCCCGAACCGCAGCCGTAGTCGAGCACGCCGGCGCCCGGGGCCACTTCCCGGCACAGCCATTCCAGGCACAGGCGTGTGGTCGGGTGGCTGCCGGTGCCGAAGGCCATGCCCGGGTCCAGGATCAGGTTGATCGCCTGGGGATCGGGCGCCCGGTGCCAGGAAGGAACGATCCACAGGCGTTCGTTGATGGCGATCGGCTCGAACTGGGCCTGGGTGAGCTGCACCCAGTTCTGCTCGGCCACCTCGGTCACGGTGTAGTCCGGCACCGAGTCCAGGCCGGCGGCGGCCGCGGCCTCCCGGGCCAGGACGGCGATGTCGCTGCCCGGGGGAAACAGGGCCATCGCCAGGCTGTGGGCCCACAGGGGCGCAGTCTCGGCCCCCGGCTCGCCGAACTGGGGCTGTTCCCGCTCGGTGCCGGCGTCCGCGTCCTCCACGCTCACCGAGATCGCCCCCTGGGCCAGCAGCGCGTCGGAGAAGGCCTCCACGCTGGCCGCATCGACGGGAAAGGTCACCGAAAGCCACATGGCGCTGGGAGGGGTTATTTGCCCTTGGTTGCCTCTTCCTTGCCGGCCAGGCGCTGCTCCAGGTAGTGGATGCTGGTGCCGCCCTTGACGAACAGGTGGTCCAGCATCAGCTCCTGATGCAGGGGGATGTTGGTCTTGATGCCGTCCACCACCATTTCCGACAGGGCGATGCGCATGCGCCGGATCGCCTGCTCGCGCGTCTCGCCGAAGGCGATCACCTTGCCGATCATGGAATCGTAATGGGGCGGCACGGTATAGCCCTGGTAGACATGGGAATCGACCCGTATGCCGGGTCCGCCGGGAGGATGATAGGAGGTGATTTTGCCCGGCGAAGGGGTGAACTTGAAGGGATCCTCGGCGTTGATGCGGCACTCGATGGCATGGCCGCGGAACTGGATGTCCCGCTGGCGGAAGCGCAGCTTTCCCCCCGCGGCGATGTGGATCTGCTCCTGCACGATGTCGATGCCGGTGATCTGTTCCGTGACCGGATGTTCCACCTGGACACGGGTGTTCATCTCGATGAAGTAGAACTCGCCGTTCTCGTACAGGAACTCGAAGGTCCCGGCGCCGCGGTAGCCGATGCGCCGGCAGGCTTCGGCGCAGCGCTCGCCGATGCGGGCGATGAGCCGCCGGTTGATGTCCGGCGCCGGCGCCTCCTCGATGATCTTCTGGTGCCGGCGCTGCATGGAGCAGTCGCGCTCGCCCAGGTACACCGCGTTGCGGTGGGAGTCGGCCAGCACCTGGATTTCGATGTGGCGCGGGTTCTCCAGGAACTTCTCCATGTAGACGGTCGAGTTGCTGAAGGCCGCCTGGGCTTCGGCGCGGGTGGTGGCCACGGCATTGAGCAGGGCCGCTTCCGTATGGACCACCCGCATGCCCCGGCCGCCGCCGCCGCCCGCCGCCTTGATGATCACCGGATAGCCGATGGCCCGGGCGATCCTGACGATTTCCTTCGGGTCCTCGGGCAAGGCGCCCTCCGAGCCCGGCACGCAGGGCACGCCGGCGGCCTTCATGGCGTCCTTGGCGCTGACCTTGTCGCCCATGAGGCGGATGGTGTCCGGGCGCGGGCCGATGAAGACGAAGCCGCTCTTTTCCACCCGCTCGGCGAAATCGGCGTTTTCCGACAGGAAGCCGTAGCCCGGGTGGATGGCCTCGGCGTCGGTCACTTCCGCCGCGCTGATGATGGCGGGGATGTTGAGGTAGGAGGCGCCCGAGGGCGGCGGGCCGATGCACACCGACTCGTCCGCCAGCTTCACGTACTTGGCTTCGGTGTCGGCCTCCGAGTGGACGACCACGGTCTTGATGCCCAGCTCGCGGCAGGCCCTCTGGATTCGGAGGGCGATCTCGCCGCGGTTGGCGATAAGGATTTTTTCAAACATGTCGTGATCCGGTAGCGAACAGCCGTGATCAATCGATGATCATCAGGGGTTGGCCGTATTCAACCGGTTGCCCGTTCTCCACCAGGATGGCCTTGACTACCCCGGCGACCTCGGCCTCGATCTCGTTCATGAGCTTCATGGCTTCGATGATGCACAAGGTTTCGCCCTCCTTCACCGTCTGGCCCACTTCCACGAAAGGCTTGGCGCCGGGCGCGCTCGCCCGGTAGAACGTGCCCACCATGGGCGCCTTGACCACATGGCCCTCCGGCTCGGCCGGGGCGGCCGGAGCGGGTGCTGCGGCGGGCAGGGCCGGAGCGGCGGGTGCCGGCGCCGCGGGTGGCGCCAGGTAAGTGGTAGTGTTTTGGGCGGGAGCGGGATGCTTGGCAATGCGTACCTTCTCCTCGCCTTCGGTGACCTCCAGTTCGGAAATGCCCGATTCCTGGACGAGGTCGATCAGTTTCTTCAGTTTTCGCAGGTCCATGATGCCCCCAAAGATCGTTGATTGTTGGCCACGGCGCGCCGAGCCCGGGCGGCGCGCGCCGGGCGGGTCAGCGGTTGCTGAGCTGTTCTAGCGCATAGTCGAGCGCAAGGAGATAGCCCTTGCTGCCCAGGCCGCAGATCACCCCCACGGCCAGGTCCGAGAAGTAGGACTTGTGCCGGAAGGGTTCCCGCGCGTGAATGTTGGAGAGATGAACTTCTATGAAGGGAATGGCCACCGCCGCCAGGGCGTCGCGCAGGGCGACGCTGCTGTGGGTGTAGCCGCCGGGGTTGATGAGGATGAAGGCGACTTTCTCCCGCGCGGCTGCCTGCACCCGGTCGATCAGGGCACCCTCGTGGTTGCTTTGGAAAGTTTCCAGCGCGACGCCGCTTTCCGCGGCGCGCCGCTGCAAAGCGGCGTCAATGTCGGCCAGGGTGGTGCGCCCATATACCTCCGGCTCCCGGGTCCCCAGGAGATTGAGGTTGGGGCCGTGCAAGACCAGGATCTTGCCGCTGCTCCCCGCCGGCGGCTGTTCATTTTGGCCGCTTTTTGTCTTCATCATCCAGCAAGTTTGCCGCAATTCGCCGCAGTTTGTCCAGTTGGGGTCAACCCGCCGGCGTCTTGGCCAGGGCCGATTCCAGGATTTCTTCCAGCTCCGGGCCGCTCATGGGGCCCAGTTTGACGTGGTGCAGCTTGCCCTGCCGGTCGAGGATGACAGTGAAGGGCAGGCCCTTGGCCTTGTTGCCGAAATGGTCGGCGAAGTTCATGGTCTCCATGCCGCCGATGAGCAGGGGGTAGCTGATCCGGGCCTCGTCGCGGTATTGGCGCACCTTGTCGGCGCTGTCGATGCTGATGCCTACGAATTGGACGCCTTTTCCCTGCAGCTTCTCGCTGACCGCCACGAACTCGGGAATCTCCTTGCGGCAGGGCGGGCACCAGGTGGCCCAGAAGTTCACCACCAGCACCTGGTCGCGCCATTGGGCCAGGGACTGGGGCTGGTTGGCGAGGTCCGGCAGCTGCAAGGCCAGCAGGCGCGCCGCCGCGTCCGGGGCGGCTTCGGGCAGCTCGCTCTTGCGTCCGGCCAGGTAGAGCCCGGCGCTGGCCGAGACCAGGGCGACGATGATGGCCAGCAGGAGGTTGCGCAGCTTAGTAGTCATCTTCGGCTTTCTTCGTCAACAAGGCCTCCACGGCGCCGATCTTGGCCCGTTCGCTGATGCGCCCGCTGCGAGGGTTGCGCTTGACGCTGCGCTCGGCCGTCGCGGGGAATACCGTGAGGCGCACCGGCGCGTCGTGCCACTCGAAGTGCAGCGTGGCCTCCGCCGGCTCGGCGCCGTTGCGCCGCGGTTCGACCTGCTCGAAGGCGATGCGCCGGTTGAGCAGGAACATCTCCACTTCCTTGGGACTGTCCGGGAACACCTCGATCTCCACTTCGGCGAAGCGCGCGGCGGTGCCGTCCAGCACCGCTCCGGTGAGGTAGGGGTGGAAGGGTTCCAGCAGGCGCATGACCTCCAGGGCCACACTGCGCAGCTCGAACAGGCGATCCTCCTGCTCTTCGCCTTGATACAGGGACTGGTAGACGCGCAGCTCGGCCTCGATCTCGGCATTGGTGGGCAGGGCCTCGGTGTCGGGGACGCCCAGCTGGCGCGCCGCCTTGCGCTTGGCGAAGCCGTAATCGGCGATGCCGTCCTGGGCCATCAGGCGCGCCGCCAGGCTGGCGATGTTACGCCGCATGACGTTCTGGCGCTGGGAGGGGTTGCGGTGCTGGGAGGGCATGGGAGAAAGGGGGATGAGATACAATCGGCGGCTATTTTACCGGCTTCCCGCTGTCAGCATGCATATACATATCCTGGGGATCTGCGGCACCTTCATGGGCGGCATCGCCCTGCTGGCCCGTGCCGCCGGCCACCGCGTCACCGGCTGCGATGCCAATGTCTATCCGCCCATGAGCACCCAGCTGGAGGCGGCGGGGATCAGCCTGACGGAGGGCTACGACGCCGCCCAGACCGCCCTCGAGCCGGATCTCTACGTGGTGGGCAACGCCATCACCCGGGGCAATCCCCTCCTGGAGGAAATCCTGGACCGGGGCCTGCCCTTCACTTCCGGGCCCCAGTGGCTGGCGGAGAACGTGCTGCAGGGCAAGTGGGTGCTGGCCGTGGCCGGCACCCACGGCAAGACCACCACGGCCGCCCTGCTCGCCTGGATCCTGGAGGACGCGGGCCTGCGGCCCGGCTTTCTCATCGGCGGCGTGCCGGAAAACTTCGGCCGGTCGGCCCGGCTCACGGACTCGCCGTTCTTCGTCATCGAGGCGGACGAGTATGACACCGCTTTTTGCGACAAGCGCTCCAAGTTCGTGCACTACCGGGCGCGCACCGCCATCCTCAACAACCTGGAATACGATCACGCGGACATCTTCCCCGACCTGGCGGCCATCGAGACGCAGTTCCACCACTTCGTGCGCACCCTGCCGCGCTCCGGGCTGGTCGTCGCCAATGCCGCCGAGGACAGCCTGAAGCGCGTGCTCCAGCGCGGCTGCTGGACGCCTGTGGAGTGGTTCAACGACCCGGCGGGCTGGGCCCTGGGCGAAGAGGGGCGTTTCGCCGTGCGTTATCGCGGCGAGGACCTGGGTGGCGCCGAGCTGCCGCTGGTCGGGCGCCACAACCACGCCAACGCCCTGGCGGCGCTCGCCGCCGCGCGCCATGCGGGGGTGATGCCCGGCGCCGCCCTGGCGGCGCTGGAACGCTTCCGCGGCGTCAAGCGGCGCCTGGAAGTGCGCGGGGTGGCCGGAGGCGTGACGGTGTATGACGACTTCGCCCATCACCCCACCGCCGTCGCTCTCACCATCGCCGGCCTGCGCCAGCGGGTGGGGGCCGCGCGCATCCTGGCGGTGCTCGAGCCCCGCTCCAACACCATGAAGCTGGGCGTGATGAAGGACCAGCTGGCCCCCAGCCTGGTCGGGGCGGACCGGGTGTTCTGCTATGCGGCCAATCTCGGCTGGGATGCCGCCGTCGCGCTGGCGCCCCTGGGGGACAAGGCAGCCGTGTTCGACGACCTGGAGCGCCTGGTCGGCGCCGTCGCCGCCGTGGCGCGCCCGGGCGATCACGTGCTGGTCATGAGCAACGGCAGCTTCGGCGGTGTCCACGTCAAACTCCTGCAAGCGTTAGCTTAGGGCCCGCCTCCCCGACCCCGCGGTTTTTCCGCGCTGCTCTCCGGCGGCCGCCCGCGCGCCGCTCATACCCCTTCTCAGGTCATTGATATTTCTGTCCAAGACAGCGGACGGGATGGCATTGCTTTGATCCAAGTCAATGCGGCTTGATAAGTCTGTGTGCGCGTGATAATTTATGATTATTCAAGCCCCAATATTTTATGAGAGAAATAACTGCGCCAGGGCAAGGGTTTTTCGACTCCAAGCGCGATGCCGGAAGGGCCGGACGGCAGCGATCCTCCTGTCAGCTTCCTCATCAAGCGCCAGGTCTCCCTGACTCCCGGCCAGGCGTGCGCCGTGTTCCTGTTCGCGGCCGCTCTGACCCTGGCCATTGCGCTCATTTTCTCTTCCACCGTTGGGGCCTGGCCGATCCTGCCCTTTGCCGGACTCGAGGCGCTGGCCCTGGGCGCGGCGCTGCTGTGGCAGGCGCGGCACGCGGGTGATTACGAACGCATAAGCTTCGACGGCCGTTCGGTGCTGGTCGAAGTCTGTGACGGAGGCCGCCTGCGGCGCAAGCAATGGCCCGCACCGTGGGTGCGGGTGGTGCTCGATCCCGCCGGCGAACGCCTGTTCGTGGTGGTGCCGGGACGGAGCATCGAGATAGGGAGATTTCTGGCGCGGTCGGAGCGGCCGCGCCTGGCAGAGGAAATGAGGCGCCAGCTCGGCTTGCACGCTGGCGCTTCGAACGAATAGAAAAACGCTAGGAGATCTGGTTTATGAGACAGGACTACAAGACGCGCCTGCTGGGGATCGCCCTGATGCTCTGGTCGGGCTTGAGCATGGCGCAGGAAGCAAGCCGCATCAACCTGCAGCCGCCCGTCACCAAGGTGGCCGAGCGGGTGTACGACCTCCACACCCTGATGCTCTACATCTGTCTGGGCATCTTCGTGGTGGTGTTCGGGGTCATGTTCTACTCCATCTACGCCCATCGCAAGTCCAAGGGTGCGGTGGCCGCCCAGTTCCACGAGAACACCAACGTGGAAATCCTGTGGACCATCATCCCCCTGCTGATCCTGCTGGGCATGGCCTGGCCGGCCACTTCCACCCTGCTGGAGGCGCGCGACACCAGCGTACCGGATCTGACCATCAAGGTCACGGGCTATCAGTGGAAGTGGGGCTATGACTACATCAAGGGCGAAGGCGAGGGCATCCGCTTCGTCAGCAACCTGGCCACGCCTCAGGAGCAGATCCGCAACCAGGCGCCCAAGGGGCCGAACTATCTGCTGGAGGTGGACAATCCCCTGGTGGTGCCGGTGGGCAAGAAGATACGCATCCTCACCACCGCCAACGACGTGATCCACGCCTGGGCTGTGCCGGCCTTCGGCGTCAAGCAGGACGCCATTCCCGGGTTCATCCGCGATACCTGGTTCCGCGCCGAGAAGGAAGGCGTCTACCGCGGCCAGTGCTCGGAGCTGTGCGGCAAGGACCACGGCTTCATGCCCATCGAGGTGCACGTGGTCTCCCCCGAGAAGTACTCGGCCTGGGTGGAGGAGCAGAAGAAGAAAATGGCCGCCGCCGCCGACGATCCCGCCAAGACCTACACCCTGGATGAGCTGATCGCCCGCGGCGAAAAAGTCTATGCCGCCAACTGCGTCGCCTGCCATCAGGCCAACGGCAAGGGGGCGCCGCCCGCCTTCCCGCCCCTGGACGGCTCCCAGGTCGTGCTGGGCCCGAAGGAGGCCCAGATCCAGACCGTGGCGCAGGGGCGCCCGGGCACCGCCATGCCGGCCTTCGGCAAGCAGCTCAACGCCGTGGAGCTCGCCGCAGTCATCACCTACACGCGCAACGCCTGGAGCAACCGCACCGGCCAGGCGATCCAGCCCGCTGAAGTGGCCGGCGTGAAGACGGCAGGCAAGTAACCAGGATTCGGGGAATACAAGGAGAGCAAGATGGAAGCCACCCACGTTCACGGTGCCGAGCACGCCCACGAACACCATCCCAGCGGCATCATGCGCTGGATCACCACCACCAACCACAAGGACATTGGCACCCTGTACCTGTGGTTCAGCCTGATCATGTTCTTCACCGGCGGCGTCATGGCGCTCGCCATCCGCGCCGAGCTGTTCCAGCCGGGCCTGCAGGTGACCGAGCCCGAGTTCTACAACCAGCTGGTGACCATGCACGGCCTGGTGATGGTGTTCGGCGCCATCATGCCGGCCTTCGTCGGCTTCGCCAACTGGCAGATCCCGCTCATGATCGGCGCGCCCGACATGGCCTTCGCGCGCATGAACAACTGGAGCTTCTGGCTGCTGCCGCCGGCGGCGCTGCTGCTGATCG
>JBMOQT010000157.1:0-8303 GCA_049320945.1 Pseudomonadota bacterium
GGGATGAATTCTGGTAGAGGTTCCAGGTTGGCGGAAAACGTCGACAACAGGCCTTTGTCAGCCAAATAGGCTGCCGATCCAAGGCTTAACATGGAGTGTTTTCCCGCTACCGGTCCGTCCGTTTCGATGTCCGTGCTGACATAGATTTCTTGCATAGTCGCATTCCTCCAGTTGCAGCCGCGACAGGCAAAATCAAGAAAGGCCTCTCGCTCATCTTCGTTCAGCAGTCGTTTGTGCGCGAAGCTAAGCTGCCAGGCCCAATCCAGCCTGCTTGAGCTGAACCCGAAGCATCCCTCGAAGTCAACTGCACGAAATTGCGCACTAGCCCGACAGTGCGGGCAGCGGTAGCTGCCAGCGTCCGCCGCCCGTTCTCGAAGCCGGCTGAACGCCGTGCAGTCGATGCGCATCTCTGCGGGGACGACCCGGACTCGGTATATGCCGGCCATGGGATACGGCGCACCTCACCCGAGCGGCGCGGAACGTGCCGCGCTGCGCGCGAAAAGATGCCGTCTGATCGAAGCCGCGCAGAAGCAAAAAGCCCTGCGCTCCACGGACCTACGCCGGAGGTCGGTTCGGCTCGCCGGCCGCTGCTGCGGCACGCACTGTCGCCCCAAGATGCCCGAGCGCCGCATCACCCGGAGCGCTGCTTACTGCCCCTGAGTGATATCGCTCGATTTCCATGCTCGTTGCCTGCTATCTACTTCATTGATCGTGTCGAGTGCAAGGGTTGAGTGGGCGTAGGCTGCACCCGCCCGCATCTCGGCCGCGATCCATACGGCTTCCATGATCTCTTCCGGGGTCGCCCCATGGCGCAGCGCGGCTTTGGTGTGACTCCTGATGCAATAAGGACATTGGGTGATATGCGCGGCGGCGACTGCAATCAGCTGCTTGGTCTTTCTCGGCAATGCGCCGTCACTGAAAACGCGCTCACTGAAACTCGTGAAAGCCTCGTGAATGTCCGGGGCGAGCCTCTTCCGCGTCGCCGCGACCTCGGTCGTGTCTTGCGGAAAAATGTCTTTCGGCATGGTCGAGCACTCCTTTTCACATGATGACGACTAGGCGCCTACTGTCCCCCGCCAGCAATGGTGTCTCCGCAGTCTAAGATCGCACGTCGTAGCGCTGTTCGATATAGCGCTCTTCTCGCGTCACACTATCGTCGCTGTTGATATCCAGGTCGGAGAACCGGGGGCCCAGATCAAGGTGCGGCTATTGCCCTCGCCATCGGTTTCCGGCGGATCGACGAGCGTCAGCAGGAGTGACTGTCCCGCCTCGTGCTCGAATCCCGAGGGTTTGGAGAAATAGAACGCCATCGTGCCCTCCGCCACGGTCTCGCGCCGAACCAACCGTGCCTCGTGGATCGTCATGACGAACTCCCTCCACCGCTCAGAATGAGCGGATTCCAGGAAAAGCGTCTGCGAACTCGTGGCGTTGTCCCGCCTCGTCATACCAGTACAGCTTGCCACTCTCCTCGCCCTTGGTGAGCTTGTGCGAACCGTCGCAGAACGGCTGGTTCTTCGACAAGCCGCAATGGCAGAGATACTTGTTCTCGCCGCCGATGACCAGCTGGTACGGCTCCGAACGAGTGCGTTTTACGATGCGTGCCATGACCAATTCCTTTCTAAATGAAAAACGCTATCTGGCTGTACGGGCAGACAGTTCGTGTACGATCACACCCTCCAGCGGATCCGCGGACGCCTCCCAGGGTGCGCGCTCGATGATGCGGCGCGCGTCCGCGAGTCCTGCGTCGCAGCGCAACCGGATGCCGGCGGCACTGAAGTCCAGATCTTTCATGTAGTCCTCGCTCTCGAGCTCCGGGGCGAGCAAGCGAACCACGTGCATCGTCGTGTGGCAGCCCCACGCGGCGAGTTCGCGCACTTCTGCGCTGTTGCGCTCGTCTTCCGGAACCCGCCGAGCCAGCTCGCGGATCACATGGCGTAGGCGGCGGATCTGCTTCTGGCGCGCAATGTGGCTGTTGGCGCGGCTCGCGTACTGGATGTCCTTCTGCCGCGCCATCGCCTGCCAGATAGACACCGGCTCGTGGCCCGTGGACTGCCAGACATTGACGCTGAAGATCAGCGAGTCGCGCCGCGGGTTGTCGTCGAGCACACCAACGCATCACCGGAATCCGAAACGCGGTCTGCAGCAATCTTGCGCAGAATGGTGCGCCACTCGCGGCCCAGCAGATCGGGCGGTGCGGTCCTCATTAGCGCTTCCTTCTCCGGTCCTCGATTCATGACTTCATGGTGAGCCGCTGGATACTAAAAGTAAAACGAATAGTATTGACCGGTTGATACAAATAATTTCATAACCGCTATGGACATTAACCTGGCCCGCACGTTTCTCGAGATCGTGGCGACCGGCAATTTCTTGCGCGCTGCGGACCGTCTGCACGTCACGCAAACAGCGGTGAGCGCACGTGTGCGTGCGCTCGAGGAACTGCTCGGACGAAAACTCTTTGTACGTAACAAGTCGGGGGCGTCACTGACGTCGGCGGGCGAGCAGTTCTTGCGCTATGCACAGACGCTCGTGCAGGTCCGGGAGCGCGCACGCCATCAGGTCGCGGTTCCGCCGGGCCGGCGCGCGGTAGTCACAGTGGGAGGTGAACTGAGCCTCTGGGACCCCGTGCTGCTCGACTGGTTACTCTGGATGCGACAAGCGGCGCCCCAACTCGCACTGCGCGCCGAAGTCGGATTGCCGGAGAGTCTTATCAACCAGGTAGCGGAAGGTATCCTTGACATCGCGGTCGTGTACGCTCCGCACCAGAGACCGGGCTTGAAGATCGAATTGCTGATTGAGGAGAAACTGGTGCTAGTCACGACTACACCCCGCGGCCAGGAGCAGCGGGCGACCGACTATGTCTTCGTGGACTGGGGCCCCGAATTCGCGGCGCATCACAATCTCGCATTTTCGGAACTGGCCAACGCCGGCACGTTCGTTGGTCTCGGTCCGCTCGGACTGCGATACATTCTCGAGGCCGGCGGCTCCGGATATTTCCGGTGGAAGGCAGTCCAACGCTATCTGAAGAGCGGCCGTCTTCGCCTCGTTGCGGGGGCTGCGGAGTTTGCTTATCCCGCTTACGCGGTCTATTCGGAAAGCGCTGACGCCAATACTGTGACTCCAGCGCTCGTCGGGCTGCGGCACGTAGCCAGTTCTGATTCGGTAAGCCGGCCTCGCACAGCCGCGCGCCGTCCGGGCAATTCCAGTCGTCGTTCAGTTTCGAAGCCGAAGCGAAAAAAGTAGACGAGACGGGCAGCGTGCTGTTCCGTCAATAACTGGCATATGCATTGCTCTCAGGTATCTTTGTAAGGGGAGATACCGCGATGGCGATGGAGACGGCCAAAGGCCAAACTGGTGCTCACACGAGACGAGCAGACTCAAATGCAATCGATGGCGCGCTCGCGCTCGTTGCCCGCAGCGCTGGCGTCAAGGCGTGGCTGGCCGCGCGTCCGCGCTGGCACAGCGCAATTCATCAAGCCGAACGCTTCTTTGGACTGATAACAGACAAGGCGGTCCGCCGCGATTCTCATCGCCAAGATCGATCACTTCGTTTCCCACTACAACCAGAACTGCAAACCCTTCGTCTGGACCGCTACCGCCGGTTCCATCCTCGCAAAACTGGCCAGACTTTGTGAACGAATCTACGGAACAGGACACTAGCCCGGACAGAAAATGTCCATCAGATGGCGCGCGATCTGGCGCGGCGTCTTGCCGCCCGGCCGGTACCACACCCGCGTCCAGTTGAGAGCCCCCAGCAGCGACAGCCGGAACACGGAGCGGTCCACGTGGGTGGGCAGGGGCAGGTCCTGCACCAGGCGGCGGAACACCTCGTCGTAGGCGCCCCGATCCTTCTTCATGCGCCGCTGCAGGACGTCTTCGTGGATGGCGAACAGGCCCGTGACCGTGACCCGGGCGATGGGATCGTCGCCCACCACCGCGTCGATGTGCTCGGCGCAGGCCAGCTCCAGGCGCTCGCGGGCGCTGGCGCCCTGGCGCACCGCCTGGTCGATGCGCGCCATGAGCTGCTCGAACCCCTCCCGCTGCACCGCCAGGAACAGCTCTTCCTTGGAGGGGAAGTAGTGGTACACCGAGCCGGGCAGCAGCCCCACGCGCTGGGCGATGTCGCGGATCGAGGTGCCGCTGTAGCCGTGGCGCACGAACAGCTCGGCGGCGGCGAACAGGACATGGGCGCGCCGCTCGTCGCCGGCCGCGCCGGCGAGGGCCACCCGTCCGGCCTTGCGCGCCGCCTTGCGGCTCACTTCGCCGCGCCTGAGCAGGGCACGCTGGCCCTCGGTGAGCGGTGCCCCCTTGCCGATCGCCTTGAGCCGCTTGTAGGTGGTCTCCAGGCCGTGCTTGCTCCAGATGTAGCGCACCCCCGAGGCCGACACGGAATAGCCCAGGCGGGCCAGCTCCCGGGCCACCCGCGCCTGGCCCAGTTCGGGCCGCTCGGCGGCCAGCCGCAGCACCGCCTGCTCCAGCGTGAGCGCGTCGCGGGCTGCCCGTTGGTGTTGCACTTGCGCCATGAATTCCCCCCGCCGCCATGGTACCCCAGCCGGCCGCCGCGCTCACTAACTTTTTGATCGATCGTTTGACAAGTTAGTTCGTCGTTGGTACCTTGACGCCACATCGTGCGGCGACGACACCAGCAACAGCGCCGGAAATACGGCAGCGCCGCGCGGCTATTCCACGTCCAAAGGAGGATGTCCATGAAGCTCGCACCGTCCCTGGCCGCGCTCGCGGCCGCCCTGTTCCTGCTGCCCGCCCGCGCCGACATCACGGTCGGCGTCACCCTGTCGGCCACCGGCCCCGGGGCCGCCCTGGGCGGCCCGGAAAAGAACACCTTCGCCCTGGCGCCGGCCACGGTCGGCGGCGAGAAGGTGCGCTACGTGGTGCTGGACGACGGCACCGATCCCACCAGTTCCACCAAGAACGTGCAGAAGCTGGTGAGCGAGGAGAAGGCCGATGTCATCATCGGCTCCAGCACCGTGCCCACCACCCTGGCGGCTGCGCGCATGGCCGCCGAGTTCAAGACGCCCCTGGTGACCATGGCGCCCATCAAGCCGGCGCCGGAGGTGGGCGTGTGGGTGTTCACCACGCCCCAGTCCGTGGCCGTCATGGCCAACGCCGTGGTGCGCCACATGAAGGCCGCCGGGGTGAAGACCCTGGGCTACATCGGCTTCAACGACCCCTACGGCGAGGACTGGTGGAACAATTTGAGCAAGGTGGCGGAAGCGGCCGGCATCAAGGTGGTGGCGAGCGAGCGCTACAACCGCACCGACACCAGCGCCACCGGCCAGGTGCTGAAGATCCTCGCCGCCAACCCCGACGCGGTGTTTGTGGGCGCCTCCGGCACGCCCTCGGTGCTGCCCCAGGCGGCCCTGGTGGAGCGCGGCTTCAAGGGCAAGGTGTACCAGTCCCACGGCTCGGCCAGCCGCGAATTCCTGCGCGTGGGCGGCAAGAGCGTGGAGGGCACGGTGCTGCCGGTGGGCCCGGTGCTGGTGGCCGAGCAGCTGCCCGACAGCCATCCCTCCAAGGCGCCTGCCCTGGACTACCTGAAGCGTTATGAAGCGGCCCACGGCGCCGGCAGCCGCAACACCTTCGGCGCCCACGCCTGGGATGCCCTCCTGCTGGTGCACAAGGCCATCCCCGAGGCCCTCAAGAAGGCCAAGCCGGGCACGCCCGAATTCCGCCAGGCCATGCGCGATGCCCTGGAGGGCCTGAAGGAAGTGGCCGCCACCCACGGCGTGTTCGACCTGTCCCGCGACCACAACGGCCTGGACGAGCGCGCCGCGGTGCTGGTGCGGGTCGAGGGCGGCGACTGGAAGCTGCTCAAGTAGCCTGCCGGAGGCCCGCCATGACTCTGCAATCGATCGCCGCCGGCGCGGCCTTCGCGCCGGCGCAAGTGGACGTGGAGCGGCGCAGCGACGGCAGCCTGGTGCTGCGCTCGCCCCAGCCCCTGGCCCCCTACGCCCGCTGCCTGGGCAGCCACCTGGAGCGCTGGGCACGGGAAGCGCCCGAGCGGGTGTTCCTGGCGGAACGAGCCGGGAGCGGCTGGCGCACTCTCACCTACAGCGATGCCCTCGAACACGTGCGGCGCATCGGCGCCGCCCTGCTGGCCCGCGGCCTGTCGGCGCAGCGCCCGGTGGCGCTGCTGTCGGACAACAGCATCCACCACGCCCTGCTGACCCTGGCCGCCATGCACGTGGGCGTGCCGGCGGCACCCGTGTCGCCGGCCTATTCCCTCATGTCCCAGGACCACGACAAGCTGCGCGGCATCCTGTCCCTGCTGCGCCCCGGCCTGATCTACGCCAACGACGGCGCCAAGTTCGCCGCTGCCCTGAACGCGGTGGATCCGGGCGGCGCCGAGGTGGTGACCGACGCCGACTTCGCCCGGCTCACCGCGGCGCCGGCGGGCCCGGAGGTGGATGCCGCCTATGCCGCAGTCGGGCCCGACACGGTGGCCAAGATCCTGTTCACCTCCGGTTCCACCGGTGTGCCCAAGGGTGTCATCAACACCCAGCGCATGCTGTGCTCCAACCAGCAGGCCATCGCCCAGGCCTGGCCCTTCGTCACCCGCCATGCGCCCGTCATCGTGGACTGGCTGCCCTGGAATCACACCTTCGGCGGCAACCACAACTTCAACATGATCCTGGCCAACGGCGGCTCCCTGTATATCGACGAGGGCAAGCCCATGCCCGGGCTGGTGGAGCGCACGGTGGCCAACCTGCGCGACATCGCGCCCACCCTGTACTTCAACGTGCCGCGCGGCTTCGACATGCTGCTGCCCTACCTGGAATCCGACGCCGAACTGCGGCGCCGCTTCTTCAGCCGGCTGCAGATCATCTTCTACGCCGCCGCGGCACTGCCCCAGAACCTGTGGCAGCGCCTGGAGGCCCTGGCACGGCGCAGCCGCGGCGAGGCCGTGCCCTTCCTGTCCGCCTGGGGCTCCACCGAGACGGCGCCCATGGCCACCACGGTGCATTTCCCCATCTCCCATGCCGGAGTCATCGGCCTGCCGGCTCCCGGCTGCGAAATCAAGATGGTGCCTGCGGCCGGCAAGCTGGAGCTGCGCGTGCGCGGCCCCAACGTCACGCCCGGCTACTGGCAGCGCCCCGACCTCACCGCCGCCGCCTTCGACGAGGAGGGCTTCTACAAGATCGGCGACGCGGGGCGCTTCGCCGATCCGGGTGACCCGGCCAAGGGCCTGGAGTTCGACGGCCGCATCGCCGAGGACTTCAAGCTCATGAGCGGCGTCTGGGTGCGGGTGGGAGCGCTGCGGGTCAAGGCCGTGGCGGAGCTGGCGCCCGTCGCCCAGGACATCGTCGTCACCGGCCACGACCGGGAGGAAGTGGGCTTCCTGATCTTCCCCAACCTCACCGCCTGCCGCAGCCTGTGCCCGGAGCTGCCCGCCGACGCGCCCCTCCCCCAGGTGCTGGGCGACGCGCGGGTGGTGGCGCGGGTGCAGGAAGGCATGCAGCGCCTGGCGGCTGCGGGCGGCAGCTCCATGTTCGCCACCCGGGCGCTCCTCATGGCCGAACCACCGTCCATCGACGCCGGCGAGATCACCGACAAGGGTTACATCAATCAGCGCGCCGTGCTGGAGCGGCGCGCGGCGCTGGTGCAGCGGCTCTACGCCGACCGGCCGGACGGCGAGGTCATCGCCCTTGCGGCCCAGCGGGCCGCGGCATGAATTCAACCAGGAGCAATGCATGAGTGAAGTGGTAAGCCTTTCCCTGCTTGGCGACGTCGCCCTCGTGACCATCGACAGCCCGCCGGTCAATGCCATGGACCAGGCGCTGCGCGCGGGGCTCAAGCAGGTGTTTCGGGAGCTGCACGCCAACCGGGACGTGCGCGCCATCGTGCTCGCCTGCCGCGGCAAGACCTTCATCGCCGGCGCCGACATCAAGGAGTTCGACACGGGCATCGCCGAACCGGGCTACCACGAGGTGTTCCGCCTCATCGAGGACTCGCCCGCGCCGGTGGTGGCGGCGGTGCACGGTACGGCCCTGGGCGCGGGCACGGAAATCGCACTGGCCTGCCACTACCGCGTGGCCCGGGCCGACGCCCGCTTCGGCCTGCCGGAGCTGTCCCTGGGCATCATCCCCGGTGCCGGCGGCACCCAGCGCCTGCCCCGCCTCATCCCCCTGGAGGCAGCCGCAGACATGATGCTGTCGGGCAAACCCCTGGCGGCAGGCCAGGCGAAGGAGCTGGGGCTGGTGGATGCGGTAGTGGAGGGGGATGTGATCGACGGCGCGCTCGCCTTCGCCCGCGATCTCGTCGCCCGCGCCGCGCCCGTGCGCCGCACC
>JBMOQT010000158.1:0-8216 GCA_049320945.1 Pseudomonadota bacterium
GCATGGCTGGATCAGGGTTGCCCCCATTGTCCAAAATTCCCCACTGCTGCCTCCCGTAGGAGTCTGGGCCGTGTCTCAGTCCCAGTGTGGCTGATCATCCTCTCAGACCAGCTACCGATCGTCGCCTAGGTGGGCCTTTACCCCACCTACTAGCTAATCGGACATCGGCCGCTCCAGAAGCGTGAGGCCCGAAGGTCCCCCACTTTCCTCCTCAGAGAATATGCGGTATTAGCCTACCTTTCGATAGGTTATCCCCCACTCCCAGGTACGTTCCGATGCATTACTCACCCGTTCGCCACTCGTCAGCACCCCGAAAGGCCTGTTACCGTTCGACTTGCATGTGTAAAGCATGCCGCCAGCGTTCAATCTGAGCCAGGATCAAACTCTTCAGTTCAATCTCAAAACTCACGGATTACCCACTCAAGCCAAGTATCTCTACCTGACCCAAGCTTCAACTTCCGTGTAAGTACTCAATTCCCACAAACCCCAGCACAAAACCAGGGCCGCACCAAACCAAGTACCCACACCTATCGGCTGTTTAGGTTTTTAAAGAGCGCGTTGCAGAGCAACGAGAGCCGCGCATTATACAGACCGCAAAACGCGGGTCAACACTTTTGCGGAAAAATTTCGCTACTCGTTTTTCCCGAGTACAACGCGAGCGAATTTGCGCTTGCCGACCTGCAGAACCACCGACTCGCCGGCCGCCAAAACGAGGCCGCGATCGGCCACCTTCTCGCCATCGAGGCGCACGCCTCCCTGCTCGATCATGCGCATGGCCTCGGAGGTGCTTGCAGTCAGCCCCGCCTGCTTCAGCACCTGAACGATGGGCAGGCCTTCGGCTCCGCAGGCAATGCGCACTTCGGACAGATCGTCAGGAATCGCGTTCTGCCTGAAGCGCGCCTCGAAATCGGCCAAGGCATCCTCGGCCACCCGCCTGGAGTGGAAGCGCTCAACGATCTCCTGGGCCAGCAACACCTTCACATCGCGCGGATTACGCCCTTCCGCGACCTCCTTCTTCAGACGCGCGATCTCGTCGCTGGAGCGGAACGACAGCAGCTCGTAATAGCGCCACATCAACTCGTCCGAGATCGACATGAGCTTGCCGAATATCTCGCGCGGCGGCTCGTTGATGCCAACATAATTGCCGTAGGACTTGGACATCTTGTTCACGCCGTCCAGGCCTTCGAGCAGCGGCATGGTGAGAATGCATTGGGGCACCTGGCCGTAATGCTTTTGCAGCTCGCGCCCCACCAGCAAATTGAACTTCTGATCTGTGCCGCCCAATTCCACATCGGCACGCATGGCCACCGAATCATAGCCCTGGCACAAGGGATAGAGGAACTCGTGGATCGCTATGGGCTGGTTGGTGGCATAGCGCTTGGCGAAATCGTCCCGCTCCAGCATGCGCGCCACCGTATGGAGTGCGGCCAGCTTGATCATGCCGGCGGCGCCCAGGGGTTCGAACCAAGTGGAGTTGAAGCAGATCTCGGTCTTTTCCGGATCGAGGATCTTGAATACCTGTTCCTTGTAGGTCTTGGCGTTCTCCAGGATCTGCTCGCGCGACAGCGGAGGGCGGGTCGCGTTGCGGCCGGTCGGGTCGCCGATCATGCCGGTGAAGTCACCGATGAGAAACATCACATGATGGCCGAGCTCCTGGAAATGGCGCATCTTGTTGATGAGGACGGTGTGGCCCAGATGAAGGTCCGGCGCCGTCGGATCAAAGCCCGCCTTGACCCGCAGGGGCCGGCCCGACTTCAGTTTGTCCACCAGTTCGGTTTCGACCAGCAACTCGTCGGCGCCGCGCTTGATCAGGGAAAGGGCTGTCTGGACGTCGGTCATGGTGATTGCCCAGGGGTTTTGGCAGCAGCGGAATTTTGCTAAACTCGCCCGAGTTTTTTCCCGCCGCGTCCGCCAATGCCCCAGAGAAAAAGGCGAATTTTATCGCAGTTCCTTGCCTCCCGCGAAACCAAACCTGGCCGCTTCTGGGCCACGCTGGGTCTGGGCGGCGTCTCTCTGTTCGGCATGGTGGCCGCCTTCGGC
This sequence comes from Pseudomonadota bacterium, assembly GCA_049320945.1. Taxonomy (GTDB): domain Bacteria; phylum Pseudomonadota; class Gammaproteobacteria; order Burkholderiales; family Rhodocyclaceae; genus DYIB01. Next base: position 2,041 of record JBMOQT010000158.1, read on the forward strand.
GTGGCGCCGTCTACTCAGGAACTGCAGATCAGCCAGCAGACGGTCATCGAGCAGCTCGCCCTGCCCGCCACTTTCCAGACGGAAGAGACGCCCGGCCATTTCCTGCGCGAAGAGCGTATCCAGCGCGGTGATACCGTTGCCTCCCTGATCGCCCGCTTAGGCGTGCAGGACGAGGAGGCTTTTGATTACATGCGCCAGTCGCGCGAAACCCAGGCCATTTTCCGTCAGCTGCGCCCCGGCAAGGTTGTCACCGCGAAAACCGGGGAAAACGGCGAGTTGCTATCCCTTACCTTCCCGCTCAACGGTAGCGCCGACAACGTGCTGGTGATCGAACGGCGGGAAGGGCAACTGCAGGCCGCGGAGCAGTCCCTCAACCTGACTGCTCAAGTATTCATGAAATCAGGGGAAATACGCAGCTCCCTGTTCGCGGCTACCGACGCGGCGGGCTTGCCTGATGCCATTGCCATTCAGATGGCGGAGATCTTTGGCGGTGACATCGACTTCCACCAGGATCTGCGGCGCGGCGACCGCTTCAGCGTGGTGTACGAGATGCTGTTCCACCAGGGCCAGCCCGTGCGCACCGGCCGCATCCTGGCGGCGGAGTTCACCAACCAGGACAAAACCTACCAAGCCATCTGGTATCAGGACAAGAACGGCCAAGGCGGTTACTACACTGCGGAAGGCAAGAGCATCAAGAAGGCGTTCCTGCGCTCCCCCCTCGAGTTCTCCCGCATTTCCTCCGGCTTCACTCGTGCACGCTTCCATCCAATCCTGCAGACGTGGCGTGCCCACAAGGGCGTGGACTACGCCGCCCCGACCGGCACCCGCGTCAAAGTAACGGGCGACGGTGTAATTGAGTTCGCGGGACGCCAGGGCGGTTACGGCAACGTCGTGGTGGTGCGTCATCAGGGCAAGTACACCACCCACTATGCCCATCTTTCCGGCTTTGCTCCTGGCATCCGGCGCGGTATCCGCGTATCCCAGGGCGACGTCATCGGCTATGTGGGCGCCACTGGCTGGGCGACCGGCCCCCACTTGCACTACGAGTTCCGCATCAACGACGTGCACCAGAATCCGCTGAGCGTAGCCTTGCCTACCGCCGTTCCCCTCAGCACTCAGCAACTGGCTCTATTCCATCAGCATGCGGAACCGCTGATCGCCCGTCTCCAGCAGATCCGAGATGTGAATCTCGCGCTGCTCGACTGAGGGCGCCATGTCCTCGCCCGAGCTTTTCATCGGGCTCATGTCGGGCACCAGCCTCGACGGAGTGGACGGAGTCATTGCTGACTTCTCGGCAGCCCGCCCGCGGCTCGTCGCCCATCATTATCTGCCCTTTCCGCCCGAGCTGCGCAGCCGTCTGCTGGAACTGCACGATTCCGCGGAAGGCGAGCTGCACCGTGCTGCACTCACCGCCAATCAGCTGACACAGCTCTATGCCGAGGTCGTGAGTGAGCTGCTGCGTGTAACAGCGGTCGCGCCCGAGTCGGTCCTCGCCATCGGCTGCCACGGCCAGACGGTGCGCCACAACCCCGCCGCCGGCTACACCATCCAGCTCAACAACCCCGCGCTGCTGGCGGAGCTCTCCGGGATTGGGGTCGTCGCCGATTTTCGCAGCCGGGACATCGCCGCCGGCGGGCAGGGCGCCCCGCTGGTGCCGGCCTTTCATCACTTCGTGTTCCATGATTCAGAGCTCCATCGCGTGGTGCTGAACATCGGGGGCATCGCCAATGTCACCGACTTGCGGTCCGGACAGCCGCCCAGGGGTTTCGACTGCGGTCCCGGCAACGTCCTGCTCGATGCCTGGATCGGGGCGCGGCAAGGGAAGGCTTTCGACTATGACGGAGCCTGGGCCGAGCAGGGAAGCCCGGCCCCCGCCCTCCTGGCCAGACTGCGCCAGCACCCCTTCTTCGATCTGGAGCCTCCCAAGAGCTGCGGCCGGGAACAGTTCAACCTGCAGTGGCTGGAACAGCAGCTGAGCGGTCACGAAGGCGCGGCGGACGTGCAGGCGACGCTGTTGGAACTCACCGCCGCTTCCGCTGCCGATGCCATTACCCGCTGGTGCGGCGAACCGGTCGAAGTACTGGTATGCGGGGGCGGCGCGCGCAATCGGGCGCTGGTCCGGCGGCTGGCCGAGCTCCTGCATCCGGCGAGAGTGCTAACCACCGAGGCGCTGGGAGTCGACGTCAATGTGGTGGAGGCCCTGGCCTTTGCCTGGCTGGCGCGCCAGGCGCTGCGGCGCGAACCGGGCAACCTGCCGGCAGTTACGGGAGCCAGGGGCCCGAGGGTGCTGGGGGCGATCTACCCCGCGTAAGTTACGGGGCCCGCAGAAAACAAAAAAGGGGCCGCCGGCCCCTTTTTTGTTTGAACTCGCTGCAATCAGGCGGAGAACGAGGAACCGCAGCCGCAGGTGGAAGTGGCGTTGGGATTCTTGATCACGAACTGCGCACCCTCGATCCCTTCCGAATAATCGATTTCCGCACCCACCAGGTACTGGTAGCTCATGGGGTCGATGAGCAGGGTGACGCCGTTCTTCTGCATCACCGTGTCGTCTTCATTCTGGACTTCGTCAAAGGTGAAACCGTACTGGAAGCCCGAACAGCCGCCGCCCGTGACGAAAACGCGCAACTTCAACTCCGGGTTGCCCTCCTCGTCGATCAAATCCTTCACTTTGGCCGCCGCCGCATCGGTGAAGACCAAGGGGGCCGGCATCTCGGTAACCGCATTCATTACTAGCTCCTAGGCTGGTTGCTACCCAGCAATTATCTGGACAAAGCCGGACCGGGTCAATTGCTCGAGGCAAGCTTCAACTCCACGGTCTTGGTCGATGCACCCTGGTGCACCAGGCGTCCTTGCACTACGGCGCCAAGGTGCATTTCCAGGCTGTTGTACTGGACATCGCCTGTGACCCGCGCGCGGGGTTGAAGTTCGAGGAATTCGCTGGAAAAAATCGGTCCGATGACGGCCCCGTTCACCACCAGGTGCGACACGTGGATCTCGCCTTCCACTCGGGCCTGCTCGCTGATTACCAGGGTCCCGGGCTGATCCCCCGCAGCGCGCACGTTGCCGCGCACCTCGCCATCGATGCGCAAGCCCCCGGTAAAGGTGATATCTCCCTCGATTCTGGTTCCCACGCCGATAAGACTGTCAATTCGGCTTTGTGGTTTTCCTCGCTTCTTCAGGAACATAAGGCTCTCCCCCTTGCTCACAGCGTAACGGATTGCGTGGCGCGCGTTGCCCCGTCCTGAAGCAACCGCACTTCGACAGTGGTGACCTGCGCTCCCGGAGGCACCCGGAAGATACCGTCCACCCGCTGGAAGTGTTTGAAATGTATGCTGAAACGCTCTGGATTTGGCTCGTCCGCGGCGGGCAGAACCATCATAACACTCTTTCCTTCCCGCTGCAGATGGACGACTAACTGCAGCTTGCCACGGAACTCCCGCTCACCCTTCTTGCCTCCCGGCATCGCGGCCAGGAGACGGTAACGATATTGCTGGGGGATGCTGTCCTTGATCACCTGAAGCCGGTTGATCGTGGGGCCCTGAGCATCCTTGCCCTCGCCCGCTGCCAAGCTCTCGAAGAATGCCAGCTCTTCCTTGAGCCGTCCGTTCTCCTCCTGCAGCCCGGCCAACTGTCTGGCCAATTGCTGTTGCGCGGCCCGCTCGATCTGCAGATTGCTCTCGCTCGAATTGGCCACGGCGCGCAACTGCGCCACCTCCTGCTCCAGTTCTGCCACCCGCTCACGCAGCCCGCGCATCTCCTGCTCGGTCTCGCTGCGCTCGAAGCCGGCAATACGTCGGCCGGCATCGTACATCCAACCGGCCCCCGCCAGAGACACCGACAGTACCACGATCGCCCCCAGGACCCGCCAGTACCAGGGCACATGGGCGCGCACCACCGCCCGGGGTGCCGACGACAGCCCCATGCGGCTGCGCCAACGGCGCAGTCCTACGGCAAGACGGGAATCTGCGAAAGACCAGCGCACTCGTCCAGCCCAAACATGATGTTCATGTTTTGCACTGCCTGCCCCGCCGCACCCTTCACCAGATTATCGATGACCGACAACACCACCAGCGTATCGCCGCCGGCGGGACGATGTACCGCGATTCGACACATGTTCGCCGCCCGCACCGACCGGGTGTCGGGATGGCTGCCCGCGGGTAGCACGTCGACAAAGGGCTCGCGCTCGTAGCGGCGTTCATAGAGCGCCTGGAAGTCCGCCTCCTGCGCAATGCGTGCATAGAGCGTGGCATGGATGCCACGAACCATGGGCGTCAGATGGGGCACAAAAACCATGTTGACCGGCTGGCCGGTAGCCCGCTTCAGGTTTTCCACTATTTCCGGCAGGTGGCGATGTCCCGGCACGGCATAGGCCTTGAAGTTGTCGGAAGCCTCGGAGAACAGCGTGTGCACTTCGGCCTTGCGACCCGCGCCCGAAACGCCCGACTTGGCATCGGCAATCAAGTGGGTGGGATCAATCAGCCCGGACTCGAGCAAGGGCAGGAAGCCCAGTTGCACCGAGGTCGCAAAACACCCTGGGTTAGCGACCACCCGTGCCATGCGGATTTTGTCGCGGTTTACTTCCGGGAGCCCATAAACCGCCTCCACCACCAGCGCCGGAGCCGTGTGCTTGAGGCGATACCACTTTTCCCACTCCCCCAGATCCTTGATGCGGAAATCGGCGGCGAGATCGATTACCCGGACGCCGGCGGCGAGGAGCGCAGGCGTCTGCTCCATGGCCACACCATGGGGGGTCGCGAAGAACACGACATCGCAACGGTCCAGTTGGGCTGTCTTGGGATCCTCGAATTTGAGCGTCACTCGCCCCCGCAGGCTGGGGAACATGTCAGCGACCGCCGTGCCCGCCTCACCGCGCGAGGTAATCGCCTTAAGCTCGACCCCGGGATGCTGGGCCAGCAGCCGCAGCAGTTCGACGCCCGTATAGCCCGTTCCGCCAACAATGCCGACTTTCAACATGTGCCACACCTCGAGAAAGGAAACTAATGGTAAAGCAGCGATTCCGCGGGGCGCAACGGCGCTGGCGCGCACCCAGATGAAAAAAGCCGCCCTGAGGCGGCTTTTCTTCTCGTATTTGTCGGCCGATCAGCGCTTGGAGAACTGCTTGCGGCGACGAGCCTTGTGCAGGCCCACCTTCTTGCGCTCCACTTCGCGGGCGTCGCGTGTGACGAACCCCGCTTTGGACAGGGTGGGTTTCAGGCTGGCATCATAATCGATCAGGGCGCGTGTGATGCCGTGGCGCACGGCGCCGGCCTGACCCGATTCACCGCCCCCGGAGACGTTGACCAGGATATCAAAGGTGGTCAGGTGCTGGGTCAGCTCGAGCGGCTGGCGCACGACCATGCGTCCGGTCTCGCGGGTGAAGAAGTCGTCGACCGGCTTGTCGTTCACGACGAACTTGCCGCTGCCCGGTTTCAGGAACACGCGGGCCACTGCGGTTTTGCGCCGCCCGGTACCGTAGTAGTAATTCGCAGCCATGAGAATTCCTTAGATTTCCAGCGACTTGGGTTGCTGCGCAACGTGCGGGTGCTCAGCGCCGGCGTAGACCTTGAGCTTCTTGATCATCGCGTAGCCCAGGGGCCCTTTGGGCAGCATGCCTTTCACTGCCTTCTCCAGCACACGGGCGGGGGCGCGCTGCTGCAACTTAGCAAACGTATCGGAGTAGATACCGCCAGGATAACCGCTGTGACGGTAGTAGACCTTCTGCTCGGCCTTGTTGCCGGTCACGCGCAACTTCTCCACATTGACCACGACGATGTAATCGCCGGTATCCACGTGCGGGGTATATTCGGGCTTATGCTTGCCGCGCAGACGACGCGCGATCTCAGTGGCCAGCCGGCCAAGCACCTTGTCCGTCGCATCGACGACGAACCAATCGCGCTTTACCTCGTGCGGCTTGGCGGAAAAGGTCTTCATGGGAGTTTTCCTTGCGTCTATGGGCGCTTAATGCGGAAAGCCGCGCATTTTATTTGAATTGACGTGAGTGTGTCAAATTGAACCCTGCCGGACCAGCCACGAGGCACGAAAAGAGGAGTCAAAAAAAAAGCGCGACCCGGGGAGAGTCGCGCTAAATCCACACCAAAGGAGGAGGGTGGAGGAGACAAACCTTGAACGCCTCAGAAAACTCATCAACGTTCGAACTGTGGCCATTATGGCAAGAA
>JBMOQT010000159.1:0-8071 GCA_049320945.1 Pseudomonadota bacterium
GTGCGGCATCCTTGAGCCGGAAGAACATCGTCATCTTTGGCCAGCCCAGCGCCGCGATCGGCTCGTGGGTCATCTTGATTTTGACGCTGGCCTTGTCCACCTGCCGCACCACGCCGCGGCCGCGGACCGCGTCGGCGCTCTCCGCGAGGGCGGCGGGCGCGGCCGCGCGGGGGGGCGGCGCCGCGCCGTGGGATGCGTGGGCGGTGTGGGAGCCGCGGTCGGCCGCCGCAGCCTGGTCCGCCACCTCGTCGTGGACCTGCCGCCACGGCACGACTTTTTCCTCCCGGTAGGCCTGATAGGACGAAAAGGCCGATACGTATCCCGTCGGCGGCACGGGCGCCGCGGGGTCGGCCGGATCCGCCGCCAACCCCTGCTGGGCGGCGGCCAGGGACAGCGCCAGCCCCAGGCCGGCGCTCAATTGCCATGACTTTGTCATTGTCTGTCTCTCCGTTGTGCGTATTGCCGCGCGCCGCGGAAAGCGGCGCGGGCCGGGAAATGCTGATGTCCGGATGAAGGCGCGGTCGCCCCGCGGACGGCGGGCAAAAGCCCGGGGCGAAAAGCGCCCGCTCCTCACCCGCTTCAAGCGGGCATGGGGATGGGCGGCCTGTCGCGCGGAACGAGAGGGGGAGAAGGAAGGGTGGCGGCGGGCGTGGCCACCAGGGAATGGCCGGCGAAGTGCGCCGCGCCGCCGCTCCCGGCGGGCAGGCATCCGGCGCAGGCCAGGTGGCACAGGCCGCAGCCGTCGCAGCCGGCAGCCGGTGTGGCCGTTGCCTCGTCTTGCCCGGCGGCGGCCTGGTTGGCGCCGTGGGTCTGGTGCTGCGATGCGCCGCTGCTCTGGCCGGCCAAGGCGTGCTGGCAGAACGGCATGACCACCGCGCCTGCCGTTTGCAGCGGCAGCCACAGGATCAGGAACACTGCTATGAGACGCCTTGTCAACACGGGCGGCCGTGGGCCGGTAATGTATGGAAGTCAATATTATAACTATCAACGAATACGCCTGGCAATGAATACGCTTGGCAATGCGCGGATCAGACCGGGCGGGCTTCACCCCAGAAGTTGTAGGTGAACGGCCGCGGCCCGGGCAGATACAGGGTTTGCAGGTCGCGGCAGACGAATCCGGCTTCGCCCAGCAGGGCCGGGATGTCGCGATTGAGGTGGCAGCCGCCCGCGACTTTCCGCCAATACGGCGTCAGCCGGTCCTGCCAGCGGCGCACGCTTTCGTCCGGCGCGCGGCCGTGCTCGCAGAAGATGAGCCGGCCGCCCGGGGCAAGGACGCGCCGCATTTCCTTCAGCGCCGCGGCCGGATCGGGGATGGTGCATAGCGTATAGGTGACGAGCACGCAATCGAAGCTGGCGTCGTCCGCCGGAATGCATTCGGCGGACAGGCTCAGGAGTTCCACGTCGAGCCCGGCGCGGGCGATGCGGCGCCGCGCCAGGGGCTGCATGCGCAGCGCCGGATCCAGGCCGGTGATCTTCCCGACCCGGGACTTGTCGTAGTGCGGCGCGTTCAAGCCGGTGCCAATGCCGACCTCCAGCACCCGCCCGGCGGCCAGGGGGACGACTTTTTCCCGCTGACGGCGTATCGGCCCGATGCCGCAGGCCAGGTCGATCAGGTAGGGGAGGATGTGGCGCTCGTACCAGTTTTCCCTCATCTTGCCCCCTCGAACGGGGCCGCCGCGTTGGGCGGCGCGCCCCGCAGATGGACGCCTACCGCCGACATCAGGCAGGTGCGCAGGCACGCCTCGTCGGCACCGTTGACTTGCCGATACAGGTTGGGCGCGATCGCCAGGAAGCGATCCAGGATGGCGGGATCGAAGTGCCGGCCGCGTTCCGCCGCCATCATCGCCAGGGAGCGATCGAGCGCGATGGGCGGCTTGTAGGGGCGTACGGAAGTGAGCGCGTCGAAGACGTCGGCGATCGCGAAAACGCGGGCGGCCACGGGAATCTGTGCGCCGGCCAGGCCCTGCGGGTAGCCCGTGCCGTCGAAGCGCTCGTGGTGGCATGCGATGACCTGCCGGGCCGGCAACAGCCACGAAGAGCTTGCCGCGATATCGAGGCCGTGGGCCACATGGGTCTTCATGATCTCGAATTCGTCGTCGCTGTGCCGCGCCGGCTTCAGCAGGATGACGTCGGGGATGGCGATCTTACCCACGTCGTGGAGGAATGCGCCGGCGATCAGCCCGTGCATTTCCTGGTGCGGCAAGTCCAACTCTTCGGCCAGGCGCAGGGCGTACAGCGTCACGCGGTAGTTGTGCAGGCTGGTGTCGGAGTCCCGCTTGGCCACGGCGCTGCCCAAGGTTTCCAGCAGATCGATGTTGGCCTTGAGCAGGTCGTCCGACAACTGCACCGCCTCGGCATTCAACCCGACGATGAACGGATAGAGCGCCAGGCTCGTCAGCACTACGACGATCGCGACCATCACCACCGTGTCCCGGACGCGGCGGTCAGCCGCCAGCAGTGTGATCGGGTCCACATGATAGACGGCGAGCATGTAGCGCTGCGGCGCGCCGGACAGCGGCACAAGGGTCTGGATATAGAGGTTGTTCCTGTCCCGGATCTTGTCGTGGCGCAGCGGCAGCGCCGCGGACCAGTCGTAACCGACCGCAGCGGACGTCGGCCTGGCCGGTTCACGGCCGTCCTGCCATCTTTCCCACAGAAGCGTTCCGTCCGCCGCCAACAGCCCCACCCGGACCAGCCGCGATTCGGAGAGGATGCGGTCGAGCTGCTCGGGTGCCAGGGCATGCTGTGTGCCCGCGGACAAGGCCGGCCGCAGGCGTTGGGCGGCAGCGGCGGCGAGCTCAAAGACGAAGTTGTCGACGTTCCAGTGCTCGACGTAGTAGCCGGCTGCGGCGAACAGCACGCAGAGCGCCATTCCCGCCGCAATCAGGCGAGCCGCTATGCGCCGCCGCAAGGTCTTGAGCCGCGCGCCGTTGCCTGCTTCCGGGGCGCCTTGCGTATTCATTGTCGCTGCACCGCGAAACGCGAAAACCCGTGCGCGTACAAGCTCCTTCGCAAGGCTATAAGGACACCTTCGAGCAAGCGCGCATGGCGTTGCCTTCTCGAACCGCGATGGCTGCCAATCCGGTTCCGCGACGACCCCGCCCTAGACCGGCCCTCAGTCGTCGCATGCATGGGAAGACTCGTTCGAGAATTCAATCCCGAAGGCCAGACTGCGCCGGCAGCCGCCTCAGTTGGTGCGTGTCAAGTGACTGTGCCCGCCGCCTTGGGAATAGGAACCGCCGGGCAGGCAGTGGCCCCGAGGGTAACGAAGATGATCAGCAGCGCAAGCTTGGCGTACCTTTGTTTCATGGCAGAAGACTTTCGTGGTTTGGAATCTGTGTGGCTCTATTTCAGGTTCTTGCACAAATCTTCCATGTGCATATAGTGGCTGCGCACCCGGTCGAGGGCGAACTCGTAGCGGATGGCGTTCTCCGCGAACTTGGCCCGCTCCACATCCAGCTCGACCGTGTTGCCATCCACCGCCGCCTGGTAAGGCACGTGGTAGCGCAGCGGCAGCTGCGTGGCGGGCGCGTGGGAGGAGGAGGGGATGTGGCGCTTGTCGGTGGTGAACAGCTGCGCCGCTGCCGCGTTGCGGTTGGCCAGCGCGGCACGCAAGGCCTCCCGGGCGGGGCCGGTCGGCTATTTCGATGAGCCCGCTTCGGCGGCCAGACGCTTGTGCAGGTCGGCCATCGCCAGCTGTTCCTTCTCCAGGTTCTCGTAGGACCTGGCGATGCTCTCACAATGGGAGGCAAGCCCCCGCCCCCCACGGTAGGTTGGCGCACCTTGATACGTCTCGGCCATTTTGCGGTGGCGCGCCGCCTGCGCCTTGGCATCAGCTGCCTGGGTCTGGAAGTATTGCGCCAGCGCTTCGTGGTCCGAGGCGGTGCGGGCATTGCGAATCTGCTCCTGGAGCATCCCGGAGGTAACCGGACCCTCTGTGGCGCACCCGGTCATCACGAATGCCGCTGAAAGCGCGATGATGAAAACTGCCCCCGTTCGCAGAAACGGAATCCGTACCATGGAACGGTCGGGTGAAATCGCTGGGAAATTCACGGTACTCATTTGAATCTCCTTTGTCGCACGTTACAGGCGAGTCCCCGGGGCGCGGCTGCCGCCGCGCATTACCCGGGTTCCCCTTGCTTCAGTATGGTTTCCGGCCATGACAACCACATGGGCGGACCATGACTTTTCTGTCATCCAGATGTAATGGCGCGTTTGACCCTAGCGCTTGAACGCCTCCTTCATGTACCGAACCACGTTGCGGACATCGTCCTCAGTCAAACCCGGGTTTCCGCCTTTGGGCGGCATCGCCAGCGGCGACCCCGGCGTTTGGAAGCCGTTGATGACGTTCGCCACCAGGACGTCTTCGGCTCGCGGGTTGCGGGGGCAGGGGTTTCACGGCAGCGCGCCTTCCCGCTGCAGCTGTCGCAGGCGCTGGCATACGGCGTCCTCGAGCCAGCGCAGGCTGTCCTTCAGTGGGCGCAGCTTCCCTCCTCGGCCGCGAGTTCCCGCACCAACGCCTCGTGGACCTCGCCGTAGCTTTTGCCCTCAACGAAGCGCTGCGTGCTTACCGTCAGCTCGCCACCGCGAAAGTATAGGACAGCGCCCTGGAGCGCCACGAAGCGATAGGTCCCGTCGGCGAGAAGGTAGCGGGCAAGCCCAAAGGACAGGCGGGTCATGAACGGCGCGCGCTGGGGCAGGATACCGAAGCTGCCCAAATCGTCGGCGCCGATGAAGCTCGTCACACCCTCCATGCGCAGATAGCCCGTGGCGCTCAGCAGATGCAGCACGAAGCCACTCATTGCGCTTCCCCGAAGTACTATTCCGTCATCCTGCTGCTCGACCGTGGCCGGCATGCAGTCCGGGAGACGCGATATGCGCTGCCGGTCTTCAGTTGGTGCCCGTCAGGTGACTGTGCCCGCCGCCCCGGGAGTAGGAGCCGCCGGGCAGGCAGGCGCTGGCGCCGAGGGTAACGACGATGATCAGCAGGGCAAGCCTGGTCCTTTGTTTCATGGTAGGGCCTTTCGTGGTTTGGAATTCGTGTGCCGCGTCTATTTCAGGTTCTTGAACAAATCTTCCATGTGCATGTAGTGGCTGCGCACCCGGTCGAGGGCAAACTCGTAGCGGATGGCGTTCTCCGCGAACTTGGCCCGCTCCACATCCAGCTCGACCGTGTTGCCATCCACCGCCGCCTGGTAAGGCACGTGGTAGCGCAACGCAAGCTGCGTGGCGGGCGTGTGGGGGGCGGAGGGGATGTGGCGCTTGTCGGTGGTGAGCAGCTGCGCCGGTGCCGCGTTGCGGTTGGCCAGCGCGGCACTTAAAGCCTCCCGGAAGTCGATGTCCACCGCCTTGTATCCCGGCGTGTCCGCATTGGCGATATTGGCGGCGATGACTTCCATGCGCGCCGCGAGCACGCCGAGAGCCCTTTCCTGAAAGCCGTGTCCCCCGCCATGGGCGGCGCCGGCTGCCATGCCGATGTGGCGCGGGTGGGTTGCCGCGAGCGGCACTGCGCTGTGGGGGCCGGCGGCTGCGGCAGGTCCCGCGTGGGCATGGGGTGCAGCAGCGTTGCTGCCGGAAATCGGGGTGGCGCCTGCCGGCGCGTGCCCCTGGGGATGGGACGTGCGCCCTCCCGCCGGCGCCTGGGGAGCCACGCCGCCGGGCGGCGTTATCGGGTTGGCGGCCATGCCTTAGCGTCCTCCCTGGACCAGCCCGTCGACCCATGAACCCGTCGGCGCCTCGTAGTCCGAGGCGGTGCGGCACTCATTTGACTCCCCTTTGTTGGACGTTGCAGGAACCCGGGCGCGGCTGACGTCGCCGGTTGCCCGGGCTCACTTTTTTATTATGGGTTTCGGGCGATGACAATCACATGGAGGAACGGTTACTTTTGCGTAATCTCCGCGTAAGGATGTCTTGTCCAGTCATTGCTTGGTCGCCTGGATGTCGGCCTTCGCCCCGAGGCCGAGTTTGTAGCCGAAGGATACATGGTGGAAGCGGCCGCCTGCGTAGTCGTCGTGGATGGCGAAGCCGAAGTTGTAGGCCTTGCCCGGTGCCAGGGCAATGTCACCCTCGCCGCCGGTCAGCTTGCGCGTGAAGGTCACGGACCAGGTCCCGCCTTCGTTCTTGCCTTCCGCCGCCGCCAAGGCCTTGCCGCCTTCCATGACGCGCTTGTCGGCGACGTAGCCGTCCGCCGGCTTGGCGCCCTTGCCGCTCTTCCATTGCAGCAGATCGTAGAACTTGCCTCCGGCAAGGTTGGCATCCTTGACGTACTTGGTCTTCTTGTCGTCGGCCACACCGGGCATGGTGCGAACGTCATTGTGGCAGGTAGCCCAGCAGCCGGCGAGATTCGCAAGTTCGACCTTGTTGTCCTCCAGCATGACCGCCAGCTTGACCTGGTTGTCCTTGTCCAGCTTCTCGCCGCCGCCGGCAGGCTGCTTCCAGCTGAAGCGCAGGTAGAGATTGTTGTCGTCATAGGCGGCCTGCACTGTCACGGGGATGCTGCCGGCCTTGCCCTTGGGCGGCTTGGGCTCCAGCTTCTCGCCGCTGACGATCTTCTTGCCGATATCGGCAGCCTCCTCGTCGTGGCAGGCGGCACAGGACTCGCCCTTGCGCAGACCGCGCGCGCCGCTGTGGTCGCCCGCCTTGGTGACCCACTCGAGGCTGGCGGTGCCAGGGTAGAACAGCGTGATCGTCTTGGCGGGCACCTTGCTCCAGTCCGGTGCCGCCGCCGCCGTGCCGGCGGCCAGTGCCAGCGCTACCCCTGCCGCCAGGGCGGAAACAGACAAGTTCTTCATGAGTCGTCCTTTAAGGTTAAGAGGAAATCAGTCGAAAGCCGCGCTGCGGGGAGGTTAGCCTTCCTCCTCCTCGGTCATGCCCTGCGGCTTCTTGTGGGCGATGCCCTTGTGGCAGTCGATGCAGGTCTGGTTGTCGTCCCGCGCGATCTCGTGCTGCTTGCGCGCCCGCTGCTTCTGCATCTCGGTGTTCATGCCCTCGAAGCTGTGGCAGTTGCGGCACTCGCGCGAATCGGAATCCTTCATGCGCTTCCATTCGTGGCGGGCCAGGGTCAGGCGCTTGGCCTCGAACTTCTCGGGCGTGTCGATGGTACCCATCACCTTGCCGTAGAGCTCGCCGGTCGCCTGGATCTTGCGTGCGACCTTATGTACCCAGTCCTTGGGCACGTGGCAGTCGGAGCAGATGGCGCGCACGCCGGTGCGGTTCGAGTAATGGATAGTCTTCTTGTACTCCTGGTACACCGTGTCGCGCATCTCGTGGCACGAGACGCAGAACGACAGGGTGTTAGTGGCCTCCATGGCGGTGTTGAAACCGCCCCAGAAGATGATGCCGCCGACGAAGCCGACCACCAGCAGCGTCAGCAGGGAGTATTTGGCGCTGGGCCGGCGCAAGGCACTCCAGAAACGGCTCAGCAGCCCTTTCTTTGTTTCCGAATCTTCCGTCATTTAGTGTTTCCTGGTGTTCCCGGCCGCCCGCCGGGCACGGAGACGACCGCGCCCGGCAGGTCCGCGGGGAATGTCAGATCAGCTATTACCCTTGATGAACAGCTCGAACAGGTCGCGCTCTTCCTGCCCGGTCAAGCCGCCCCTGATGCGCATATGGCGGATGACGGCGGGCCATTCCCGGTCCGTGAGATCCTTGGGATCGCGCATCTCATGGCAGCGGGCGCAGTTCTCGGTCCATACCTTCTTGCCGCGCGCCACCGAGGGCGCGGGGTACTTCTTCGCCCCGTCGTCTGTGGCGGGTGCGTCCTGGGCCAGCGCGGCGGTGGCACCGAAACAGAGTGCCAGGACCAGGGAAGACAAGTATTTCGTCATGTTCGGCTCCTCAGAATCCGTAGGTGACTTGCAGCAAGAGGCGGTTGTCGTCCGTGTCCCGGTTGGGCCTGCCCTTGTTGAACTCATAGGTGACCTTGCCCACCACGTTGGCGGCATACCAGTAGTTCAGGCCCAGCGCCCACTGCTTCTGCCATTGGGATCCCTCGACGGAGTCGAACTTGCTGTAGCGCGCGACGCCTTCCCACTTGGGCAGGAATTTGTAGGCCGCCTGGAAATAGCGGGCC
>JBMOQT010000160.1:0-8063 GCA_049320945.1 Pseudomonadota bacterium
CCTTGCACTCGCCCTGGGCATTGGGGCTGCAGGCGAGCAGGCTGTTCACGATCTCGCCGATGGCCTCGTCCAGTTCCTCCTCGCCCGGCACGATCTCGTGCAGCAGGCCGATGCGGTAGCCTTCCGCCGCGGAGAAGCGCTCGGCGGTGAGCATGTAGCGGCGCGCCTTGCGTTCGCCGATGGCGGCGATGACGTAGGGGCTGATGACGGCGGGAATGATGCCCAGCTTCACTTCCGACAGGGCGAACTGGGCGTCGAAGGTGGCGATGGCGATGTCGCAGGCGGCCACCAGTCCGACGCCGCCACCGTAGGCCGGCCCTTGCACCCGCGCCACCGTGGGCTTGGGCATGTCGCCCAGGCTGCGCAGCAGGTTGGCCAGGTTCATGGCGTCGCGCTGGCTCTCCTCGGGCGAGTAGCCGGCGGCGCGCTTCATCCAGTTGAGGTCGGCGCCGGCGCAAAAGCTCTTGCCGGTGCTGGACAGCACCACCACGCGCACCCGCTGGTCGTGGCGCACGTCTTCAAGGGCGCCGGTCAGCTCGGCGATGAGGGCGTCGTCGAAGGCGTTGTGCCGTTCCGGGCGGTTGAGGGTGACGATGCCCACACCCCGATCCACTTCCACCAGTACGTTTTCGCTCATGAGTAGTATCCCTTTCTTTTTGGTGACGAGTGACGGGTGACGAGTGACAAAAGCCCGCGGCGCCACCCGTCACCTGTCACTCGTCACCCGTCACGGTTTTACATCCGGAACACGCCGAAGCGCGTCGCTTCGATCGGCGCGTTGAGGGAGGCCGAGATGGCCAGCCCCAGCATGCGCCGCGTCTGGGCCGGGTCCACCACGCCGTCGTCCCACAGGCGCGCCGTGGCGTAATAGGGATGGCCCTGGGTTTCGTACTGGGCGCGGATGGGCGCCTTGAAGGCTTCCTCCTCCTCGGCCGGCCAGCTCTTGCCCTGGGCCTCCAGGGCATCGCGCCGGATTTGGGCCAGCACGTTGGCCGCCTGCTCGCCGCCCATGACCGAGACGCGCCCATTGGGCCACATCCACAGGAAGCGCGGGCTGTAGGCGCGGCCGCACATGCCGTAGTTGCCGGCGCCGTGGCTGCCGCCGATGATCACGGTGAACTTGGGCACCTTGGCGCAGGCCACCGCCGTGACCATCTTGGCGCCGTCCTTGGCGATGCCGGCGTTCTCGTACTTGCGGCCCACCATGAAGCCGGTGATGTTCTGCAGGAACAGCAGCGGGATGCCGCGCTGGGCGCACAGCTCGATGAAGTGGGCGCCCTTGAGCGCCGATTCGCCGAACAGGATGCCGTTGTTGGCGACAATGCCGATGGGATAGCCGTGGATGCGCGCGAAGCCGGTGACCAGGGTGGTGCCGTAGCGCGGCTTGAATTCGTCCAGGCGGCTGCCGTCCACCAGGCGCGCAATCACCTCGCGCACGTCGTAGGGCTTGCGCGTGTCCAAGGGGATGACGCCGTAGAGCTCCTCCGGGTCGTACAGGGGCTCTTCCGGCGGCGCCATGTCGAGCACGCCCTGCTTGCGCCAGTTGAGGTTGGCCATGATGCGCCGGCAGATGTGCAGGGCATGCAGGTCGTTCTCGGCGAAATGGTCGGCCACGCCGGAGATGCGGGTGTGCACGTCGGCGCCGCCCAGGTCCTCGGCGCTCACCACCTCGCCCGTGGCCGCCTTCACCAGGGGCGGGCCGCCGAGGAAGATGGTGCCCTGGTTCTTGACGATCACCGCCTCGTCGGACATGGCCGGCACGTAGGCGCCGCCGGCGGTGCACGAGCCCATCACCAGCGCCACCTGGGGGATGCCCGCCCCCGACAGGTTGGCCTGGTTGAAGAAGATGCGGCCGAAGTGGTCGCGGTCGGGGAACACTTCGTCCTGGGTGGGCAGGTTGGCGCCGCCCGAATCCACCAGGTACACGCAGGGCAGGCGGTTGTGCAGCGCCACTTCCTGGGCGCGCAGGTGCTTCTTCACGGTGAGCGGGAAGTAGCTGCCGCCCTTGACCGTGGCGTCGTTGGCGACGATGACGCACTCCACGCCGCTCACCCGGCCGATGCCGGTGATGACCCCGGCCGAGGGCACCTCGTTCTTGTACATGTTCCAGGCCGCCAGGGGCGACAGCTCCAGGAAGGGTGCGCCGGGATCGATCAGGGAGTTGATGCGGTCGCGCGCCAGCAGCTTGCCCCGCGCCGTGTGCTTTTGCCGCGCCTCTTCCGTTCCGCCCAGGGCGACCTGGGCCGTCTTGTCCCGCAGGTCGGCCACCAGGGCGCGCATGGCCTGGGCGTTGTTGCGGAACTCCTCGCTGCGCGGATTGAGCTGGGATTTGAGTGTGGTCATTGTTCAGAATCCGCCGGTTTCAAGCCATTTCTCCAGTTGCGGCAGGCGATCCGAGCCCCAGAAGGGTTCGCCGTCCACGATGTAGAAGGGCGAGCCGCATACGCCGCGGGCGATGGCCTGGTCGTTCTCGGTCTTCAGGCGCTCCTTCACCGCCGGATCGTTCAAGGCCGCCTTGAGGGCCTCGCCATCCACGCCCATCGACGTGGCAATGACCAGCAGCCGCTCCACGTCCGAGATGTCGATGCCCTCGGCGAAGTAGGCCCGGTAACAGGCGTGGGCGAAGTTGCGGGCGAGCTGCCGGTCCTGATCCTCCAGCCAGTAGTAGGCCCGGGCCGCCGCCTGGGTGGCCAGGGGAAAGGTCTCGGGCATGGTGAAGGGCACGCCGAGGTAGCGCGCCGAGCGGGCGAAGTCGTGCCGGTAGTAGTCGCCCTTCAGGGGCCACTGCACCAGCGGCACGCCGCCCGTCACCTTGAACACCGCGCCCAGCAGGATGGGATGCCAGTTCACCTGGCGCCCGTAGCGCGCCGCCAGTTCGTCGATCTTCTCCGAGGCGAGATAGCCGTAGGGCGAGGAGAAGTCGAAATAGAAGTCGATGGGGGACATGTCACTCCCCCCTTTGCAAAAGGGGGGCCGGGGGATGGGGGGTCGTCTCCCCCCTTTGCAAAAGGGGGGCCGGGGGATGGGGGGTCGTCTCCCCCCTTTGCAAAAGGGGGGCCGGGGGGGATTTCCCCGCCGCCTCGACTTCCCGAAGAATCACTTCCAGCACTGCCGTCGTCTCCTTCATGACTTGCAGATTATCGAAGCGCAGCACACGCAGGCCCTGCGATGCCAAATAAGCGTCCCGTTGTTTGTCCCGCTGCATGCCCCCCTCCTCAAAATGCTGTGATCCGTCCACTTCAATCACCAGCTTTGCTGCCGGCCCGTAGAAGTCCACCACGTAGGGGCCGATCGGCCTTTGGCGGTAGAACTGAACTCCGACTTGCTTGCCGCGCAAGCGCGACCAGAGCAGGCGTTCTGCGTCGGTCGGGTTGGAACGCAGTTTTCTCGCGTTCTGCTTCAGCCTGTTGTCGTAGTGGAGCACTGTTAAATCCCCCCTGGCCCCCCTTTTGCAAAGGGGGGAATGTGTGGGCTACACCAGCGCCCGGCCGATCACCAGGCGCTGGATGTCGCTGGCGCCCTCGTAGATCTGGGTGACGCGCACGTCGCGGTAGATGCGCTCCACCGGGAAGTCGGCCACATAGCCGTAGCCGCCGTGGATCTGGATGGCGTCGGAGCATACCCGCTCGGCCATCTCCGAGGCGAACAGCTTGGCCATGGAGGCTTCCTTGAGGCAGGGCTTGCCGGCGTCGCGCAGCACCGCGGCATGCCACACCAGCTGGCGCGCCGCCTCGATGGCGGTGGCCATGTCGGCCAGGCGGAAGTTGACCGCCTCGTGCTCGATGATGGGCTTGCCGAAGGCTTCCCGCTCCTGGGCGTACTTCAGCGCCGCCTCGAAGGCGGCGCGCGCCATGCCCACCGACTGGGCGGCGATGCCGATGCGTCCGCCCTCCAGGTTGGACAGGGCGATGCGGTAGCCTTCCCCTTCCGCGCCCAGCAGGTGACTGGCGGGGATGCGGCAGTTGTCGAACAGGATCTGGGCCGTGTCCGAGGCGTGCTGGCCCATCTTCTCCTCCAGGCGCGCCACCACGTAGCCGGGGGTATCGGTGGGCACGATGAAGGCGGAGATGCCCTTCTTGCCCGCCGCCTTGTCGGTCACGGCGAAGACGATGGCCACGTCGGCATTCTTGCCCGAGGTGATGAACTGCTTGACGCCGTTGAGCACCCAGGCGTCGCCGTCGCGCGTCGCCGTGGTGCGGATGGCGGAAGCATCGGAGCCGACATGGGGCTCGGTGAGGCAGAAGCAGCCCAGCCTGGCGCCGCTCGCCAGGGGCTTGAGGAAGGTCTCCTTCTGCCAGTCGTTGCCGTAGGCCAGGATGGGTCCGCACACCACCGAGTTGTTCACGCTGATGATGGTGGACGTGGCGCCGTCGCCGGCGGCGATCTCCTCCAGGGCGATGGCCAGGGACAGGTAATCCAGCCCGGCGCCGCCCCAGCGTTCGGGCACCGCCATGCCGAAGGCGCCGAGTCCGGCCAGCTCCTTGAGGGCTTCCCGCGGGAAAGTGCAATGCCGGTCCCACTCGGCGGCAAAGGGGGCGAGACGCTCTGCGGCGAACTGGCGCATGGCGTCGCGGATCATTTCCTGTTCGGGTGTGAGAATCATGATTTCCGGTGACGGGTGACGAGTGACGGAAGGCGCGCGGTCACGCGTCACCCGTCACTCGTCACGCCTTTCAGACCAGTTCAATCGCCATAGCGGTCGCCTCCCCGCCGCCGATGCACAGGCTCGCCACGCCGCGCCTGGCCCCGTACTTGCGCAGGGCGCCGAGCAGGGTGACGACGATGCGCGCGCCCGAGGCGCCGATGGGATGGCCCAGGGCGCAGGCACCGCCGTGCACATTCACCTTGTCGTGGGGCAGGCCGAGATCCTTCATGGCCGCCATGGTGACCACGGCGAAGGCCTCGTTGATCTCGTAGAAGTCCACGCTGCCCGGGGCCCAGTCGGCCTTGGCGAGCACCTTCTGGATGGCGCCCACCGGCGCCGTGGTGAACCACCCGGGTTCGTGGGCGTGGGAGCTGTGGGCGACGATCTTCGCCAGGGGCTTCAGGCCCAGCTTGTCGGCGGTGGACTGGCGCATCAGCACCAGGGCCGCGGCGCCATCGGAAATGGACGAGGAGTTGGCGGCGGTGACGGTGCCGTCCTTCCTGAAGGCGGGCTTCAGGGTGGGGATCTTGTCCAGCTGGGCCTTCAGCGGCTGCTCGTCCTTGTCCACCAGCGCCTCGCCCTTCTTGCCGGCCACCGCCACGGGCGCGATCTCCCAGGCGAAGGAGCCGTCCTGGATGGCCTGCTGGGCGCGCTTGGTGGAGGTGATGGCGAAGTCGTCCTGGGCCTGGCGCGTGAAGCCGTACTTCTCCGCCGTGTCCTCGGCGAAGGTGCCCATCAGGCGGCCCTTCTGGTAGGCATCCTCCAGGCCGTCGAAGAACATGTGGTCGAGCACCTGGCCATGGCCCAGGCGCAGGCCGGCGCGGGCCTTGGGCAGCAGGTAGGGGGCATTGGTCATGGATTCCATGCCGCCGGCGACGACGACGTCGTTGGTTCCGGCCACCAGGCCGTCATGGGCCAGCATCAGGGCCTTCATGCCCGAGCCGCACACCTTGGAAACCGTGGTGCACGCCACCGACAGGGGCAGGCCGGCGCCCAGGGCCGCCTGGCGCGCCGGCGCCTGGCCGACGCCGGCGGGCAGCACGCAGCCCATGTAGGCTTCCTGGATCTGCTCGGGCTTGAGACCGGCGCGCTCAACCGCGGCCTTGATCGCCACTGCGCCCAGTTGCGGGCCGGCCTGGGAGGCCAAATCACCCTGAAAACCGCCCATCGGAGTGCGGGCGGCCGAGACGATAACGACGTGATCTTTCATGTCAAACTCCTTGCAGATGCGATGCCCGATGGGCGGTTTCGGCGCAGGCTAACCGGCGCAGCCGGTTAAGCGCGCGCCAGCGCGCGGCCGCAGCCAAAACCGCCCATCGGCGTACGGGCAGCGGAAACGATGACGACGGGGTCCTTGCTCATGTGTCTTCTCCTAACTGCCGAGGTCGTACTCGGTCATCCACTCGCGCGCCTGTCGCACCACCTCCTCCGGAAAGGGACAGGACTTGCGCAGCACCGTGTCCAGATGCACGCCCGTGAGGACGGTGACCGCGGACACTTCCTGGGTCTCCTCGTTTTTCATTTCGTGCACGAAGCGTAGCACTTTTTCCCGCACCTCCAGCACGCCGGAGCGCACCGAGACCACGTCACCCGCGTGCAGTTCGCGCTTGTAGATTACGCGCTGGTCCACCGCCACCATGCCGCGCCGCTGCTCCCGGAAGTAGCCCGGCGTGAGCCCGAAGCGCGCCAGCAGATTCCAGGTGGCTTCGTCGAACTTGCCCACGTACCACATGACGTTCATGTGGTCCATGTGGTCGCACTGCCAGGGATAGACGGTGCCCCGGTAGGTTTCCATCAGCCGGCCCACGGCTCACTCCATCAGGGCGCGGGCCTTGTCCGCCACGTGGGGCGGGAAGGGGCGCGACTTGCGCGTCTCCGGGTCGAGGCACACGACGGTGAATTCGCAGTCGGCGCACACCTCCCCCGTCTCGGTGTCGTACAGCTCGTGGCGAAAGCGCAATACCTTCTCCCGCAGTTCGACGACGGCGCTGCGCACGGCGATGGTGTCGCCGGGATAGAGCTCGCGCCGGTAGTTGATGTTCTGCTGCACGGCGGCCATATGCACCGCGCCGCTGCGCAACAGGGAGGCAGTCAAGCCCACCATGCTGTAAAACTGCCAGCAGGCCTGCTCGAAGAATTCCATGTAGGCGCGCACGTTGATGTGGCCCATGTGGTCCCGCTGCCACTCGTGCACCGTACCGCGCGCCGTCTCGATCATTTGCGTCATGTGGTCGGCTCCCCGTCGTTACATCGTTTCGGCGAACAGTTCGCGGCCGATGAGCATCCTGCGGATCTCGGAGGTGCCGGCCCCTATTTCGTACAGCTTGGCGTCGCGCCACAGGCGCCCGGCGGGGTATTCGTTGATGTAGCCGTTGCCCCCCAGGGACTGGATCGCCTCGCCCGCCATCCAGGTGGCCTTCTCCGCGGCGTAGAGGATGGCGCCGGCGGCGTCCTTGCGCGTCGTCTCGCCCCGGTCGCAGGCCTTGGCCACGGCATAGACGTAGGCGCGGCAGGCGGAGAAGGTGGTGTACATGTCGGCCAGCTTGCCCTGCATCAGCTGGAACTCGCCGATGGGCTGGCCGAACTGCCTGCGCTCATGGACATAGGGCAGGACCACGTCCAGGCAGGCGGCCATGATGCCCAGGGGGCCGCCGGCCAGCACGGCCCGTTCGTAGTCCAGCCCCGACATGAGCACGCGCACGCCGCCGTTGACCTGGCCCAGCACGTTCTCCTCGGGCACTTCGCAATCCTGGAACACCAGCTCGCAGGTGTTGGAGCCGCGCATGCCCAGCTTGTCCAGCTTCTGGGCCGTGGAGAAGCCCTTGAAGCCCTTCTCGACGAGGAAGGCGGTGATGCCGCGCGGCCCCGCCTCCAGGTCGGTCTTGGCATAGACCACCAGGGTGTCGGCGTCCGGGCCGTTGGTGATCCACATCTTGTTGCCGTTGAGGATGTAGCGGTCGCCGCGCTTGTCGGCGCGCAGGCGCATGGACACCACGTCGGAGCCGGAGCCCGGCTCGGACATGGCCAGCGCCCCCACGTGCTCGCCGGAGATGAGTTTGGACAGGTATTTGCGCTTCTGGGCTTCGGTGCCGTTGCGCCGGATCTGGTTCACGCACAGGTTGGAGTGCGCCCCGTAGGACAGGCCCACCGAGGCGGAGGCGCGGGAGATCTCCTCCATCGCCACCACGTGGGCCAGATAGCCCATGTTGGTGCCGCCGTACTCCTCCTCGAC
The DNA here is from genome assembly GCA_049320945.1 of Pseudomonadota bacterium. Taxonomy (GTDB): domain Bacteria; phylum Pseudomonadota; class Gammaproteobacteria; order Burkholderiales; family Rhodocyclaceae; genus DYIB01. Next base: position 7,878 of record JBMOQT010000160.1, read on the forward strand.
CGTGATGCCCAGCAGGCCCAGTTGCCCCAGCTTGCGCCACAGGTCCATGGGAAACTGGTTGGTTCTGTCGATGTCGGCCGCCCGGGGGGCGAGCTCCTTCTGGGCAAACGAGGCCACGGTGTCACGCAGCATGTCGACGGTTTCGCCCAGGTCGTAATTGAGTCCCGGAAGGTTCATGGCATGTCT
>JBMOQT010000161.1:0-8063 GCA_049320945.1 Pseudomonadota bacterium
CGGGGCGCCAGCGGCAGCGACGGATCGAACACCTGGCGGCCATTGACGAAGAAGCGCACGTGGGGCCGCATGCGCTCCTGCTCGTCGATCATGCGGAAGCGGATGCCGGGATACTTCCGGTCCAGGTCCGCCAGCACCTCGGCCAGGGTCGTGCCGCTCGCCTCGACCAATGTCTGCCCGGTGTAGGAGAGCAGCGGCGTGGGGATCTGCACCTTCATTGCGCCGGTTCCCCGGTTTCCACCGCGTAGATCTCGGGCAGGTGGCGCGCGATGCAGGTCCACTCGGCGCCCTCGTCGCGGCTCAGCCACAGCTCGCCGCTGGTGGTGCCGAAATAGAGCCCCACCGGATCCCGCGTGTCGGCGGTCATCGCCTGGCGCTTCACGGTCCACCACGCCTGCTCCCGCGGCAGGCCGGCGTCGAGCCGCTGCCAGCTCCTGCCGCCATCGCGCGTGCCATAGGCCGCCGGCTTGCCGTCCGGGCTGGTGCGCGGCCATACGGTCTGGCCGTCCATGGGAAACACCCAGGCGGTGTCCGCATCGCGGGGATGCACCACCAGGGGGAAACCCACATCGCCCACGTTCTCCGGCATGGTTCTGCCGATGCGCAGCCACTGCCTGCCCGGCCGATCGAGCCGATAGATGCCGCAATGGTTCTGCTGGTACAGGCGGTCGGGATTGCTGGGGCACATGCGAATGCAGTGGGGATCGTGGAAGGTGGGGTTCGCCGCATCGAAGCCCTCGACGACTTCGAGGCCGGCGATCAGCGGCGCGAAGGTCTCGCCGCCGTCCATCGACTCATGTACGCCGCCGCCCGACATGGCGAAATACAGATGCCCGGGATCGCGCGGATCGACGATGATCGAATGCAGCTTCGGCCCGTCCGGCGTGCCGTCCTGCACCGTGCCCATCCACTCCAGGTACCGGGGATCGTCGTTGATGCGGGAGAACGGCGTCCACGTGACGCCCCCGTCTTCGGAACGGAACAGCCCCTGGGGCGAGGTGCCCGCGTACCAGACGTTCGGTTCGTTGGCGTGGGCCGGCGTCAGCCAGAACGTGTGGTCCACGACGCGGCCGCTGCCGCCGGGCGCGCGGGCAAACGCCGGCGGTCGTGCGGCTTCTTTCCAGCTGCGGCCGAGATCGGTCGAGCGGAAGATGGTCGGGCCCAGGTGGCCGGTCTTTGCCGCTGCCAGCAGCGTGCGGCCGTCGCGCGGATCGAGCACCAGGTGACTGATGATGTGGCCGAGAAAGTGCGGCCCGTTCGTCCGCCACGTCTTCCGCGCGGCGTCGCCGTGGACCAGCCACGCGCCCTTGCGCGTGGCGACCAGGACCACGATCCCGTTCATGGTGTTCGAGTCGGGTGTCATCGCTCTCTCCTCATGTGCGCGGATCCGGTCGCCGCTGGGCTTCGGCCCGGGCAACCGTCTCCCGGATCGGGCGGATGGGCCGCACTTCGACGCTGCCGACCCGCGCCGGCGGAATTCCCGCGGCGAGCCGGATGGCTTCATCGAGATCCTGCGCCTCGACCAGGTAGAAGCCGGCCAGCTGCTCCTTGGTCTCGGCGAAGGGCCCGTCGGTGACCGACACCTTGCCGTTGCGCACCCGCACGGTGGTGGCGCTGTGCACCGATTCCAGCGCCTCGGAGGCGAGGCAGTGGCCGCTCCCGCGGATGGCTTTGTCATAGGCCACGCAGTCTTCGTCGGGCAGTTCGTCCAGACGCTTCTCGTCGAGGTAAACCAGACACAGGTACTTCATCGTTCAGCTCCCTACAAGGTTTTCGAGACCGGGTCGATCAGCGGCCGATCGCGCTCAGGGTCTGCGCATCCTCGGCGATCGGCCGCAGCTCGACGCAGCCCATCCTGGCCCCCGGAATCCTGGAGGCGACCTGGATTGCCTCGTTCAGATCCCGAGCCTCGATGACGTAGTAGCCCCCCAGGTGCTCCTTGGTTTCCGCGAACGGGCCGTCGGTGGTCGACACCTTGCCGTTGCGCACGCGAAGCGTGATCGCGGCATCGGGCGGCAGCAGCCGGTTGCAGCTGACGAAGTGGCCGCTGCTCCTGATGCTGTCGGTGAACTCGCGATACTCCTCGTAGTGCTTCTCGGCCTCGGCTTCGGGTATCCACTCCATGACCGTTTCGGCGCAGATCAGGCATAGGAATTTCATCTCTCTCTCCAGGGGTGGTGACTTCAACTTTCCAGCCATTCCGGCACCCGCCGGAAGCCGCGGGACGCGGCCTCACCGAACTGGGCCCGGGGCAGGCTGCGCACCGGCCGCAGCTCGATGCTGCCCACGCGGGCAAGCGGGATGTCCGCCGCCAGGTGCAGCGCCTCATGCAGCCCGTCCGCTTCGATCAGGTAGAAGCCCGCCAGCTGCTCCCTGGCTTCTGCGAAGGGGCCGTCGGTGATCGATACCCGGCCGTCGCGCACCCGCAGGGTGGTGGCCGATTCGACGCTCTCCAGCGCCGCCGAGGCCAGGCAGATGCCCTGCCGGTCGAGCGCGGCGCTGTAGGCCAGACATTCGTCGGACAGGCTCCGGTATTCCCGCAGGGCTGCCAGGGCCTTTTCGTCCGCGTAGATGAGGCATAGGAATTTCATGGCGGTTTCCATTTTCCGGGGAGTACACCCCATAGTCGAAGGGGCAGGCCCGAAATCGACATCGGGCCCGGCGTTTATTGCGCCAACTCGTCCAGACGCCGCTGCAGGAAGCGCCGCTCGGGCTCCTGGCGTGCCAGCGCCAGGGCGCGCTGGTAGGCGGCGCGGGCCTCGGCGGTGCGGCCCAGGCGGCGGCACAGATCGGCCCGGGCGGAGTGGGCCAGGTGGAAATCCTGGAGCTCGCCGCGCTCCAGAATGGCGTCCACCAGCGCCAGGCCTGCTGCCGGCCCGTCGCGCATGGCCACCGCCACGGCGCGGTTCAGCTCCACCACCGGCGAGGGTTCGATCCGCATCAGCAGGTTGTACAGGCCGACGATCTCTCCCCAGTCCGTTGCCTCGGCACTGGGCGCCTGGGCATGCAAGGCGGCGATGGCGGCCTGCAGGGTGTAGGGGCCAAAGCGGCGCGACAGCAGCGCCCGCTCCACCAGCGCCGCGCCTTCGGCGATTCTCTCCCGGTCCCACAGGGAGCGGTCCTGGTCGGCCAGCAGGATCAGGTCCCCCTCCGGCGAGGTGCGCGCCGCGCGGCGCGATTCCTGCAAGAGCATGAGGGCGAGCAGGCCCATGGCCTCGGGCTCGGGCAGCAGCTCCACCAGCAGCCGTCCCAGGCGGATCGCCTCGCCCGACAAGTCGTGGCGCGTGAGCGCGGCACCGGAGGAGGCCGAATAGCCCTCGTTGAACACCAGGTAGATGACCCGCAGCACGCTGTCCAGCCGCTCGGCCAGTTCGGCGCGCTCCGGCACCTGGTAGGGAATGCGCGCCTCGCGGATCTTCTTCTTGGCGCGCACGATGCGCTGGGCCAGCGTCGGGGCGGGCGTGAGGAAGGCACGGGCGATTTCCTCGGTGGTCAGTCCGCACACTTCCCGCAGAGTGAGGGCGATCTGGGCGTCGGGGGCCAGCGCCGGATGGCAGCAGGTGAAGATGAGGCGCAGCCGGTCGTCCTCGACACTTTCCTCTTGCCGCTCGGCCGATTCGGCGATGAGGTTTTCGACATACTCGGCCGCCTCGTCCAGGGAATCGAAGCGGGCGCGGCGGCGCATGCCGTCGATGGCCTTGAAGCGCCCGGCGGAAACCAGCCAGGCGCGCGGATTGGCCGGCACGCCTTCTCGCGGCCATTGTTCCAGGGCGGCGCGGAAGGCGTCGTGCAGGGCTTCCTCCGCGATGTCGAAGTCGCCCAGCAGGCGGATCAGGGTTGCCAGAACCCGGCGCGATTCCGCGCGATACACCGCCTCGACCGTGTCGCGCGCCGCGTCGACGCCGGGCGCTTGGGGATTCTCAGCCATTCGGGATCAAACTCCGGCAAAATCCCCGGCGCCGGGTGGGCGAACTCGCCGGCCTGCGCGGCAATCGAACAAGAAAGGCGTCGCACGGGCGCCCGAAAGAAGATCACTGGAGAGGAATTCCATGGCCATGACCACCGCTTTTGCCCAGACCGAACCGACACGCGCCGAGGTGGAGGCACTGATGGGGCCGACCGTGCTCGAGTTCGGCACGCCCTGGTGCGGCTATTGCCGTGCCGCCCAGCCCCTCATCGCCGCCGCCTTCGCTGCCCATCCACGCGTGCATCATATCAAGATCGAGGACGGCAGCGGCCGCCCGCTGGGGCGCTCGTTCGGAGTGAAATTCTGGCCCACCCTGGTGTTCCTGCGCGACGGGCAGGAGGTGGCGCGCCTTGTGAGGCCCACCGATACCGAGGCGATCGCCCGCGCCCTTGCCGCGATCGATATGCAGGTCGGACCGTAGGTCGGGCTTCAGCCCGACTTCCGACGCCTACCGCCGCTCGCGCAGGAGCAGCCAGACTGCCCGGCCCATGCGCCACAGGTCGGGCAGTTCCCGGCGCAAAAACTCCTGGCTGAACACGCGGCCGGGACTCATGTCCACGTGTCCCAGCAGGCGGTCGATGAGAAAAAGACGCGCCTGCCCGGGCCTGACTGCGTCCGCCAGTGCGATGCTTTCGGCATAGGGAATCACTCTGTCATTCCTGCCATGCACCAGGATCAGGCGGGCGGCGAGGGGGGCCAGATCCTTGTTGTGCAGACTCAGGGCCGCCAGGTCCGCCTGCAGCCGGGCGGGCAGGGCGGCGGCCAGCGCCGCGAAACGCTCGGGATCGCCGTTGGTGACGAGCGCATACACCGAGCGGCCTTCCGGCCCGAGCCGGGCCGCCAGGTCCGCCAGATCCGCCGCCCGGTCGCGCAGGCGCCGCTCCACCATGGCATCCAGCAGCGCCACGTCGCCGGCATCGCCCAGGTAGGCCCGGGCCGTGCGCACGAACACCAGCTTGCCGTATTCGTCCGGTTCCATGTGCTGCCACGCCTCGCCGTGGCGGAAATAGCCCGTGGTGAAAAACCGGATGGTGTCGTCCAGGTTGTGGTAGCCGCCGACGCCGACGATGAAACGCACCCGCTCCCGTATGTCCGGCTCCATGGCCGCCAGCAGGGCCGGCCCCACGGCGTAGCTGAAGGCGCCGATGCCGGCCCGTCCGTCCGGCGCGAGATCGGCGCGGCTTGCCAGGAAGGCGAAGGCGTCGGCCACGTCCCGGGTATCGCCCGGACCGATCTGCAGGCGCCGGAAGCCCGGCAGATCCGGGGCGAGGACGGCGAAGCGGGCACGGGCGAGGGTCTGGGCAAAGGCCACCAGGCGCGGCTCATCCTTGCCCTGGGGCACGGCGCCGGGTACCAGCACGATGGCCGCGGCGGGCTGCCCGTTGCCGGGCAGGTAGAGGTCCGCCGTGTGGGAACGATCGGCGACCCGATAGCTGACCGAGGTGCGCCGCGGCGCGGGGGTGGTCTTCTTGAGGCGGGAAGGTTCCGGGCCCGCCGCCGCGTCGGCCATCACCAGGATCGCGTCGTAGGTGCGCAGCAGGGGGCGGCCGGCGGACAGCAGGCCGCCCAGTACAGCAAGACCGGCCAGCACCCAAATGATCTGCTTCATCATCGGTGCGCTCGCTCCCGGGCCTACGCGGCAGGTGTCGATTCGAGACGTCGCCGCACCTGCTCGAGGATGCCGTCGCCGATTTTCGCCATGATGGGGGCGGCCAGGTCTTCAATTATGGTCTCGAGCAGCGAGTCGGTGAGGCGGTACTCCATGACGAATTGCAGCCGGGTGCCGGCGCCGTTTGGCGTAAGCAGGAAATAACCGGCATTGTCCAGCCCGCTTACGGAGCGCCAGGCCAGCCGGCACGGAGGTCGCGCTTCGGTCACCTTCGCATCCCAACTCAGCTCGACGCCGGCAAGGCCGACAACCCAGTGATAGGTGTCCGGGCCGATAGCCTTTATTTGCTTGATCACGGGCGTGTAGCGGCCGAAATCCTCGATGCGGGAAATGAGATCGAATACAGCGGCGGGCGTCGCCCTGATCAAGATGGTACGCCGAACCTCGGCCATGGCAATCTCTTGCGGGTCAGCAGATTTTCACGCTACTCCAGGGCAGGAAGCCGGCGCTTGACTTCAGTCAAAGCGCAAAACCATTTTGCTTGAAAGAGGGCGGTCCGGGACTATAAATGGGAGATGGGGCGCAGACGATGGCACTCCGGCGCGATGATGGCCGGGGGCATCGGGCAGCGCCCGGCTTGCGCGAAGGAGGACCCGCCATGATGAACATGACCATAGAGATGTCCCGTGTTTCGGCCTGTTCGATCAACGAATGCGCCTACAACGTAAACAACAACTGTCATGCCAAGGCGATTACCGTGGGCGATGGCGTGCACCCGGGATGCGATACCTTCCTGCAGGCTTCCAGGCACACGCGGGATGCCACGCGCATCGCCGGCATTGGCGCCTGCAAGGTGACCGCATGCCGGCACAACGACGATTACGAATGCTCGGCCGACCAGATCAGCGTCGGGCGCGCGGCGGGCGAGATCAAGTGCATGACGTTTGCCCCGTAGCTCCCGCGTCGCATGCACAACGCGCTCTATGCCGATACGCCATTGAAAGACGCGGTCGTCTGCTCGATATCAATCAGTGATCCTTCCTGCCGGCGTTGCGCCCGAGGCGCGCATCCTGCTCCTTGGCCGCGCCTTGCGCGCCTTCTGCGACGGCTACGTGGCAGTGCTGCTGCCCGCCTACCTGCTGGCCCTGGGCTTCGGCACTTGGGAGGTCGGGGTATTCAGCACCGCCACCCTGCTAGGCTCGGCACTGGCCACCCTTGCCGTGGGCGTCTGGGGCCACCGTTTCCATCATCGCCTGCTGTTGCCGGGCGCCGCCCTGCTCATGGCCGCCACGGGGCTGGCCTTCGCCGGTCTGTCCTCATTCTGGCCGCTGCTGCTGGTGGCCTTCGTGGGTACCCTGAACCCCAGCTCGGGCGATGTAAGCGTCTTCCTGCCCTTGGAGCACGCACGGCTGGCCAGCGCGGCCAGGGGCGCCACCCGCACTGCGTTGTTCGCCCGCTACAGCCTCACCGGCGCCCTGTTCGCCGCGATCGGCGCGTTGGCGGCCGCCGCGCCGGATTGGCTCACCTGGGTGGGCATCGATCGGCTGACCGCGCTCCGCGCCATGTTCGCGTTCTACGGCGGGGTGGGATTGCTGGTCTGGCTGCTTTATCGCACCGTGCCATCGCCATCCACGCACGAAGCGTCGGTAGCGCCGGAACCCCTGGGTGCCTCGCGCGGCACCGTGGTCACGCTGGCGGCGCTGTTTTCCGTGGATGCCTTCGCCGGCGGCCTGGTGGTGCACTCGCTGCTGGCCCTGTGGCTGTTCCAGCGCTTCAATCTCTCGCTGGCCGCCGCCGGGCAGTTCTTCTTCTGGGCCGGGCTGGCGACCGCCTTCTCGCAACTGGCCGCGCCCTGGGTGGCAAAGCGGATTGGCCTCCTGAACACCATGGTGTTCACCCACCTGCCGTCCAGCGTCTTTCTCATCCTCGCCGCCCTGGCGCCGGATTTGGCCCTGGCCCTGGGCCTGTTGCTGCTGCGCGCCCTGCTGTCGCAAATGGACGTGCCCACCCGCTCAGCCTTCGTCATGGCGGTGGTGACGCCGCCGGAGCGGGCGGCGGCTGCCAGCTTCACTGCGGTGCCGCGCAGCCTCGCGGCGGCCGTCAGCCCATCGCTAGGCGCTGCGCTGTTCGCCGCCGGCTGGTTCGCGGCGCCGCTGGTGGCCTGGGGCCTGTTGAAGATCGGTTACGACCTGGCGATCCTCCTTGCCTTTCGGCGACACCAGGGGTATGAAAGCGGCGCCAAGCCGATGAGTCATTGGCCATGAAGCCTGACCCCGCGTGATGCCTCAATCGAACGAAGCCTGTCCGCGCTTCAAGCGTAATCCTTCGGCACGGGAGCCAACACTCCCTCCCGAGATGCGGCCGCTCCCCTCACCATCTCCGTCAGCCAGTTCACCAGCAGCGAGGTGTAAGCCTGCTGCCAGCGCTGTTCGGACAGCCCGTGGTCGGCGCCTTCGATCACCCGGTAGGTCAGCGAGCGGGCCTGGG
>JBMOQT010000162.1:0-8055 GCA_049320945.1 Pseudomonadota bacterium
GAGGAGCGGATCACCGCCATGGGCGTGCGCAGCTCGTGGGACAGGCGCGAGGCCAGGCTTTCCAGATAGCCGTGGTGCTGGGACAGGCGGCGCAGCAGCTCCGAGAAGCTGCGCGACAAGTCGCCGATCTCGTCGCCCGCGCTCGAGCCGATGGCCTTGCCGGTGAGGCGGCCGCGCGCGTCGATGGCGCTTTCCGCCTCGTCGCGCAGGCGCCGGATGCGCCCGGACAGGCGCGTGGCGAACCACAGGATGGCGAGCGCCGCGAAGGCGAACACCGTGAGCGTCAGGATCAGCAGGCGCTCCAGGGCGCGGCTGCGCACCGACACGATGGAGTTGGTGGTCTCCTCCACCACCACCGCGCCCACCACGGTGTCGCCGGCCCAGATGGGATGGGCGGCCGATACGATCACCGCGCGGCCGTCGCTGGTCTTGCGCACGCGCGCGGCGGGCGCGCCCAGCAGGGCGGCCGAGACCTCCCGTCCGCCGGCAAGCACGTCGGCATTGACGGCGTCGTCGAAGTCTTGGGCCGGGCGCTGGATCAGCCGGCCCAGCAGCGCGCGCCACCAGGTGTCGCCCCGGTCCGCCCGCTGGCCCTTCAGGCTGCCGGCCAGGGCCAGCACCCGCAGCTCGCGATTGACCACCCAGATGCGCGAGGTGGTGCGCTCCAGGCCGCGCAGGATGGCCGCCACCTCGGCCACCGACTTGCCTTCGTCCAGGGCCGATTCGCGCGCCACTTCCCCCTCGGGCTGCGGTGGCTCGACCACCGTCTCCCCTTCGCTCAGACCGGGCACGGCCGGCGGCTCGGCGGCTCGGCGCGCGCCCCCGTCCAGGGGCATCCTGAGGTTCATGAGCTGGGGCCGCTCGTGCAGCGCCGTGGCCACGGCGCGGGCGGTGGCGATCAGCGCCTGCTCCTGGCCTTCGAGCAGGAAGCGCTCCATCTCCTGCACGTAGCGGTAGCCCACCCAGGGCAGCAGCAGCAGCACCAGGGCCACCAGGGCGAGCTTGCCGCGCAGGGTGAAGCGGGGAAGAAAGGATGGCGCTGCCACGGCGTCACGCGCGCCAGCGATAGCCCATGCCATACACCGTGTCGATCTGGTCGAAGGCCGGATCGACTGCCAGGAACTTCTTGCGGATGCGCTTGACGTGGGAAGTAATGGTGCCCTCGTCCACCACCAGCTTGGCGTCATGCATGAGCTGGTCCCGGTCCTTCACGTGGCCCGGGAATTTGGCCAGGGTATGCACCATCCAGAACTCGGTGAGCGTGAGATCCACCGGCTGGTCGCGCCACAGGGCCAGGAAGCGCTTGAGGTCGAGCCGCAGCGCCCCCCGCTCCAGCACTTCCTCCTGCTGCGCCGGCTGGGAAGCCATGTCCGCGCGCCGGAACAGGGCGGCGATGCGTGCCAGCAGATGGGGCAGGCTGATGTCCTTGGTGAGGTAGTCGTCGGCGCCCAGGCGCAGGCCGGAGACGATGTCGAAATCGCTGTCGCGGGCCGTCAGGAACATGATGGGCAGCTTGGCGGACAGGCCGCGCAGCTCGGCGCACAGGGTGAAGCCGCCGTCGGGCTCGTCGCCCAGGCCGATATCGATGATGGCCAGGTCGGGCAGGCGCGTGCGCAAGGCCGCCAGGGCCTCGGCGCGGCCGCCGTAGGCCGCCACCTCGTAGCCGTGGCGCGCCAGCGCCTCCGCATAGTTGGCGCGGATGGCCGGGTCGTCTTCCACGATCGCGATGCGCCTCGCCATGGCCGGCGACTATACCGCAACGGGCCGGCAGGACAACAGGTCCGGTGCCGAATCATTTTCTTGCCACATTTCTTCCCCGCTTCGCCATGGGCCGTCCCGCCCCGCGCCCGCTTCGGCCGCTTTAATGCCAGCGTGATCAAAACGAACAGGAGACACCTGATGGAAACCGCTGCCGGATTCAAACCGCCCAAAACGCGCCTGGCGCTACTGGACCTGATCGCCTACGTGGTGCTCGCCGCCTGCATCGGGCTGGCCACCAGCATCACCCTGGGCGGCGTGGTCATGCTGCTGGCCCAGGGCGCGGATACGGCCAGTCCGCGGGAAGTGCGCATGTCCCTGGACGCCACCCGCGCCGCCGCCGCCGAGCGCGCCACCCTGCCCCCCATCAGCGAGGACCGGAGGGCAAGATGAAAGCCGCCTACCACAACGGCCAAGCCGAGATCAGCCTGGGCGTGGAGTGCGCCTATATGCCGCAGCTGGCGGACGTCCTCCGGCAGGCGCGCCCTGGTCACGCCAAGCCGGATTACGAATCAATCGCCCAAGCCGGGCGCCGCCGGCTGGCCGCCGCCGCGGCTGCAATCTTGGGCGCCAGCGCCCTGCTCCTGGCCATCCATTACGGCGGCTTCTGACCCTCTCTCCCTCCCCGCACCGGCCGGTGCGGCTCACTCCTTGCCAGCGTCATGCTGGCGTTTTTTTTGTTCTTCGGTGCTTCGCGCTACGCTGCGCGCGGTGATCACTTCATCGTCGGCATGACGAATTCGGGGCCGGCGCCGCTGCCGGACAGCCAGCGCTGGGTCACGGCCTTCTGCCGGGTGTAGAAGCGCACCGCCTCGGGGCCGTGGGCGTGGTGATCGCCGAACAGGCTGTGCTTCCAGCCGCCGAAGCTGTGGAAGGCCATGGGCACCGGGATGGGCACATTGACACCCACCATGCCCACCTGCACCCGGTGCACGTATTCCCGGGCAACGGCGCCGTCGCGGGTGAAGATGGCGGTACCGTTGCCGAACTCGTGGCGATTGACCAAGTCCAGGGCGGCGGCCAGATCGGGCACGCGCACCACGCACAGCACCGGGCCGAAGATTTCCTCCCGGTAGATGCGCATGTCGGGCGTGACCTGATCGAACAGGCTGCCGCCCAGGAAGAAGCCGCCCTCGTAGCCGGGCACAGTATGGCCGCGGCCGTCCACCACCAGCCGGGCACCGGCGCGCACGCCCTCCTCGATGTAGCCGACGATCTTGTCCCAGTGCGCCTGGGTAACCACCGGCCCCATCTCGGCATCGGCGTCCATGCCGTGGCCGATCTTGAGGCGGCGCACCCGGGCCGCCAGGGCCTGCACCAGGGCATCGCCGACACCGCCCACGGCCACCGCTACGGAGATGGCCATGCAGCGCTCTCCCGCCGAGCCGTAGGCGGCGCCCACCAGGGCGTCCACGGTCTGGTCCAGCTCGGCGTCGGGCATCACCACCAGATGGTTCTTGGCTCCGCCCAAGGCCTGGACACGCTTGCCGGCGGCGCAGCCGGTGGCGTAGATGTAGCGGGCGATGGGCGTGGAGCCGACGAAGCTCACCGCCGCCACGTCCGGGTGATGCAGCAGGGCGTCCACCGCCACCTTGTCCCCCTGCACCACGTTGAACACGCCGTCGGGCAGTCCCGCCTCCTGCAGCATCGCGGCCAGCAGCAGGCTGGGCGAGGGGTCGCGCTCGGAGGGCTTGAGCACGAAGGTGTTGCCGCAGGCGATGGCCATGGGGAACATCCACATGGGCACCATCACCGGGAAGTTGAAGGGCGTGATGCCGGCGCACACGCCCAGGGGCTGGCGCAGGGTCCAGGCGTCGATGCCGCCGGCAATCTGCTCGGTGTACTCGCCTTTGAGCAGCTGGGGGATGCCGCAGGCGAACTCCACCACTTCCAGGCCGCGCACCACTTCGCCTCGGGCGTCGGACAAGACCTTGCCGTGCTCGGCGGTGATGGCGGCAGCCAGCTGGTCCAGGTGGCGCTCCACCAGTTCCTTGAAACGGAACAGGATGCGCGCCCGCTTCAGCGGCGGCGTGTCGGCCCAGGCGGGAAAAGCGGCACGCGCGGCGCCGACGGCCGCGTCCACCTCCCGCTCCGTGGCCAGGCTGACCCGGCCGCTGACCTGCCCCAGGGCGGGATTGAACACATCCCTCCAGCGCTCGCCGCTGCCCGGGGTGTTGCGCCCATTGATGTAATGGCCGATGGCGGCCACGGAAGGATCGAGGGGTTGGTTCATGGTCTGCTCCGAAGGGATGGTGCCCCGAGAGTATAGAACGGCGCGTACAAAGAAAAAGGGCAGCCCGCAGGCTGCCCGGATCGTGTCGTGCCGCTGTGCTCAATGGCCGCGCTTGCGCAGCTTCTGGATTGCTGCCAGCTGGGCGATGGCTTCGGCCAGTTCAGCCTGGGCCTTGGCGTATTCCAGTTGCGAGGTCTGGTTGGCGAGCATCTCCTCGGCCTTCTTCTTGGCTTCCAGCGCCTTGGCCTCGTCCAGGTCCTTGCCGCGGATGGCGGTGTCGGCCAGGACGGTGACCAGGTTGGGCTGGACTTCCAGCAGACCGCCGGCGACGAACACCAGCTCTTCCTCTTCCTGGTGGGGCACTTTCACCCGTACCGCACCGGGACGGATGCGGGTCAGCAGCGGCGTGTGGCCGGGCAGTATCCCCAGCTCACCCGCCTCGCCCGGCAGGACGACGAACTCCGCCAGCCCGGAAAAGATTGATTCTTCTGCGCTGACGATGTCCACATGTACAGTCATTGCCATATCTACCTCGTGACGAGTGAGGAGTGCGGAGTGAGGGAAGAACTGTGAGGGTGGACCTCACCCCTCACCCCTACGCCTTACTGCAGTGTTTTCGCCTTCTCGAATGCCTCGTCGATGGTGCCGACCATGTAGAAGGCCTGCTCGGGCAGGTGGTCGCATTCGCCGCTGACGATCATCTTGAAGCCGCGGATGGTCTCCTTGAGGGGTACGTACTTGCCCGGGGAGCCGGTAAATACCTCGGCCACGAAGAATGGCTGGGACAGGAAGCGCTGGATCTTGCGCGCGCGCGCCACCACCAGCTTGTCCTCCGGCGCCAGTTCGTCCATGCCCAGGATGGCGATGATGTCGCGCAGCTCCTTGTAGCGCTGCAGGGTGGCCTGCACCGCACGGGTAGTGTTGTAGTGCTCCTCGCCGATGACGTTGGGGTCCACCTGGCGCGAGGTGGAGTCCAGCGGGTCCACCGCGGGATAAATGCCCAGGGCGGCGATGTCGCGCGACAGCACGACCGTAGCGTCCAGGTGGCCGAAGGTGGTGGCGGGGCTCGGGTCGGTCAGGTCGTCGGCAGGCACGTACACCGCCTGGATCGAGGTGATCGAGCCGGTCTTGGTGGAGGTGATGCGCTCCTGCAGGCGGCCCATTTCCTCGGCCAGGGTCGGCTGATAGCCCACCGCGGAGGGCATGCGGCCCAGCAGGGCGGACACCTCGGTACCGGCCAGGGTGTAGCGGTAAATGTTGTCCACGAAAAACAGCACGTCGCGACCTTCATCGCGGAAGGCTTCCGCGATGGTCAGGCCGGTCAGGGCCACGCGCAGGCGGTTGCCGGGCGGTTCGTTCATCTGGCCGTACACCAGGGCCACCTTGTCCAGCACCTGGGATTCCTTCATCTCGTGGTAGAAGTCGTTGCCCTCGCGGGTACGCTCGCCCACGCCGGCGAACACGGAGTAGCCCGAGTGCTCGATGGCGATGTTGCGGATCAGCTCCATCATGTTCACCGTCTTGCCCACGCCGGCGCCGCCGAACAGGCCCACCTTGCCGCCCTTGGCGAAGGGGCAGATCAGGTCGATAACCTTGATGCCGGTCTCGAGCAGCTCCTGGCTGGGGGCCAGCTCGTCGAAGGCGGGCGCCTTCTGGTGGATGGAGCGGCGCTCTTCGGTCGCCACCGGACCCGCCTCGTCGATGGGCCGGCCGAGCACGTCCATGATGCGGCCCAGCGTCGCCTTGCCTATGGGCACGGAAATCGGCGCGCCGGTGTTGGTCACCTGCATGCCGCGGCGCAGACCTTCGGAGGAGCCCAGCGCGATGGTGCGGACCACGCCGTCGCCCAGCTGCTGCTGGACCTCGAGCGTCAGTTCCGAGCCGTCCATCTTGAGGGCGTCATACACTTTCGGCATCTCCTCGCGCTTGAACTGGACGTCCACCACCGCGCCGATGCACTGTACGATCGTTCCTTGACTCATCGTCGTTTCCCTAAATATAAAAACCTTTACACTGCCGCCGCGCTTGGCAATTTGGTCTCGTCATAACGTTCGCTTCGCTCACGTTAGCCTCGCCCGATTGTGCCCGGCGCGGCGTCAAACCGCCGCCGCGCCGCCTACAATCTCGGAGATCTCTTTCGTGATCGCCGCCTGGCGGGTCTTGTTATAGACCAGCTGCAGCTCGTTGATCACGTTTCCGGCGTTGTCGGAGGCGGCCTTCATGGCCACCATGCGCGCGGACTGCTCGGACGCCATGTTCTCCGCCACCGACTGGTACACCAGCGCTTCCACGTAGCGGGTGAGCAACTCGTCGATGACGATCTGCGGGTCCGGCTCGTAGATGTAGTCCCAGCCGTGGTCGGGCAGGCCAAGGCGCTCGCCCGACAGGGGCAGCAGCTGCTCCAGCACCGGCTCCTGCTTCATGGTGTTGATGAAGCGCGTATAGGCGATATAGACCGCGTCCAGCTCGCCCGCCTGGAAGGCATCCAGCATTACCTTCAGCGGCCCGATCAGCTTGTCCAGGTGCGGCGTGTCGCCCAGCGCCGTGAGCTGGGACACCACCTTGGCCCCCAGGCGCTGCATGAAACCCAGGCCCTTGTTGCCGATGGCGGTCACTCGCATCTCGCCGACGCCGCTGCCTTCCCATTCCTTCATCTGGTTCAGGGCCAGGCGCAGCACGTTGGTGTTCAGGCCGCCGCACAGACCCTTGTCGGTCGTGACGACGATCAGGCCCACCCGCGTCAGCTTGTCCTTCTTGATCAGGAAAGGATGCCGGTAGTCGGTCAGGGCATGGGACAGGTTGGCGGCCAGCCGGCGGATCTTCTCGCCATAGGGACGGGCGTGCTTCATCCGATCCTGCGCCTTGCGCATCTTGGACGCCGCGACCATCTCCATGGCCTTGGTGATCTTGCGCGTGTTTTGCACGCTCTTGATCTTGGTGCGTATCTCCTTGCCGCCTGCCATGATCAGCTCCTAGTCAGCCGGCTTACGCCCAGGTCTTCTTGAACTCTTGGATCGCCGCGTCCAGGGCCTTTTCGCCTTCGGCGTCCAGGTCCTTGGTGCTCTCGATCTTGTTCATGAGATCGGCGTACTTCTGGCGCAGGTACTGATGCAGGGCGGCTTCGAAGGGCAGCACGCGCTTGACGTCCAGGTCGTCGAAGTAGCCTTTGTTGACCGCGAACAGGGACACGGCCATCTCCGCCACCTGCATGGGCGAGTACTGGGGCTGCTTCATCAGTTCGGTGACGCGCCGGCCGCGCTCCAGCTGCTTGCGCGTGGCTTCGTCCAGGTCCGAGGCGAACTGGGCGAAGGCCGCCAGCTCGCGGTACTGGGCCAGCGCCAGGCGCACGCCGCCGCCCAGCTTCTTGATGACCTTGGTCTGGGCGGCGCCGCCCACCCGCGACACCGAGATGCCGGCGTTGATGGCGGGACGGATGCCGGCGTTGAACAAGTCGGTCTCCAGGAAGATCTGGCCGTCGGTGATCGAGATCACGTTGGTGGGCACGAAGGCGGTCACGTCGCCGGCCTGGGTCTCGATTACCGGCAGGGCGGTGAGCGAGCCGGTCTTGCCCTTCACGGCGCCGTTGGTGAACTTCTCCACGTACTCCTCGTTCACCCGCGCGGCGCGCTCCAGCAGGCGCGAGTGCAGATAGAACACGTCGCCGGGATAGGCTTCGCGCCCCGGCGGTCGGCGCAGCAGCAGGGAGATCTGGCGGTAGGCCCAGGCCTGCTTGGTCAGGTCGTCGTAAATGATCAGGGCGTCCTGGCCGCGGTCGCGGAAGTACTCGCCCATGGTGCAGCCGGAGTAGGGGGCGATGTACTGCATGGCGGCGGACTCGGAGGCGGAAGCGGCCACCACGATGGTGTATTCCATGGCGCCGGTCTCTTCCAGCTTGCGGATCACGTTCTTGATCGTCGAGGCCTTCTGGCCGATGGCCACGTAGACGCAGATCAGGTCCTTGCCCTTCTGGTTGATGATGGTGTCCACGGCCACCGCGGTCTTGCCGGTCTGGCGGTCGCCGATGATCAGCTCGCGCTGGCCGCGGCCGATGGGCACCATGGAGT
>JBMOQT010000163.1:0-8031 GCA_049320945.1 Pseudomonadota bacterium
TATCGGATGTGGAAGGGGGGAAATGAAGGAAAAGCTCGCGGCCTACAAAGTCAGCCTTCGCCGCAAGGTCAGGGGGTTCTCCGGCTCGGTGCCGAAAGGGGGACTTGTGGCTCCGGCCCGCGCCTGTGGGCGCTTGACTTGCTGCGCAAGTCAGCCTTCGCCGCAAGGTCAGGGAGTTCTCCGGCTAGGGGCCGAAGAACTCCCTGACCATGTCCATCCACGACTTGGAGCGGGGGTTGTGGCGGCCGCCTTCGGATTCGTTGATGGCCTCGAATTCGCGCAGGAGCTCTTTCTGCCTCTCCGTGAGATTGACCGGGGTCTCCACCACCACGTGGCACAGAAGGTCGCCCGGGGTGTGGCTGCGCACGCCCTTGATGCCCTTGCCGCGCAGGCGGAACACCTTGCCCGTTTGCGTCTCGGGCGGGATGCGGATCTTGGCGGCGCCGTCCAGTGTGGGGATTTCTATCTCGCCGCCCAGGGCCGCCACGGTGAAGCTGATGGGCATCTCGCAGTGGAGGTCGTCGTGGTCGCGCTGGAACACGTGGTGCGGCCTGAGGTGGATCTGCACGTACAGATCCCCGGGCGGTCCTCCGGCCACGCCCGCCTCGCCTTCGCCGGCCAGGCGGATGCGGTCGCCCTCGTCGATGCCGACGGGAATCTTGACGGACAGGGTCTTGTGGCGCTTCACCCGCCCGGCGCCATGGCAGGCCGGGCACGGCTCGGGAATGACCTTGCCGGTGCCGTGGCATTTGGGACAGGTCTGCTGGATGGAGAAGAAGCCCTGCTGCAGCCGCACCTGGCCGGCGCCGCCGCAGGTGTTGCAGGTGACCGGATGGGTGCCGGGCTTGGCGCCGGTGCCGCGGCAGGTATCGCATTCCTCCATGGTGGGGATGCGGATGCGGGTTTCCGTGCCGCGCGCCGCCTCCTCCAGGGAAATCTCCAGGTTGTAGCGCAGATCGGCGCCGCGATAGACGCCGCCGCGCCCGCCGCGGCCGCCGCCGAAGATGTCGCCGAAGATGTCGCTGAAGGCATCGGCGAAGCCGCCGAACCCGCCCATGCCGGCGCCCATGCCCGCCTGTTGATCGACGCCCGCGTGGCCGTACTGGTCGTAGGCCGCACGCTTCTGCCCGTCGGACAGGATCTCGTAGGCCTCCTTGGCTTCCTTGAAAGACTCCTCGGCCTTGGGGTTATCCGGATTGCGGTCCGGATGGTATTTCATGGCCATCCGGCGGTAGGCCTTCTTTATGTCCTCTTCGGACGCGTCGCGGTTGACGCCCAGGACTTCGTAGTAATCGCGCTTTTTCGCCATTTGTGACGGTGACGGGGTGACGGGTGACCAAGGAAGTGAGGGGCGAGCTTAGCGCCTGCCCCGTCACTTGTCACTCGTCACGGGTCACTTTTTGTCCTTGACCTCGGTGAACTCGGCGTCCACCACGTCGCCTTCGTCCTTCTTGGCTCCGCCCGCCGCGCCAGCCCCGGCTTCGGCGCCGGCCTGTTGCTGCTGCTGGGCGTAGATCTTCTCGCCCAGTTTCTGGGAGGCCATGGCCAGGGCCTGGGTCTTGGCCTCGATGGCCGACTTGTCGTTGCCTTTGATCGCTTCCTCGGCCTCCTTGATGGCCGCCTCGATCTTGGACTTCTCGTCGGCTCCGACCTTGTCGCCATGCTCGGCAAGGGCCTTCTTGACGCTGTGGATCATGGCGTCGCAGCGGTTGCGGGCGTCCACCAGCTCATGCAGCTTGCGGTCTTCCTCGGCATGGGCTTCGGCATCCTTCACCATGCGCTGGATTTCCTCCTCGGACAGCCCCGAGTTGGCCTGGATGCGGATCTTGTTCTCCTTGCCGGTAGCCTTGTCCCGGGCCGACACGTGCAGGATGCCGTTGGCGTCGATGTCGAATGTCACCTCGATCTGCGGCATGCCGCGCGGCGCCGGCGGGATGTCGGTCAGGTTGAACTGCCCCAGGCTCTTGTTGCCCGAGGCCATCTCGCGCTCGCCCTGGAGCACGTGGATCGTCACGGCCGTCTGGTTGTCCTCGGCGGTCGAGAACACCTGCGTCGCCTTGGTCGGGATGGTGGTGTTCTTCGGGATCAGCTTGGTCATGACGCCGCCCAGGGTCTCGATGCCCAGGGACAGGGGGGTGACGTCCAGCAGCAGCACGTCCTTGACCTCGCCCTGCAGCACGCCGGCCTGGATGGCGGCCCCGATAGCCACGGCCTCGTCGGGGTTCACGTCCTTGCGCGGCTCGCGCCCGAAGAACTCGCGCACTTTCTCCTGCACCTTGGGCATGCGCGTCATGCCGCCCACCAGGATGACGTCGTCGATGTCCCCCACCTTGACCCCCGCGTCCTTGATGGCGATGCGGCAGGGTTCGATGGTGCGCTCGATGAGGTCATCCACCAGGCTCTCGAACTTGGCCCGGGTGATCTTCATGGCCAGGTGCTTCGGCCCCGTGGCGTCGGCGGTGATGTAAGGCAGGTTGATCTCGGTCTGCTGGCTGGAGGAGAGCTCGATCTTGGCCTTCTCCGCCGCCTCCTTCAGGCGCTGCAGCGCCAGCACGTCGTTCTTGAGATCGACGCCCTGCTCGCGCTTGAATTCCGTGACGATGTAGTCGATCAGGCGCTGGTCGAAGTCCTCGCCGCCCAGGAAGGTGTCGCCGTTGGTGGACAGCACTTCGAACTGGTGCTCGCCCTCGACCGCGGCGATCTCGATGATGGAGATGTCGAAAGTGCCGCCGCCCAGGTCATAGACGGCGATCTTGCGGTCGCCGGCCTTCTTGTCCATGCCGAAGGCGAGCGCCGCGGCGGTGGGCTCGTTGATGATGCGCTTGACTTCCAGTCCGGCGATGCGCCCCGCGTCCTTGGTGGCCTGGCGCTGGGAATCGTTGAAGTAGGCCGGCACGGTGATGACCGCCTCGGTGACTTCCTCGCCGAGGTAGTCTTCCGCCGTCTTCTTCATCTTGCGCAGCACCTGGGCGGAGATCTCCGGCGGCGCAATCTTCCTGCCGCGCACTTCCACCCAGGCGTCGCCGTTGTCGGCCTTGACGATCTTGTAGGGCATCAGGTCGATGTCCTTCTGCACTTCCTTCTCTTCGAAGCGGCGGCCGATCAGGCGTTTCACCGCGAACAGCGTGTTCTTGGCATTGGTTACCGCCTGGCGCTTGGCGGGCGCGCCCACCAGGATCTCGCCGTCCTCGGTATAGGCGACGATGGAAGGCGTGGTGCGCGAGCCTTCAGAATTCTCGATCACCTTGGGCTTGCCCCCCTCCATGATGGCGACGCAGGAGTTGGTCGTGCCCAGGTCAATTCCGATGATCTTTCCCATGTTCGTTCCTCGTATCTGGATTTCTTCGAACGCCGCTTCCGGCAGCGGCTAACTGATGATGGATATGGGGCTTTCCGGTGTGATCTCAAGTCCCCTGTGCAGCCTTGGCCTTCGATACCACCACCAGCGCCGGCCGGATGACACGCTCGTGCAGGGCATAACCCTTTTGCAGCACGTTGAGCACCCGATTGGGCTCGCCCTCGGCTTCTATCATGGTGATGGCCTGGTGGCGGTGGGGATCGAACTTCTCGCCTACAGGATTGATCTCCGCCAGGCCGTGCTTCTCGAAGGCGCCGACGAGCTGCTTGAGGGTGAGCTCGACGCCCGCCTTCATGTTTTCCAGCGTGGCGTTCTCCGTCGCCAGGGCGGCCTCCAGGCTGTCCTTGACGGCCAGCAGTTCCTGGGCGAACTTCTCCACGGCGAACTTGTGGGCCTTGGCGATATCCTCCTGGGCCCGGCGGCGCACGTTCTCGGCCTCCGCCTTGGCACGCAGCCAGGCGTCGTGGTGCTCGGCAGCCTTCAGCTCCGCCTGGCGCAGCAGCTCTTCCGTGCTGGGCATGGTCTCGGTGCTGTCCTCGGCGGTGGCGGCACTGGGTTCGCCCATGGTCTGGGGTTCATCGGACTGGGGAAGCTGCGGGTTCTCTTGCATAACGGTTCAATCTCCCTGGTAGATCAGGTTGCACAATTGAGGCGCCTGGCCGGATTTCAAGGGGAAGGCCGAAAAAATAAGAACCTGCTAATATTCTCCGGGCAGGAGGCGTTGACGCCATGACTCAGCCAGATTTCGATCTCGATTTGACTTCCGTCCCCCCGAGCCGCAGGCGAGGCGCGGTCCTCAACGCGGTCGACGCGCTGCATCCGGGACAACGCCTGCGCGTGCTGGCGAGTGAAACGCCCGACCTGCTGCTCGCCGCCATCAACAACCATCTGCGTGGCACCCTGCGCTGGCAGGTGGAGCCCGCCGGAGAGGCCGGGTTTGCTGTCACGCTGCTGCGCACCGAGGACGTTTCGCCCCAGGGCGTGATCGACCTGCTGTTACGACATCACCAGCGCCTCGATGTTCTGTTGAGCCAGGGGCTGCGGCTGCGCGAGGCAGGCGACGGGCCGGCCGCGGCTCCCGTGCTGGCTGAATTCGGCCGGGCACTGCGCGGCCATATCGCCGTGGAGAACGATGTCCTGGTACCCCGTTTCGGCGCGCCTCGCTCACCCCTGGGCGACGATCCCACTTCCGTCATGCTGCGCGAGCACGAGGAAATCCTGCAGCAGCTGATCCTGGCGGAGGCAGCCCTGGAGGAGGAGGGCGGAGCGGCGTCCGCCTTCCTGGCGATTCTCTCCGGCACCCTGGCCAAGCACGAGCACCGCGAAGAAACGGGGCTGTTCCCTTCCTGGGAGGCAGCGCTGGAGCGCGCGCCGCCCGCGGAGCGGGAGGCATTGTTCGCCGAAATCAGGGGACGGCTCAGCACCGGCTGGTGATCCAGCGCATGAGGCTGCCCGCATCCATGGCACCCGCTTGGCGGCCCAGCTCCCGGCCCTTGTGGAACATCACCAGCGTGGGGATGCTGCGGATGCCGAAGCGGCTGGCCAGCGCCGGCTGCTCCTCGGTGTTGAGCTTGACCAGGCGGTAACGCGGTTCCAGCTGCCGGGCCGCCTGGGCGAAGGCCGGCGCCATCATGCGGCAGGGCCCGCACCAGGGCGCCCAGAAATCCGCGACCACGGGAATGTCGCTGCGCTCCACTTGGGCGGCGAAGGCGGCGGCATCGAGTTCCGCCGGCTGGCCGGTGAATAGTGCTTTCTTGCATTTGCCGCAGGAAGGCGATTCGCCCAGGCGCGCAGCGGGGAGACGATTGACCGTCGCGCAATGGGGGCAAACGAGGTGGATGGTGTCTTCCACTTGAGATCTCCAAGGTTTCCTTTGCGCCTCATGTGGGGGCCTGGCGGCGCCCTTCAAGCCCGCCGCTAAAGTTTTCCCGAAACCTGCCGAAACCTGGAATGCCGGGGCAAAGCTGTCGGTCCCGGTCGGCTTGTAGGACAGATCACTACATTTTGTTGGGGGAGAAGACGAGGTGAAGCGGATGACTCCCATTTACGGCATTACTCGGGTGGACAACGAAGCCAGCCGCACCCACGGTTGGCTGGTGACGATCCAGCGGCGCGGAATAATCCATCGCCGGCAATTCAGCGACGGTGTCTATGGCGGCAAAAAAAAGGCGCTCATGGCCGCCAAGTCCTTCCGCGACCAGATCATCGCCAAGTATCCGCCCCTGTCCAGGCGCGAGCACGCCCAGATCCGCAAGAAAAACAACAAATCCGGCGTGGTCGGCGTGTGCCGTTATTGTGCCTCCGAGACCAAGGATCGTCCGCCGGAGGAACGCCGCTGGTTCTGGGTGGCCTCGTGGGTTCTGCCCAACGGGCGCAGCAAGCGCATCAAGTTCTCGGTGAACAAATACGGCGAGAAGGGCGCCTTCCAGTTGGCGGTCAAGGCCCGGCGCGCGGCCATCAAGGGCATGAACGGGGAGTTCAACCCCGGCGCCACGCGCTGCCGCAAGCGCATGTCGCGGGCGGGATGATTGACTCGAGCCGCCGTGCCGGGTGGATTGAAGGCCTGACTACTCGGCGCGGCGTTCCCTGGCGCCCAGCAGCAGCATGTTGAGTAGCGAAGAGAACACGCTATAGAGCAGGGCGCCGAAGAAGGCTGCCCAGAACCCCGCCACGTAGAAACCCTCCACGAAGCTCGCCACGAACCAGAACAGCAGTCCGTTGATCACCAGGGTGAACAAGCCCAGGGTCAGAAGGGTGATCGGCAGGGTGAGCAGGATCAGCACGGGACGGATCAGGGCATTGGCCAGGCCCAGCACCAGCGCCGTGATCAAGGCCGTGTAGAAGCTGTCCACCCGCACTGAATCGAGCAGGTAGGGAATCCCCAGCAGGACCAGGGCGTTGATGGCCCAGCGCAGTAGCAGGCGCATTGTTCTTCTCCTAGCTTCTGGCGCCCAGGGCTTGGGCCCGGGCAGCCAATGCCGCCATTTCCTGCGGCGAAGGTTGCGGCAGCGACAGCCAGCTGCCCAGATGATCCCTGACCAGGGCGGCGAGCGCCGCGATCCACTCGTGCCGCTCGTTGAGGCAGGGGATGAAGTGGAACTCCTTGCCGCCGGCGCCAAGGAAGGCGCTCTTGCACTCCAGGCCGATCTCTTCCAGGGTTTCCAGGCAGTCCGCCACGAACCCCGGGCACAGCACATCCACGCGCCCGACGCCTTGGCGCGCCAGTGCTTCCAGGGTCGGCTGGGTATAGGGCTTGAGCCACTCGGCGCGGCCGAAGCGCGACTGGAAGGTGAGCAGCCACTCATCATCCTTCAGACCCAGTTCCTGGGCCAGCAGGCGCGCCGTCTTGCGGCATTCGCAGTGGTAGGGATCGCCCCGCTCCAGGGTGAAGCGCGGTACGCCGTGGAAGCTCATGATGAGCTTGTCGGGCCGGCCGCGCGCCACCCAATGCTCGCTCACCGAGGCCGCGAGCGCCCTGATGTAGCCCGGGTGGTCATGGAAGCCGCGCACGAAGCGCACTTCCGGCAGGTTGCGCGTCTTGCCCAGCCACGCCGCCAGGGCGTCCCACGCGCTGGCCGTGGTGCTGGCGGCGTACTGGGGGTAGAGCGGTACCACCAGGACGCGGGCCGCCCCGCCGGCCTTGAGCTTGTCCAGCACCTCGGCGACGGCGGGCCGGCCGTAGCGCATGGCGTAATCCACCAGCACGTCGCCATGGCCGGCCTGGCCCAGGTAGCCACGCAGCAGTCTTGCCTGGCGCTCCGTGTGCACCTGCAGGGGAGAGCCTTCGGGCATCCATACTGCGGCATATTTCTGCGCGGAAGCGGCTGGGCGGGTGGTGAGTATCGCTCCATGGAGAATGGGCCACCACAGCAGGCGCGGGATTTCCACCACGCGCGGGTCGGACAGGAATTCCTTGAGGTAGCGGCGCAGCGCCGCCCGCGTGGGCGCTTCGGGGCTGCCCAGGTTGACCAGCAGCACCGCGCTGCGGGCCGGCGTGCCGTGGCTGTGGGGCGGCTCCGGCCGGTAGCGGTCCATCACGGCGTCGACAGGGCGCTCGACAACAGCTTGGCGGTGATGTCGACGATGGGAATCACCCGCTCATAGGCCATGCGTGTCGGTCCGATGACGCCCACCGAGCCCACCACCTGGCCATCCACTTCATAGGGGGCCGTGATCACGCTGCATTCGTCCAGGGGTGCCAGCCCCGACTCGCCGCCGATGAAGATCTGCACGCCTTCCGCCCGATTGGAGATCTCCAGCAGCTGCACCAGGGCGGTCTTCTGCTCGAACAGGTTGAACAGCTCGCGCAGCCGCGCCATGTTGGACGACAGCTCCTCCACGTCCAGCAGGTTCTTCTCGCCGGAAATGACGTATTGGCCGGAGGCGTCGCTGACCGCCTCGTTGCCCGCTTCCACGGCGGCGGTCATCAGCTCGGTCATGTCGGCGCGCAACTGCTTCAGTTCCTCCTGGAGGCGCAGGCGGATCTGCTCGAAATCGAGGCCGGCAAAGTTCTGGTTGAGATAGTTCGCAGCCGTGATCAGCTCGCTCGGGGTGTAGGCGCGCTGGGTGAACAGGATGCGATTTTGCACGTCACCGTCCTGGGTGACGATGATCAGCAGGATGCGCTTCTCCGATAAGCCCAGGAACTCCACCTGGCGGATGCGCGGCGCCTG
>JBMOQT010000164.1:0-8001 GCA_049320945.1 Pseudomonadota bacterium
TTCAGCTTGCCAGTTTGTTTCACTTCAAAGCGCGGCATGGTCAGTTGGGTGAAGAGGGGAAAGCATGTATTCTCGCAAAGAATCAACAGGTTGTGTTTGATCTATGACAAATGAACACGGATTCAGGGTACACATAGAATTCCATGCGGTCCAGCTCGCGCAGCAGGTCGTTGGGGAATTCGATGTCCGCCTTGTCGATCTCGTCGATCAGGATCACCGTGGGCGTGTCCGATTCGAAGGCCTGCCACAGCACGCCCTTGACGATGTAGTTGGCGATGTCGTGCACGCGCCCGTCGCCCAGTTGCGAGTCGCGCAGGCGCGACACGGCGTCGTACTCGTACAAGCCCTGCTGGGCCTTGGTGGTGGACTTGATGTGCCATTGCAGCAGGGGCAGGCCCAAGGCGGCGGCTACTTCCTCCGCCAGCATGGTCTTGCCGGTGCCCGGCTCGCCCTTGATCAGCAGCGGCCGCTGCAGGGTGATGGCGGCATTGACCGCAAGCATCAGGTCAGGTGTGGCGACGTAACTGGAAGAACCTTCAAAACGCATGATTTGGCCTCAAACGATATCGGCCCATTATAGCCTTTGCTGGCGTCCCAGCCGTCAATGCCTGAAGATTCCGGGCGCGCCGTTCCGCACTGCGGACTTCAGTTTGGCCGGCTGCTGCCGATATAGGGAGACGGAGAACCCTGCCAGGAGATACTCATGCCCAGTGCGGCCGAATTGCTGGATTCCGAGCTGATCGGCGAACCGGTCGGCGAGGCGCTGCGCGACATTCCCATTCCCCCTTGTCCGGGCATAGTCGTCAGCCTGATGCGGGAAAGCCTGAACGAGCAGATCGATTTCCTAAGGGTGGCGCGCCTGGTGGGCGGCGATGTGGCGCTTGCCGCCAGCGTGCTGCGCGCGGCCAATTCGCCCTTCTTCGGGCTGCGCCGCAAGGTGCAGACAGTGCAGCAGGCGGTGTCGGTGCTGGGTCTCAACCACCTGCTCAAGATCGTCTACGCCTATGCCCTGCGCCAGAGCCTGGGCAGCGGCCCGCCCATGGAGAGGCTGTGGGAGCGGTCCCACTTCAATGCCGTGGTGTGCTCCCTGCTGGCGCAACGCTATCGCGGCGTGTCGGCGGAGGAGGCCTATTGCTTCGGCCTGTTTCACGACGCCGGCATGGCGGTGCTGATGCAGAAGTTCGCCGACTACAAGGAAACCCTGGCGCTGGCCAATGCCCGGCCGGTGGACCCGACGCGCATCGAGGACGAGCGCTACCGCACCAACCACGTGGTGGTGGGTGCCCTGCTGGCGCGCAACTGGTATCTCACGGCCGACACCGTGTGGGCCATCCGGTACCAGCACGACATGTCCATCTTCGCCGTGCCCAACGAGCACGCCACCCGGCCGGTGCGCTCCCTGGTGGCCATGGGCAGCGTGTCGGAGCACATCGTGGCGGGATTCCTGGGCTATCCCGACGACGCGGAGTGGATCCGGGTGCGCGCCGCGGTGCTGAGCTATCTGAACCTGGACGAGAACGGCCTGGACCGGGTGGCCGAAAGCCTGGCACCGGAGCTGCGCGAGATCCGGGCGAGCCGCGGCTGAGTCACCCTGTGGATGCCCAATGAGCGCGCAATCCGACAGCCCCTTTGCCGCCGACCTGTCTGACGAGGCGGCCGCCGAAGGGCTCAGGAAGATTTCCATTCCCCCCTGTCCGGCCATCGTCCTGGCCCTGCTCGAGGAGTCGCGCCGCGACGAGGTGGACTTCGTCAAGATCTCGCGCATGATCGCCGGCGACGTGGCGCTCGCCGCCGCGGTGCTGAAGACCGCCAATTCGCCCTTCTTCGCCCTGCGGCGCAAGGTGCAGTCGATCCAGCAGGCGGTGGCGGTGCTGGGCCTGCGCAACCTGCTCAAGATCGTCTACGGCTTCGCCCTGCGCCACAGCCTGGGCGGTGGCGCCGCCGGGCTGGAGCGCTTCTGGGAGCGCTCCAATTACAACGCTGTGGTCACCTCCTACCTGGCAGCGCGCTGGCCCCAGGTGTCGGCGGACGACGCCTACACCTTCGGCCTGTTTCACGAAGCCGGCGTTGCCGTCCTCACCCTGCAGCATGCCGACTATGGCGAGGTGTTCGCCCGGGCCTGCCGCACCGGCGGCAAGGTGGTGGCCGCCGAGACCGCGCGCTACCACACCAGCCATCCGGTGGTGGGTGCCCTGCTGGCGCGCAACTGGTATCTGCCGGAGACCGTGGTCTGGGCCATCCGCTATCACCATGACTATTCGGTGCTCGCCGGCACGCGTGCGCACGCCCCGCGGCCGGTGCAGACGCTGGTTGCCCTGGGGCTGGTGTCGGAACATCTGGTGGGGTGCTTCCTGCAGGAGGCGGACGACCCGGAATGGCATGTCGGCGGCGCCGCGGCACTCGCTTTCCTGGGCCTGGAGGCGGAGCAATCCCACCAGCTGCTCGAGACCATGCGCCAGGATCTGCAGGAGATCCGCGCCTACCGGGCATGACAGCGGCGTTTTTTTGACGCTCCCGGGGGCCTCCGTTAGAATCCAGTAATTTAGACCTCAACAGACAGCGGAAACAAAATATGAAAATCGTGCACCTGCTCGCCTGTGCGGCGCTGGCCGGGGCCCTGGCGGCAAGCCATGCCGCCGAGGGAAATCCGGAAGCGGCCAAGGGCAAGATCTCCATGTGCGTGGGCTGCCACGGCATACCCGGCTACCAAACCGCGTTCCCGGAGGTGTATCGCGTGCCCAAGCTGGGCGGCCAGCATGCGGCCTACATCGTCAAGGCGCTCACCGCCTACAAGAACGGCGAGCGCAGCCATCCCACCATGACCGGGATTGCCGCCAGCCTGAGCGAGCAGGACATGGCCGACATCGCAGCCTACTACGGCGCCAAGCAGGAGGGCGGGAAATGAAAGCCGTGAAGCACGTGGCATTCATCGCCGCCGCCCTGGCGAGCGGACTGTGCGGTGCCGCCGGTGATCCCCCTCCGGCAATCAAGGACAAGGTGGCCGCCTGCGCCGCCTGCCATGGCCAGGACGGCAACAGCCAGGTGGCGGACTTCCCCCGTCTCGCCGGCCAGTACCAGGACTACCTGTACCGGGCGCTGCTGGACTACAAGTCCGGCAAGCGCAAGAACCCGATCATGGCGGAGCAGGTGAAGAACTTGTCGCAGGGGGACATGCAGGCCCTGGCCGCCTATTTCGCCGGCCAGCAGGGTTTGTACGTGAAGAAGTAAATCCCTTAACTAAGCCTTCCTGCGAATGCAGTCGAGATAGGCGGCGCCGTCCAGGGGCTTGTTGTCCCGCTGGCTGCGCCACAGGGTTTCCCCGAGACAGTCCAGCACCGCGTGCAGGGCATCATGGCGGTCGGTGCCCCGGGCGAGAAGCTGGTCGAAGGCGGCGCGGATGCCGGGCGGCTGATCGATCGCCAGCTGCTCCTCAATGGCCAGATGCAGCGACAGGTGCAGGAAGGGATTGGTCTCGCCCGCGTCGGGCGAGAACTCCCGCTGCGCCGCGTCGTCCTGTTCCAGCAGCGCGTGGTACTCCGGATGCAGGGCGACGATGCGCGCCGCGATGTACTCCAGCGGTTCCAGCAATTCCCGCTGCCGGTGCTTGCGCCAGGCCTCGATGAAGAAGCGGCGCACTTGATCGCGCGAAGGATTAAACATGGGCGCGGAACAGTGCCAGGACGGCGGTGTTGTGGAGGATGCGGTTGCCGCCGCAGATATGGCCGATCTCGCCGCTGCCATAGACGCCGGCCAGCGGCATGCCGGGAAAGCGCTCCTTGACGGCGGCCAGATCCCTGTCCTCGCCGCCG
The DNA here is from genome assembly GCA_049320945.1 of Pseudomonadota bacterium. Classification (GTDB taxonomy): domain Bacteria; phylum Pseudomonadota; class Gammaproteobacteria; order Burkholderiales; family Rhodocyclaceae; genus DYIB01. The sequence continues at coordinate 3,810 of JBMOQT010000164.1, forward strand.
AAGAAATAGGGACCGCGTCCCATGCAGGAGAACATCAGGCCGAAGTCCGGCTCGTCTTCCAGCCGTGCGGCCAGGGTGCCAACCAGGACGCGCATGTCCCGCTCCGCCGCCACGGCCGAGCGCATGCCCCAGAACAAGTGGCTGCCGGGCGCGAGCTGGGTCGCCAGGGTGACCGAGTTCTCCTCGCCGTTAACGGTGATCAGCGACACCGGCGTGTAACGGCCATGTTCCACGGCCCCCTGGGGATCGCCGGCAATCACGCCGGCGAACAACAGGTGGAGCGGCAGCTGTTTCTGGCTGCGCAACTCCAGGGGCAGCTCGCGCAGCAGGGTGGCGAGCGCCGGCTGCCCGCCCAGGCGCCGCACGTCGTAGCCCGAGACTTGGGACACGGCCAGGGGCGGCGTGAGGATGCGCAACCCCTGGGCGGCGCCGATGGCGGCGCGCACGCCCGTGAGCGTCGCCTCGAAGCGGCCTTCGGGCGACAGCTTGCCGTGGCCCCAGACCCGGCCCGGGTTCTGGGCGGCTCCGTCGGTGGACAGGATGCCGAAACGCTGGGTCGGGCCTTCCAGCCAGGGGCCGGTGGCAGCCGCCGGCAGCGCCAGGGTGAGCAGGGGCTCGTCGCCGCCGGGCGCGCCCAAGGTGACGCCGGCGCCGAACACCAGGGCGCAGGCGGCGGGGCGGTCGAGCACCCAGTCCTGCTCGGTGAACACGCCAGGCGCCGTGCAGCCGGCCACCTGCAGGCAATTGGCGGCGCGCGACGCGGCCTGGACCGCGGCCGGGGCGGCGTGACGGGCGAAGTCGTCGCTCAGGAACAGCAGCACGCTGCGGGCGATGTCCGTGCCGCAGCGGGCCAGGGCCTCGCGCACCACATGGGCGGCCAGCTCCGGCTCGGGTTTGCGGGCGACGGCAAGCGCGCTAGCGACGGGGATCGGCATGACCGGCGGGCAGGGTCTGGGTCTTGTGGGGATACTCGCACAAGTCGCGGATCAGGCACAGGGGGCAGTCGGGCTTGCGCGCCTTGCACACGTAGCGCCCGTGCAGGATCAGCCAATGGTGCGCGTTGTGGCGGAATTCGGGCGGCACCACTTTCATCAGCTTTTCTTCCACCGCCTTCACGTCCTTGCCGGGCGCCAGGCCCGTGCGGTTGGCGAGGCGGAACATGTGGGTGTCCACGGCGATGGTGGGCTGGCCGAAGATGGTGTTGAGTATCACATTGGCCGTCTTGCGGCCGACGCCGGGCAGGGCTTCCAGTTCCTCGCGCGTGGACGGCACCTGGCCGCCGTGCTTCTCGAGCAGGAGGCGCGCCATCGCCACCACGTTCTTGGCCTTGGACTTGTACAGGCCGATGGTCTTCACGTAGTCCGCCAGGCCTTCCTCGCCCAGGGCGACGATGGCCTCGGGCGTACCTGCCACCTTGAACAGGCGGCGCGTGGCCAGGTTCACGCTGCGGTCGGTGGCCTGGGCCGACAGGATCACCGCCACCAGGAGCTGGAACGGCGTGCCGTATTCCAGCTCGGTGGTGGGTGCCGGATCGGCGGCGGCCAAGCGCTCGAACAGGGTGCGGATCTTCTTCGGACCCATGGTCAGGCCGCCTGGCGCTGGACGGGGTGGGCCAGGCGGGCGCGCCGTGTGGCGCGCGCGTCGATCCAGTTGCGCGCCGCGATCAGGCAGCCCAGCAGGATGAAAGCCCCCGGCGGCAGGATGGCCGCCAGGAAGCCCGGATAGTCGGCGGGCAGGACTTGCAGCGCCCGGGCTCCGGGAACGACGAGTTCGACGCCACCGAATAACGTGCCCGCGCCCAGCAGTTCCCGGACCGAGCCCAGCACCGCCAGCACGCCCACCAGCCCGACGCCCATCATGGCGCCGTCGTAGGCGGCCACCAGGGGCCCGTGCTTGGCGGCGAAGGCCTCCACCCGGGCCAGCACGATGCAGTTGGTGACGATAAGGGGAATGAAGATGCCCAGCACCAGGTGCAGGGAATGCAGCCAGGCGTTCATCGCCAGTTCCACCATGGTGGTGAGGGCGGCGATGATCAGGATGAACACCGGGATGCGGATCTCGTGGGGGATGAAGTTGCGCAGCGCCGCCACTGCGAAGCTGGACAGGGCCATGACCAGGATGGTGGCCAGGCCAAGGCTGACGCCGTTCACCATGTTGGTGCTCACCGCCAGGATGGGACACAGCCCGAGGATCTGCACCACGCCGGTGTTCTGCTTCCACACGCCGTTCCAGGCGACTTCGCGATAGGAGGGGCTGCTCATGGCATGCTCCGGGGATTGTCGTCGGCCAGATCGAGGCGGGCGCCCTGGGGGGCGGCGAACAGGGCGTCGCGATGGGCATTGACGAACTGCAGGGCGCGGCCCACGGCGCGGGTCACGGCGCGGGCACTGATGGTGGCGCCGGTGCGCTGGTCGAAGCGGCCGCCATCCTTCTTCACCTTCCATTGCGCCGCCGGCACTTCGGCCAGGCTCTTGCCGTCGAACTGGCGGATCCAGGGGGATGCCTTGTTTTTGTCCTTGGCCGGATCGATGTAGTCCCCGAGGCCGGGCGTCTCCTTGTGCTGGGTGACGCGCACCCCCGTGAGGCGGCCGGAGGTATCGATCGCCACGATCAGGCCGATGCGGCCGCTGTAGCCGTCGGGCGCGGCCGCCTCCACCACCAGCGCCGCCGGCGCGCCTGCCTTGCGTGCCCGGAATACCCGGCTCGAAGCCAATCCCAGTTCAGCGGCCGGCGCGATCTCCACCTGGTCCGCCAGAAGCCTGTTGTCATAGCCCTGGGGCGGCAGCACCTCGTTGATCAGCTTCAGCTTCTCCTTCTCCTCACTGGCGGCGATGGGTTCCCGGGTGGCATAGTAGGTGGCCCCCATGAGGGCCGTGAACACAAAGGCGAACACGAACAGGATGGTGCCGGTGCGGGCCGATACGCGTACGATGCTCGCCTCCGGCGACGCGCTCATGGTTGTCCATCCTTCCTGCCGAACACCGGCGGCTGGGTGTTCATGTCGATCAGCGGCACGCACATGTTCATGAGCAGGATGCCGAAGGCCACGCCGTCCGGGTAGGCGCCGAAGACGCGGATGATGTAGGTGATGAGCGCCGCGCCGGCGGCAAAGATCAGCTTGCCGCGCGGCGTAATGGCGCCCGACACCGGGTCGGTGGCAATGAAGAAGGCCCCCAGCATGGCGGCGCCGCCGAACAGGTGGAACAGCGGCGGGGCGAAGCGCTCGGGCGCGGCCACATGGAATACGCCGGAGAGCAATGCCAGGGTGCCCAGGAAGGCTGCCGGCACATGCCAGGTAAATACCCGCTGCTGCAGCAGCCACAGGCCCCCCAGGGCGTAGCCGAGGGCGATCCATTCCCAGCCCCTGCCGGCGACCAGCCCGCCGCCCGGGTACGCGGCAAGCGCGCCCGCCACCGTGGCGCGCCCCTCGCCCGAAGCGAACGCCGTACGCAGGGCATCCAGCGGCGTTGCCATGACGATCGCATCGACAGGGCGCACCCCGACGAAGATGAGGCGCAACTGCTCGGCGAAGGGCAGCGGCCGCGCCGCCGCCGGCCACTGGGACATGAGGGCGGGAAAGGCCACGATCATCACGGCGAAGGCCGCCATGGCCGGGTTGAAGGGATTCTGGCCGAGGCCGCCGTAGAGGTGCTTGGCCACGACGATGGCGAACAGGGTGGCGGCGACGATCAGCCACCAGGGCGACAGGGGCGGGAAGGCCAGCGCCACCAGCCAGGCGGTGACCACGGCGCTGCCGTCGCCCAGGAACAGCGCCAGGGGCTTGCCCCGCAGCTTCAGCATCAGCGCCTCGCCGGCCAGGGCGGCGAGGGTGGCCAGGGCCAGGGTGACCAGGATGCCGGCGCCGAAGAACCATACGTAGGCGGCGACTCCCGGCACCAGTGCCACCAGCACCTTGGCCATGACGGCCCGTACGCTGACGGGGAGGTGGACATGAGGAGAAGTGATCATCTTGTACTTATGACAGAGCCTGCCGCCTGCTACACCGGTTTCTCGGGCGGCGTCTGGGCCATGGCGCGGATGCGCTCGCGCCGCGCCTCCACTTCGGCGACTTCCGCCCGCTGCTCGGGCGTGAGGTTGTCGATGTTGCGGGGCTGGACCTGTTCCTTTTGGGCGCGGGCCCGTTCGATGGCGGCGGCGATCAACGCCCTCTTGGCGTCGTCGGGCGTGGTCG
>JBMOQT010000165.1:0-7977 GCA_049320945.1 Pseudomonadota bacterium
CGCAAAGGCAGACCGCGGCGAGTTGCGGGCGGGAGAGGGATGGCATGAAATCGGTCGAGACAGGGGGATCGAAGCTGGAGCCTGTTAGAGCGGTAACGGTAGAATCGGGTTCTCGGACGATGTTAGGAGGTTTTGCCCCGGCGGGCAAGCCAACAGCCAGCCACAACCATGCCGGAATTGCCCGAAGTCGAGATCACGCGCCGCGGGCTCTTGCCCGATCTCGCCGGCAGGAAAGTGTCGGCCCTGGTGGTGCGCCAAGGGCGCCTGCGCTACCCGGTGCCGGCTGACCTGGCGCAGCACCTGGTTGGCCGGGTGCTCGCCGGCGTCGAGCGCCGCGCCAAGTATCTGCTGTTCGACTTCGGCGACGGGCTGCTGCTGGCGCACCTGGGCATGTCGGGCAGCCTGCGCCTGGTGCCGTCCGGCGCTGCGCCCGGCAAGCACGACCACGTGGACATCGTGTTCGGCAACCGTGCCCTGCGGCTGCGCGACCCGCGCCGCTTCGGCGCCCTGCTGTGGCTCACCCCCCCGGCCCGGCATCACCCCCTGCTGGCCCACCTGGGTGTCGAACCCCTGTCCGAGGCGTTCACCCCCCAATATCTGCATCAGGCCATCCGCGGCCGCAGCGCCGCCATCAAGCAAGTGCTCATGGACAGCCGGGTGGTGGTGGGCGTGGGCAACATCTACGCGTCCGAGAGCCTGTTTCGTGCCGGCATCGATCCGCGCACGCCGGCGGGACGCCTGTCGCGGGCGCGCTGCGCCCGCCTGGTGCCGGCGGTGAAGGAAACCCTGGAGGCCGCCCTGGCGGCAGGCGGCAGCAGCTTGAGGGATTTCGTCCACAGCGACGGCAGCCCCGGGTACTTCCAGCAGCAGTACTACGTCTACGACCGGGACGGCCAGCCCTGCCGGAAGTGCGCCGGCACGGTGCGCAGCCTGCGCCAGGGCAACCGCTCCACCTTCTACTGCCCGCGCTGCCAGCGCTGACGAACGGCGGCGCTGCCGCGACCGGCCGGCGCCGTGGGCGCGCGGCCTTGTGCTAGAGTCATCCGGACTTCATAGGCCGGGGAGGAGCACATGGGTCTGGTGCAAGAGTTTTCCGCTTACAGCAGCTGGCGCGCCGCGCTGGGCGAGAACCTGGGGCGTCTGCGCGCCTGGCTGGCGGAAAACGAGCTGGGCGACGCCCAGACCGACCTGCGCCTGCAGCAGCTGCTGGAGCGCCTGCGCGAGGACAAGCTGATCATCGCCTTCGTCGCCGAGTTCTCCCGCGGCAAGTCGGAGCTCATCAACGCCGTGTTCTTCTCCGAATACGGCGGGCGCATCCTGCCCTCCAGCGCCGGCCGCACCACCATGTGCCCCACCGAGCTGCTGTTCGACGCGACCAGGCCGCCGGCGATCGAGCTCCTGCCCATCGAGACCCGCGCCACCCATACGGCGGTGAGCGAGTACAAGCGTTTCCCCGAGGAATGGCGCGCCTTCCCGCTGGATCTGGCGTCCGCCGAATCCATGCACGAGGCCTTGCGCCGCGTGGGCGAGCAACGGCGCGTGTCCGCCGAGGAGGCGGGCCGGCTGGGCTTCGCCATCGACGCGGCGGGCGAGGACGGCCTCAAGCCCGATGCCGACGGCCAGGTGGCCATTCCCGCCTGGCGCCACGCCGTCATCAACTTCCCCCATCCGCTGCTGCAACAGGGCCTGGTCATTCTCGACACCCCGGGCCTGAACGCCATCGGCGCCGAGCCGGAGCTGACCCTGTCGCTGCTGCCCAGCGCCCACGCCATCCTGTTCATCCTGGGCGCCGACACGGGCGTGACCCAATCCGACCTGACGGTGTGGCGCGACCACGTGAACGGTCCGCGCACGCGCCAGAAGGGCCGTATCGCCGTACTCAACAAAATCGACGGGCTGTGGGACGGCCTGCGCAGCGAGCGCGAGATCGAGGCGGAGATCGCCGGCCAGGTGACGGCTTGCAGCCAGATCCTGGAACTGCCCGCCGACCACATCTTCCCCGTCTCGGCGCAGAAAGGCCTGGTGGCCAAGATCAACGGCGACGGGGCACTGCTGCGCCGCAGCCGCCTGCCGGAGCTGGAGCACGCCCTGTCGCGCGAACTGATCCCCGCCAAGCAGGAGATCGTGTGCGACAACACCGAGGCGGAAGTGGGCGACGTGATCAGCCGCACCCGCCGGCTGCTGGATGCCCGCATCGGCGGCGTGCAGGAGCAACTGCTGGAACTCAACGACCTGCGCGGCAAGAACGAGGCCGTCATCGCCTACATGATGCGCAAGGTGAAACAGGAGAAGGACGATTTCGACCAGGGCCTGCAGCGCTTCTACGCTGTGCGCAGCGTGTTTTCCAACCTGACCAACAGCCTGTTCACCCACCTGGGCATGGACGCCGTGCGTGACGCCACCCGCCGCACCCGCGAGGGCATGCTCGCCGCCATGTTCTCCAAGGGCATGCGCGAGGCGATGACCGGCTTCTTCGAGGATATCCGCACCAACCTGCGGCGTTCCAACGACGACATCACCGAGATCGTCTCCATGATGGAGGCCATGTACACCCGCTTCAGCACCGAGCATGGCCTCAAGCTGGGGGCGCCGGTGGCGTTCTCGCTGCTGCGCTACGAGAAGGAGATCGGCCGCCTGGAGCGCGTATGCGACTCCCAGTTCAACAACTTCCTTAACCTCGTCACCCACGCCCAGCGCAATCTCACCCAGCGCTTCTTCGAGACCATCGCCCTGCAGGTGCGCAAGATCTTCGAGCAGGCCAATCGGGACGCGGACCACTGGCTGCGCGCCGTCATGGCGCCGCTGGAGACCCAGGTGCGGGAGTATCAGCTGCAGCTGAAGCGCCGCCTGGAAAGCGTCAAGCGCATTCACCAGGCGACCGACACTCTGGAAGAGCGGATCAGGGAACTGACCCACATGCGCACGGGACTGGAGGCCCAGCTCGCCGAACTGAACCGGATCGCCAAGGACCTGCACCGCAACTTGCGGGCGGTGGAAGAGCTGCCGGGCCGGGACGCCCTGGCAGCCTGAAACTTCTGGAAATCTACTGCGTCAGGCGGCTTTGGCCGCGGTCAGCCGCATGAACTTGGCCATGAGCTGATCCTTGGTCTCTTCGTGGTCCGGATTCACCACGATGCAATCCACCGGACAGACCTCCTGGCACTGGGGCTTGTCGAAGTGCCCGACGCACTCGGTGCACTTGTTGGGATCTATCTCGTAAATCTCGACACCCTGGGAGATGGCGCCGTTGGGGCATTCCGGCTCGCACACGTCGCAGTTGATGCATTCATCGGTGATCATCAAGGCCATACTGCTTCCTTCACTACTTGCCGACCGGGATGCCGGCGCCGACTTTCTGCCGCAGCCGCGCCTGCACCGACGGTTGAACGAACTTGCTTACGTCGCCGCCCAGAACCGCGATCTCGCGCACCATGGTGGCGGAAATGAACATGTACTGCTCGGCGGGCGTCAGGAATACGGTCTCGACATCGGGATAGAGATTGCGGTTCATTCCCGCCATCTGGAACTCGTACTCGAAGTCCGACACCGCCCGCAGCCCGCGCAGGATGACGCGCGCATTGTGCTGGTGGAGGAAATCCATCAGCAGGCAGTCGAAGCCGAAGACGGCCACGTTGGCATAGCCGGCGAGCACCTCGCGCGCCATCTCCACCCTTTCCTCCAGGCTGAAGAAGGGCCGCTTGGAGCGGCTGTCAGCCACACCCACGATCACCTTCTGGAACAGGTTCGAAGCGCGCCGCACCAGATCCTCATGGCCGCGCGTGATCGGATCGAAGGTTCCCGGATAGACGGCGACACCGTTGCTCATGTTTCCCCCCGCTGCAGCAGTTGATAGAACACTTGGCCGCTGCGTCCGCGCCGAACGGTGGTCCATTCCCCCAGGGCTTCCAGGGGATGTTCGGCCTCGGCATAGATGCGGGCGTCGGCGGTCAGTACGCGAGGCAGCCAGGGCTCGATTTTTTCAATCCAGCCCTGATGGTACGGCGGATCGAGAAACAGCAGGTCATAGCGCTGGGCCGCGCGGGCAAGGAATTTTAGCGCATCTCCCCGCACCAGCTCCAGCCGCGGGTCGCCGCCCAGGGCGGCGGCGTTCTCCTTGAGGCGGGCGAAGGCGCGCGCATCGCGCTCGACCAGGGTGACATGGCGGGCGCCCCGGGACGCCGCCTCGAAGCCCAGCACGCCGCTGCCGGCAAACAGGTCGAGGCAGGCAAGCCCCTCCAGGTCCTGGCCCAGCCAGTTGAACAGGGTTTCCCGCACCGCGTCCGGCGTGGGCCGCAGGCCCCTGACGCCATCCACCTGGATCAGGCGGCTGCGCCAGGCGCCGCCGATGATGCGGATGCGCGCCACGGCTTTACTGAAAATTACGAAAATGGCTGACAGCCATTTTCGTCATGACGCTCCCCTCGCCCGCAATCCCTCATCCCCGACCCTTCCCCCTGAGGGGGAAGGGAGGCTCGACCCTCCTCTCTCCCTCCGGGAGAGAGGCCGGGAGAGAGGGTTGGCGGGAGAGGGGTTGGGGGTGAGGGCTGAGCTTTGCTGGGCTGTCATCGAAACATGCAAAGCTCAGTAGTCGGCCGCCACCGTGACCGTCACCATATGCTCGGGCCGCACATGGCGGCGGAAGGCGCCGCGCACGTCCTCGGCGCTCACCTTGGCCACCAGCTTGGGGAAGTCGTCGAGGTAGGTCAGGGGCAGCTGGTAGAAGCCGATCACCGCCAGGTATTCCAGGATCTTGCGGTTGGAGTCTATGCGCAGGCCGAAACCATCGATGAGGTTGCGCTTGGCGGTCGCCAGCTCCGCCGTCGTGGGTCCGCGCTCCAGAAAATCCTGCAAGGTCGCCTGGGCCACCTGCACCGCTTCGGCAGCCTGCTCGCGCTTGGTCTGCAACCCCACCTGGAAAGGACCTTCCAGCCTGAGGGGATGGAAATAGCTGTACACGCTGTAGGCATAACCGCGTTTCTCGCGCACTTCCTTGGTCAGACGCGACACGAAGCCGCCGCCGCCCAGGACGTGATTACCCACCAGCAGGGGGAAGTAGTCCGGATCGCCGCGGCGCACCGCCGGCAGTCCCAGGGCCACATGGGCCTGGGCCGCGGGATGCGGGATGCGCACCGTTTCCTTCTGGGGCAGGGTGACCGGCGGCAGGCGGGCGTCGTAGGCAGCGGGCGGCAGCGCTTCGGTCAGCCGCTGCGCCAGCGCCTCGGCCTCGGCGCGCGACAGGTCGCCGATGATGGATACCACGGCGCTCCTGGCTCCGTAGTGGCCGCGGTAGAACTGCACGAGATCGTCCCGGGTGATGCGCTGGACGCTGTCCACCGTGGCATTGCGCCCGTAGGGATGGTCGCCGTACAGGGCCGCCCAGAAGCGCTTGGACAGGATGCTGTCGGGGCGGGTGTCGGCCTCGCGGATGGCGGCGACGGCGCGCGCCTTCTCGCGCTCCAGCACCGCTTCCGGAAAGGTCGGCGCCTGCAGCACGGTGCGCATCAGCTCCAGGGCGGCGGTGCGCTCCTTGGGGGAAGACAGGGTGCGCAGGGTGAAGCCGGCGCGGTCCAGGTCGGCGGCCCCGCCCAGGCGCGCGCCGATGTCCACCAGGCGCCCGGCGATGCTCTCTTCATCCAGGTCGTCGGCGCCGGCATGCATCAGGGAGCGGGTGAGGCTCGCCACGCCGCTCTTGTCGGCCGGGTCGTAAGCCGCGCCGGCGGCAAAATCCACATTGACATCGACGATGGGCAGGGCCCGGCTTTCCACGAAATACACGCGCGCCCCCGAGGGCGCCGTCCAATGTTGGATGGCCACGCCCGCCTGGGCCGTGGCGGCGGCGACCAGCAGGATCAATCCCAGCAGCTGTTTCTTCATGGCTTCGATGTCCGGAAAAATCAATGGCGCGGAGCGGCGGCACCCGGTGCGCGCGGCGCCCCCTGCTCCAGGGGCTGGGGATCCAGCACGGCGACGGTGAGGCTGTCGTCGGAGAAGTACTTGCTGGCCACCGCCTGGACTTCCTCGGCGGTGACGGAGCGGATCTTCTCCAGCATGCGGTCTATGTCGCGCCAGGAGAAGCCCACCGCTTCGGCGCGGCCGATCTCCATGGCCTGGGCCATCATGGAATCACGCTTGTACACCTCGGAGGCGATGATCTGGGTCTTCACCCGCTCCAGTTCCTCGGCGCTCACGCCCTCCTTCTGGATGCGCGCGATTTCAGCGCGCAGCGCCTGCTCCAGCTCGGCTGCGCTGCGGCCCTCGGCGGGCGTGCCGCTCAAGGTGAACAAGGCCTGGCCGCGCACGGTGAAGTCGTAGCCGGCGTCGGCGGAGACGGCGATTTTAGAGCCGCGCACCAGGTGGCGCGGCAGTCGCGCCGCCTGGTGGCCGTCCAGCAGGCCCGCCAGCATTTCCAAGGCATAGGACTCGCGGTCCTGCTCCACGTTCTCCAGCTTGGGTGCCTTCCAGGCCAGCACCAGGTAGGGCAGCTTGGCAGGGGCCTTGACTACCACCCGCTTGATGCCGCGCTGGGGCGGCTCCAGGTACAGCTTCGTCTGCGGCACGGCGCGGCGCTTGACCTGGCCGTAATGCTTTTCAGCCAGGCGGAACACCTCGTCCTTGTTCACGTCGCCCACCACCACCACGTAGGCATTGTTGGGCGTGTACCAGCGCTGGTACCAGGCGCGCGCGTCGTCCGCGGTCATGTTCATCAGATCCTGCATCCAGCCGATGATCGGCCGACGGTAGGGATGGGCTTGGTAGGCGGTGGCCATGAGGGTCTCGTGCACCAGGCCCTCCGGGCGGTCCTCGGTGCGCAGCCGGCGCTCCTCCATCACCACCTTGATCTCCTTGGCAAAATCGTCGCGCCGGATGACCAGGTTGGCCATGCGGTCGGCCTCCAGCATCATCATCTCGCCCAGGCGATCCTTGGGCACCTGCTGGAAATAGGCCGTGTAGTCCAGGCTGGTGAAGGCGTTGTCGCGCCCGCCGGCGTCAGCCACGCGCTTGTTGAATTGCCCCGGCCCCACCTTCTTGGTGCCCTTGAACATCATGTGCTCCAGCACGTGGGCCACGCCCGAGGTGCCGTCCACCTCGTCCATGGCGCCGATGCGGTACCACACCATATGAACCACCGTGGGGGCCCGGTGGTCTTCCTGGACGATGACCTTGAGTCCGTTGGCCAGGGTCTTCTCGTAGGTCTGGCCGGCCGCCTGGGCCAGGCAGGAGGCCAGGGCGAACACGAGGGCGAACAGAAAGCGCTTGGATAGCCTTGTCATGATTGGGTCGTGCGGCATCTGTTAGAATTGACGGCGCTGCATCTTAGCGATTTTCCGGTCTTGATGCAGCCGACCTAGAGACATCACCTCCCATGTTTGGTTTCCTGAAGAAATCCCAGAAGGGCGAACCGGCCCAGGCTCCCGAGCCTGCCGCGCCGGCGCCCGAAGCCGCCCCGCCCAAGCCGTCCTGGAAGGACCGGCTGAAGCAGGGCCTGTCCCGCACCCGCGCCCAGATCGGCGGCTCCCTCACCGGGCTGTTCCGCCGCGGCAAGATCGATGACGAGCTGCTGGAGGAGCTGGAGACGACGCTCCTCATGGCCGACGTGGGTGTCGAGGCCACCCAGTATCTCCTCGACGAACTGAAGGCGCGCGTCAAGCGCGACAAGCTGGAAACGGCCGAGCAGTTGCAGCAGGCCCTCGCGGACGCCCTCTACGCCCTGCTGGCGCCCCTGGAGCAGCCCCTCGACGTATCGACCCACAAGCCCTTCATCATCATGATTGCCGGCGTGAACGGCTCGGGCAAGACCACGTCCATCGGCAAGCTGGCCAAGTTCTTCCAGGCCCAGGGCAAGTCGGTGCTGCTGGCGGCGGGCGACACCTTCCGCGCGGCGGCGCGCGAGCAGCTCGCCGCCTGGGGCGAGCGCAACAACGTGACGGTCATCGCCCAGGAAGGCGGCGATGCCGCGGCGGTGATCTTCGACGCAGT
>JBMOQT010000166.1:0-7955 GCA_049320945.1 Pseudomonadota bacterium
ATGTTACGCACCACCAGTTGCGCCACGTGATGCTCCCCGTTGGCTTGGTCATGCTATCAATGATAGCGTCGGCGGCGCCGCCATTCAAGCAACGCGTGGGTATGCCACCGGACCGGGCGAAAACCGGGGCGGCGCAGGACCAGGCACAGACGCATCATTGGCCCAGGAGCTCGGCGATGCGCTGCGCCTCGGACTTGAGCAACGGCAGGATCTCCCGCTGGCGTGCCGGTGTCATGCGCGAGGTGAGCGCCGCCACGGTCAGCGCCGCCACCGGCGTGCGCGTGCGGCTGAACACGGGCAGACCCATCGCCGTGACGCCCGGCACGGCATATTCCCCGACCAAGGCGTAGCCGAGGCCCCGGGCTCGTTGAACCAGGCGCTTCAGCTCCTGGGGGTCGAGTCCGCCAAACGCCGGCAGCCGAGGCGCAATCTTGTCGAGGATTTCGTCGATTTCGCCGTCCGGCAGTTGGCTCAGCAGCGCCAATCCCCCGGCGTTGACCCCCAGGGGTTGGCGGCTGCCAACCGGTACGGCCGGGGTCTGGATCGGGAAGTGGCCCTGGATGCGCAGCAGGCATACGGCGTCGTTGCCGCTGCGCACGAACAGGAAGGACGTGTCGCCGGTCTTCTGGGCCAGCCGTTCCAACGCCGGCCTGGCCAGTTCGTTCAGGTTGAACTGGTGGGCCGCCGCCAGGCCCAGTTCGAACACCAGGGGCCCCAGACGATAACGTTTGCTGTCCTTGTCCTGGGCCACCATGCTCTCGGAGATCAGAGCCTTCAGCAGCCGGTGGGCCGTAGGCCGCTCCAGGACGGCGCGCTCGGCGATGTCCGCCAGCCGCAAGCCGTCACCGCCCTCGGAGGCAATCAGTTTGAGCAGCTTTACGGCGCGCAGCACCGCTTGTGCGCCGCCCGATGACGAGCTCTCGTCCGACATCGTTCCTCCCGCAGCAAAAGTCCATATTATGGAACAAATTAAATTTGTGTTGACTCAATTTTCAATGACATTAAAAATTGATTCAGGATATTTCATCTTTATACGTCCACGTAATGGAACAACTTGCCCAGTCAGCACCCATTCCGCGCGACCGGCTCGCCTATTCGGCCATCGTCGATCGCCCCCGCCTCCGCCTGCCCCACGACGCGCGCGTGGTGGTGTGGCCGATCGTTAATGTTGAGGAATGGGAGATCATCCGGGCCATGCCCCGGCAGGTGCTGCCCGCTCCGACCGGGGTTCCGGTCTTGCCCGACGTGGCCAATTGGGCCTGGCACGAGTACGGCATGCGAGTGGGATTCTGGCGGCTCAAGGCGGTGTTGGATCGCCTTGGCATCAAGGCGACCCTGTCGATCAACGGCAAGGTGTGCGATACCTATCCGCGCATTGCCGAGGCCGCGCTCGACGCTGGCTGGGAGTTCATGGGGCACGGTTTCGTCCAGATGCCCACCCATCAGGTGGCCGACCAGCGGGCGATGATCGCCGAGACCGTCGCCACCATTGAGCGTTTCACCGGAACGCGTCCGGTCGGCTGGCTGGGACCGGGGCTGACCCAAACCCTCGACACCGTCGATCACCTGGCCGAGGCCGGCATCCGCTATATCGGCGACTGGGTGCTGGACGACCAGCCCTGTTTCTTCAAGACGGCTTTCGGCGACATGGTGGCCATGCCCTACAGCCTGGAGCTGAACGACATCCCGATGATGGCGGTTCAGCATCATCGCTCCGACGTGTTCCTGGAGCGGGTCAAGGACACCTTCGACTGCCTCTACCAGGAGGGCATTGAGCAGCCGCGCATCATGGGCATTCCGGTGCATCCCTTCCTCTCCGGGGTGCCCCACCGGATCAAGTATTTCGAGCAGGCCCTGGAATACCTGCAGCGGCACGCCGGCGTGCTGTTCTGGACCGGCGCCCAGATTCTCGACTGGTTCGCGGCCCAGACCGTCCAGCAGGAGGGCCGAAAGGCATGATGGGCACGCTGCTGCAGGTACTCAACAGCCTCTCGTTCGCCGCGCTGCTGTTCATCGTGGCGAGCGGCTTCACCCTCATCTTCGGCTTGCTGCGGGTGGTGAACCTGGCCCATGGCGCGTTGTACTTGATCGGCGGCTATGTCGGCATGAGCACCGTGGCGGCGACCGGCAGCTTCGTCGCCGGTGCCTGTGTCGCGGCGGGTGTGATTGCGCTCGCCGGACTGGCGCTCGACCGCGGCTTGCTGGAATTCGTGAAGGACCAGGAGCTGAAGCAGGTGCTACTGACGCTGGGCGTGGCCATGGTCCTCAACGACATTGCGCTCGTAGTCTGGGGCGGCGACGCCCGGACCATCCCCATTCCTGACTGGCTGCGCGGCGCCGCCAAGCTCGGCCCCCTGTTCTATCCCAAGTACCGCCTCACCGTCCTGGTGGCGGGCGTGGTCATCTTCCTGGCGCTGTGGCTCATGTACAACCGCACGCGCCTGGGCGCCATGATCCGCGCCGGAGTGGACGACAAGGAAATGGTTCAGGCCATCGGCATCGACATCCGCAAGCTGTTTCTGGTCACCTTCATGCTCGGTTCGGCCCTGGCCGGCCTGGGCGGGGTGCTCGGCGGCGCGTTCCTGACGCTCTATCCCAGCGCCGACGCCGAGATCCTGGTGTTCAGCCTCGCCATCGTCATCATCGGCGGGCGCGGCAGCCTGGTGGGTGCGGCCGTCGGCAGCCTGATGGTGGGGTTCCTCGCCACTTTCGGCCAGGTCTGGTTCCCCGAACTGGCGTACTTCATCATCTTCGGACCCATGGCGCTGTTGCTGGCGTTCCGCCCCCTGGGCCTGTTCGGAAAGGCCTGAGCCATGCAGAACCTCCTTCGAACGGCGTTGATCCTGCTGGGCGCCTTCCTCCTGGCAGCACCTTTTGTGCTCTCGGCCTATCCCCGGACCCTGGTCACCGAGATGCTGATCTTCGGCCTGTTCGCCATGGCGATCGACGTGCTCGCCGGCGTGGCCGGCCGCACTCCCCTCGGCCACGGCGCCATCTTCGGGGTGGGCGCCTACGTGGTCGCCTACATCATCGCGGTGAAGGGCGGCGATCCCTGGGGAGCGGCGCTGATGGGCGTGCTGGGTGCCACCCTGCTCGCCGCCCTGTTCGGCGCCCTCGCCGTGCGCACCAGCGGCGTGTATTTCCTGCTGCTGACTCTGGCGCAAGGGATGATCGTCTGGGGCGTGTGCTATCGCTGGACTTCGGTGACCGGCGCCGAAAACGGCATACGGGGGGTGGCGCGCCCGCCCCTGATCGAGGATCCGGTCGTCTTCTATTATTTTGTCCTGGCCGTCGTCGCGGTTCTATCGCTCGCCATCTGGCGTTTCGTCCGATCTCCGTTCGGCCTGGCCCTGCGCGGCATACGCGAGAGCAGCACGCGTATGCGCACGCTGGGCTACAACGTGCCGCTCATGCTCACGATCGGCTTTACCGTTTCCGGCTTCTTCGCCGGCGTGGCCGGCGTGCTGCTGGTGTTTCTCAACAACTTCGTCAGCCCCAACACCGTGGCCCTGTCCCAGTCCGTCGAAGGGCTGCTGATGGTCATCCTGGGCGGCGTCGGCACGCTGTGGGGCGGATACGTCGGGGCGGCCGTCATCATCGCGCTGGAAAACCTCGTCAGTCTCTACACCGAGCGCTGGGCCAGCATTCTCGGCCTGATGTTCATTCTGGTCATGCTGTTCGCGCCGGAAGGGCTGGTGGGCAAGGCCAGGATACTGCTCGCCAGGCGCAGCCTGGCACGCAGCGAAGCATCAGAACCCCACAACATTCTTTCTCGGAGGAAGGGAACGTCATGAACCGCAGACACTTCATTACCACCGCAACCGCCGCTTCCCTCTATCTGGCGTTCGGCCAGATGGGGCGGGCGCTGGCCCAGGGCGGCCCGATCCGCATCGGCTTTCTGGCGCCGCTGACCGGTCCCGCCGCCTCCTCGGGCCGCGAGCTGGTGGACGGCTGGAACCTCTATTGGCAACAGGCGGGGACGAAGGTCGGCGGCCGCACCGTGAAGATTTTCGTCGAGGACGACGCCTCGTCGCCCGACACGGCGTTGCAGAAGGCGCGTCGCCTGGTGCAGCAGCAGGAAGTGCATATGCTGGTCGGCAACGTGCTGGCGAATACCGGCCTGGCGGTGGCGGAGTTCGTCAAAGGCACCGGCACGCCTTATTTCATGCCGGTGGTCGCGGCCGACGACTTGACCCAGCGCAGCCGCATTCCCAACGTGTTGCGGGTCGCCGGCTTTTCCGCGAGCCAGATGACGCGCCCCCTGGCCGACTGGTGCCTGAAGAAGGGCTACAAGAAGGTTGTCACCATCGCCCAGGACTACACCTTCGGACACGAACAGGCCGGCGGCTTCGTCCAGACCTTCACCGAGGGCGGCGGCGTGCTGGCCGGTCAGCTGTGGCATCCCATCAACACCTCGGACTTCAGCCCCTACCTGGGACAGCTGCAGTCCTTCGCGCCCGACGTGGTGCTGGCGGTCGAGACCGGCGCCGATGCCGCCCGGCTGCTGCAGCAATGGTCGAACTTCGGCCTGAAGCAAAGCGTACCCCTGGTGACCTCCCAGAACACCACGGACCAGTCGATCATCCGCAACCTGGCTCCCGGGGAGATCGACGGCATCGTGTCCTGCGCCCACTTTGCCGAAGGACGGGATGACGCGACCACGCGCAAGTTCGTGGACGCTTACGAGAAGGCATTCGGCAAGCTGCCGGCGATCTTCGCCGCCGAGGGTTTTACGGCCGGCCTGTGGATCGCCGAGGCGCTCAAGCGTTCCGGGGGCAAGGTCGAGGACCGCAAGGGCTTTCTCGACGCCATGCGCACCGTCGTCATCGCCGACAGCCCTCTGGGCAAGAATCTCAAGATGGACGCTTACGGCAACCCGGTCTACGACATCTACATCCGCAAAGTGGCCAAGCGCGCCGACGGGAAATTCGTCAATGTGGTCATCGACACTTACCCGCAGGTGTCGCAGTTCTGGAAATACAAGCCGGAGCAATACCTGAAGCAGCCGCCCTATAGCCGGCAGTTCCAGGGCGTGAAGCAATGACCGCGGGGCACGCTTTCCCGGAAGGCGCCGGGGCGCCGCAGGCGCTGGAACTGGAGGGTGTCTGCCGCAGCTTCGGCGGACTGAAGGCGGTCAGCGACGTGAATCTGAAGATCGCGGCCGGTTCCACCCACGTCATCATCGGCCCCAACGGCGCCGGCAAGTCGACGCTGTTCGCGCTAATCTCCGGGGAGCTGCCCTTGTCGTCCGGCCGCATACGCATGTTCGGCAGGGACGTGAGCCGCTGGTCCGCCACCCATCGGGCCATGGCGGGAATGGGCCGCACCTACCAGATCACCAACATCCTCGGCGGCATGACGGTCGAGGAAAACGTGCTGCTGGCGCTGCGCGGCAAGAGCCGCGTCAAGCTGTCCTTGTTTGGACGGGGCGCGCCCTCGGACGACGAGCAGGCGCGCCTGAGCGAGATCCTGTCCACCTGCGGCATGACGGCGCGACGGCATCAGCGGGCGGGGGCCATGTCCTACGGCGAGCAGCGCCAGCTGGAACTGGCCATCGCGCTGGCCAACCAGCCGAGGATCCTGCTGCTGGACGAGCCGGCCGCCGGTCTGTCGCCCGCGGAACGGGCGCCCATGGCCGACATCATCCGCCGGCTGCCCGACGACCTCACCGTGGTGCTGATCGAGCACGATATGGAGCTCGCTCTGGGACTGGCCGACCGCGTGACCTGCCTCTATTACGGCGAGGTGCTGACGGAAGGCACGCCCGACGAAATAAGGGACAACGAGCAAGTCCAGGAAGTCTATCTGGGGACCGCACGCCAGCATGCTTGAAATCCGCAATCTCCACAGCTACTACGGCGAAGCCTACGTGTTGCACGGCGTCAGCTTCGACGTCCCCGAACGCTCGGTGGTCGCGTTGCTTGGCCGCAACGGCATGGGCAAGACGACGCTGATCCGCTCCGTCATGGGATTGGCGCCGCCGCGCGTGCGTGCCGGCACGGTGAGCTACCGGGGCACGTCCCTGGCCGGGCTGGAGCCCCAGGAGATCGCGCGCCTGGGCATCGGCCTGGTGCCCCAGGGGCGGCGGCTGTTTCCTTCGCTGACGGTGCTCGAGCATTTGCAGATCTGTCCGCGCCTGCCGGCCTCTTCCGGGCGCACCCCCTGGACCAGCGCGCGCATCTTCGAGCTGTTCCCGCGCCTGGGCGAGCGCCGCGGCCACCTGGGCAATCAGCTCTCCGGCGGCGAGCGGCAGATGCTGGCGATCGCCCGCGCCCTGATGCTCAATCCCCACCTGCTGCTGATGGACGAGCCGACCGAGGGGCTGGCGCCGGTGATGGTCCAGCACGTGGAGTCCGCGATACGCACGCTGCGGGACGAGGGCCTGGCGGTGCTCCTGGTGGAGCAGAACCTGCACAGCGCGCTCACCCTGGCGGACACGGCCCACATCCTGGAGGGCGGCACGCTGGTCTATACGGGAAGACCCGCCCAGCTGGCGGCGGACCGGGACACCCTCCATCGCCACTTGGGCGTGTAGCCCCGACCACGAATGGGAAGCATCGCAATGTCTGAAGACAAGTTTGGCGCCTTCTGCGCCCATAATCCGGTATCGATGCGCGGCGTTCCGGGCGGTCCGCTGTCGGGCCTGCGCCTGGGCGTCAAGGACGTGTTCGACATCGCCGGCCACCGCACCGGCGCCGGCAATCCGGACTGGCTGCGTACCCACGAGCCGGCCGAGCGCAGCGCCAGCGCCGTGCAGAAGCTGCTCGACGCGGGGGCGGACGTAGTGGGCAAGACCCAGACCGACGAACTCGCCTACAGCCTGAACGGCGAGAACTTACACTATGGGACGCCGCGCAATCCGCGCACCCCGGAGCGCATACCGGGCGGCTCGTCCAGCGGCTCCGCCGTCGCCGTGGCCGCGGGCCTGTGCGATCTCGCGCTGGGCACCGATACCGCCGGCTCGATCCGCCTGCCGGCCAGCTTCTGCGGGATCTATGGCTTCCGGCCCAGCCACGGTGTCGTCGCCAATGACGGCGTCGTGCCCCTGGCGCCCAGCTACGACACGGTGGGCTGGATGGCGCCGGATCCCCTGCTTCTCGCCGCCGCCGGCAACGTGCTGTTGCCGGGGCAACCGGTGGCCGAGGCACGCCGGCTGATCATCGCCCAGGACGCGCTGGCCCTGGCCAGCGACGCGGTGCGCCAGGCGCTGGCGCCGTGCATCGAGCAGCTGGCCGGCGCCTTCCCCGGCACGGTCAGCGTCGCTCTGGCGCCGGAGGGGCTGTTGGCATGGCAGCAGATCTTCCGTGTCATTCAAGGATTCGAGGTCTGGCAGACCCACGGCCCGTGGATCACGTCGGTGCAGCCGACCTTCGGCCCCGGGATCCGCGAACGGTTCCAGTGGGCCGCCACCATCACGCGGGAAGATGCCGAGGCGGCGAGCTCGGAGCGCAGGCGCATCAGCGACGCGCTGGACCGGCTGCTGCAGGATGCCGTCATCTGTCTGCCCACTGTGGCGATGGTCGCACCGCTGAAGGGTTCGCCCACCGCCGAGGAAGACCGGACCCGCGCCCTGTCCCTCCTGTGCATCGCCAGCCTCGCGCGCCTGCCCCAGGTAACCCTGCCGGTCGCCCACGCGGGACGCTGTCCCGTGGGTCTGTCCCTGATCGGCGCCAGGAATGCGGACCGCGCCCTGTTGGATCTGGCCTGCCGACTCGTCCCCGCGGTATTCGGCGGCGCTGCGGCGGGAAGCCCGTCTCACTGATCCGGCAACACCATATCCGACGTCCCCGGGCGCACCCAGCGCGGGTATTCGCGCGAAGTGTCGATACAGCCGCCGTCCACATAGACGCCCTTCGGCTCGCGCAACCGCAGCATGATCCCGAGGATGCGCGCCACTTCTTGCGGGTCGTTCAGGGACTGCCGCACGCGCTCCTCCACGACGGCCTCGTCGATCT
>JBMOQT010000167.1:0-7919 GCA_049320945.1 Pseudomonadota bacterium
GCACGATGCGCGAGGCGCGGATGTCGGCTTCGGTCCAGGCGGGCGCCGGTGTCACCGGGGTGTAGATCCACTGGGCCAGTTGCCGGATCTCCTCGCCCTTCAGGGTGGTGCCGAAGGCGGGCATCTGAGTGGCGGCGCGGCCCTCCTGGATGACCTTGACCGCCTCGGGCTGGCGCAGCCGGCTCAGGTTGTCGGGCAGCAGCGCCGGCCCCATGGCGCCCAGGCGGTTGGCGCCGTGGCAGCCGGCGCAATGCTGCTGGTAGAGCTGGGCGGGGTCGGCCGCGGCCGGAGCGCTCAGCGCCAGCAGCGGCAGGATAAGGAGCAGGTAGCGTTTCATAGGGCTTTCTGTCTCGTGTAGGGAGTGACCACCAGGCGCTCGCCGCCGCCGGCCACGCCGATTTCCTCGTCGCTGAGATAGCAGGCCGGGTCTTCCTGCCACGGGTCGCCGGTGAGCTGCTGGGCGCGCACACGCGTGTTGCCGCCGCAGATGTCGAAATAGGCGCAGGCGCCGCAGCGTCCCTTGATTATTCGCGGGCTCGCCTTGAGTCCGGCCATGAGGGGATCGGAGGTGTCGGTCCAGATCTGCGAGAAGGGCCGCTCGCGCACGTTGCCCAGGGTGTGGTGCCACCACATGGTGTCGGGATGGACATTGCCCAGGTTGTCGATGTTGGCCACATTCACCCCGGACGAATTGCCGCCCCACTGGGCGAGCTTGGCGCGGATGTGGGCCTCCTTTTCCGGGAAGCGCCGGCGCACCCAGTACAGGAAGTACACGCCGTCGGCGTCGTTGTTGCCGGTGGTGAATTCCTTGTCCAGGCCGCGTTGCTGGTAGTCCCAACAGGTGTCGAACAGCAGGTCCATGGCCCAGCGCGTCATCTGGTGCCGGGCGTCGTCTTTGCGGTTGGTGTTGCCGCGCCCGGCGTAGTTGAGGTGCGAGAAGTAGAAGCGGTCTATGCCCTCCTCCTCCACCAGCTTGAGCAGCCCGGGCAGGTCGGCGGCGTTGTCCTGGGTCATGGTGAAGCGCACGCCCACCTTCAGGCCGCGGCTGCGGCACAGGCGGATGCCGTGCAGGGATTTCTCGAAGGCGCCGGCCATGCGCCGGAACTTGTCGTGGGTCGCGTGCAGGCCGTCCAGGCTGATGCCCACGTAGTCGAAATCCACCGCGGCGATGGGCTCGATGTTGTCCTCGGTGATGAGCGTGCCGTTGGACGACAGGCCCACGTAGAAGCCCATGGCCTTGGCGCGGGCGGCGATGTCGAAGATGTCGGGGCGCAGCAAGGGCTCGCCGCCGGAGAGGATGAGCACCGGCACGCGGAAGCGCTTGAGATCGTCCATTACCGCGAACACTTCGGCGGTGCTCAACTCCCCCGGGAAATCCTTGTCGGCGGAGATGGAGTAGCAATGCTTGCAGGTGAGGTTGCAGCGGCGGATCAGGTTCCAGATCACCACCGGACCCGGCGGTTGGCGCTTGGGTCCCAGCGGCGTGGGCCGGGCGAGCTCCTGCATGAACTGGGATATGCGAAACATAGTCTCTCCGTGATATTCGTAAGGCGGTAGCGCTCCTACCCCGCCAGGCGCAGTCCGCTCTTCTTCAGGACGCGGCTGCTGTAGAGCACGTCGTGGCCGCGGCAGGCCTCCCCCAGCAGGGCGGCGATGCGCGCCACCTTGTCCTCCACCTCTTCACGGCTGCGGCCATGGACCATGGCGAACAAGTTGTAGGGCCACAACGGCGGGCGGCGCGGGCGCCGGTAGCAATGGGTGACGAAGTCCAGGGCGCCCACCCGCGCGCCCAGCTCGTCGATGCGCTCGTCGGCCACGTCCCACACGGACATGCCGTTGGCGCGGTAGCCCAGGGCGTAGTGATTGGGCACGGCGCCGATGCGCCGGATGACGCCCGACTGGAGCATGCGCGCGAGGCGCGCCATCACTTCCTCGGGCGTCATGGCCAGCTGCTCGGCCAGCACATGATAGGGGCGCGGCACCAGGGGCAGCCCTGCCTGGGTCGCCACGATCAGGCGCCGGTCATCGGCGTCGAGCACGAACTCCTCACTCCTCACGCCTCACCCCTCACGCCTCCAGCTTCATCTCGACGAAATACTCCTTCAGCTTGGGGAAGGCATGCACCTCCAGCCCCGTGGCCGCCTCGATGCGGGCGATGGCCTGGTCTATGCCTGCCGGCGTTTCCGTCGCCAGCACGAACCACATGTTGAGGGCATGCTCGCGCCGGTAGTTGTGGGCCACTTGCGGCAGGGCGTTGACCGCGGCCGCCACTTCCTCGTAGCGCTCCTCGGGAACGGCCAGGGCGGCCAGAACGAAGGCGCCGCCCATGCGCTCCACCTGGTACATGGGACCGAAACGGGTCAGGATGCCGGCGCGCAGCAACCGTTCCAGGCGCGCCAGCAGCTCCGCTTCCGACAGGCCCAGGCGCGCCGCCACCGCGCGGTAGGGCTCGTCGCACAGGGGGAAGCCGCCCTGCAGCCCATTGATGATGGCCCGGTCCAGCTCATCCATTGGCCGCCTCCGCCAGGGCATAGCGCGCGCCCCGCTGCTTGTAGCGCTTGGTGCTGAACAGCACTGCATGGTCATACCGGTCCAGGCCCAGGCGCGTCCCGAGGGCGGCGATGGCCTGCTCCACCTCGGCCCGGGCGCGCCCGTGGATCATGCAGAACAGGTTGTAGGGCCATTCCGGTGCGTGGCGCCGGCGCCGGTAGCACAGGGTGACGGCCGGCTCCGCCGCCAGCCGCTGCCCCAGGGCGCACACCGCCTCGTCGGGCACGTCCCACACCGCCATGGCGTTGGCGGTGAAGCCCAGCTCATGGTGGCGCACCACGACGCCGAAGCGCTTGATCGTGCCCTCGGCGAGCCAGGCGCGTAGCCGCGCCAGCACTTCTTCCTCCTCCATCCCCGCCCGCGCCGCCACCTCGGCGAACGGATGGGGCACCAGGGCGATGCCATCCTGCAGGGCGGCCATGAGGCGTCGCTCGCCGGGGCCAAGCGCCGGCGCGGCTTCGCCCTCGATCAGCCGCGGTGCGCTGGCTGCCTTGCATACGCCCGCCAGGTCGAAGCCCAGGTCGATGTGGAATTCCTCCAGCAGCGGCAGACTGAGCACGGCACAGCCGGTGTCCCGTTCGATCTGCTCCAGGGTGGCGGCGAGTGCCGCATCGTCGGCGGCGGTCACCACGAACCACAGGTTGTAGCGGTGCTCGCGCCGGTAGTTGTGGTTCACCTCGGGGCGCGCGCTCACCCGGGCGGCGATGCGCTCCAGCTCCCCCTCGGGCGCCGCCAGGGCCGCCAGGGTGCTGGCACCCACGCGCCGCGGCGCGAACACCGGGCCAACCCGGCTCACCATGCCGGCGGCGCGCAGCCGTTCCAGGCCCGCCAGCACCGTCGCCTCATCGCTGCCCAGGCGTGTGGCGAGACGCCGGTAGGGGGCGTGCTCCAGAGGGAAATCCCGCTGGAATTCGTTGAGCAGGCGGAACTCCAGCGCGTCCACCGTCAGAAGCCCGTGCGCGCAGCGCGCGCGGTGAAGAAGATGCCCGAGGGGCTGGCCGCCGGCAGCCGCGCCAGCTCGCGGAAGCTGGCCGTGTCATAGACGGTCACGCGATGGTCGTCGCGCGCCGATATCCACACGCTCTCGCCGCGCGGCGCGAACTCCATGTGCAGCACCGCTCTTCCCGGCTGCAGGGTATGCACCACCCGGCCCTCGAGGGTGTCGATCACCTGCACCCAGCTGTTGTCCGGGAAGGCGAAGTTCACCCACACCTGGCGCCCGTCCGGGCGCGCCATGACGAACACCGGCTGGCCCTTGACCGGGATGCGCGCCGTCTCCTGCCAGGTGGCGGTGTCCACCACCAGCACCTCGTGCCGGCCGATGGCCGGCAGATAGGCGTGGCGACCGGCCACGGCCCAGCCGCGCAGGTGGGGCATCTTGAACACCGGCAGCTTCTCCTGCCCCTTGCCGTAGTCGGGCAGGATGCGTCTCACCCCCTGGTCGGGCCGCCACAGGTCCACCAGGGCGACCCCGTCCTCGCCGAACAGCCCCGCCAGGTAATGGCGCCCGTCGGGCGTTACCAGGCCATCATAGGGCTGGCTGCCGGCGTTGCGGTACCTGGTCACCTTGGGGGCGCGGGGATCGGCCACGTCGGCCACCCAGATCTCGCCGGCATCGAACAGGGCGTAGGCGAACTTGTTGCCCGGCACGTCGGCCAGGCCCACCACCTTGGAGCGGCGCGTGCCGTCGCCATAGGCGGAGGGAATGTCGGCGAGCAGTTCCAGGCTCTGGGCATCGAATACCTTGATGCCGCCCGGCTCGTAGTTCTGGGCCACCACCAGGCGCCCGTCCTGGGAGATGGAGCCGCCGATGGCGTTGCCCGACTGGATGATGCGCTTGTCGATGCGCCCCAGCAGCAGGTCCACCTTGGTCAGCCCACCGTCCCGGCCGAATACATAGGCATAACGGCCGTCGCGGGAGAACACGGCGGAGGCATGGGACAGATCGCCCAACCCCTCGACCCGCGCCAGCACCGACTTGGCCGTGGTGTCCACCACCAGCACGCTGCCCGAGGCGCGCTCGATGACCAGGCCCAGGTCGCCGGTGCCGCGCACGGGCACGGCACCACAGGCGGCCAGCAGCGCCGCACAGCCGACGGCCAGGAGGGAACGGAACAGGGTCAGGGTATTGCTCACTTGATGCTCTCCGGGTTCAGGGGTTCTTGTCTTCCGGGAATCCTTCCACCAGCCGCCGCGCGATCCAGTCCGCCTCGGCCTCGGACAGGATGGTCTTCCAGGCGGGCATGGCGGTACCCGGCCGCCCCAGCAGGATAGTGTAGCGCAGCGCCTCGAGGGGCTTGTCGCGCAGCGCCTCGGGCAGCAGGGCCGGACCCAGGCCGCCCTTGAGGGTCATGCCGTGGCAGGAGCCGCAGTCCTGGCGCACCAGGCGCACCAGCTCGCGCTGGCGCTGGACGTCGGGTTGAGGGTCGGCGGCAGCGCCGCTGGCAAGAGCAGCGGCGAGCAGGATCACGGTGAGACGGTGGCTGGGCAACATGGGAAACCGGTGTCTTGCAGCTGACGCCAATGATGCTTGGCGGGGCGCACAAAATTGTTGATCTCCATCAACGGTGCGCCTCCTCTATAAATACAAAGGCCCGCGGGTTTCCCCGCAGGCCTTGCCAGTGCTTTCAGCCGGCGCTCAGTACACGTCGTGCTGGGTGTTGTACACGTTGAAGTGGCCCGTCGGCGTGATCAGGCGCTTGTCCTTGATCACCGTCTTGAGCTTGAGGGTCTTGTCATCCACCACCACGATGGCCGACTCCTGGTTCTTGGCGCTCCACACCGAGAACCACACCTCGTCGCCCGCCTTGTTGTACTCGGGCTGCACCACGCGCTTGGCGCCTTCGCCCAGGCCGGCCCACTCGGCAATGGGCAGCACCTTGAAGCCCTTGTCGAGATTGTTGATGTCGAACACCGCGACGGACTGGGCCACTTTGGCATCCGGGTTCAGGGGCGTATCCACCCACAGGTTCTTGGACTTGGGATGGGTCTTGATGAACAGGGAGCCGCCGCCCTGGCCCTTGAGGGTCTGGACCACCTTCCAGGCTTGCTTCGGATGCTTCTTCGGATCGGTGCCGATCAGCGAAATGGTCTCGTCGCCCAGGTGGCTGGTCGCCCACACGGGACCGAACTTGGGATGGACGAAGTTGGCGCCACGGCCGGGGTGGGGGATCTTGCCCACGTCCACCAGCGCGGCGAGCTTGCCTTCCACGGTGTCCACCACCGCGATCTTGTTGGACTGGTTGGCCGCCATCATGACGTAGCGCTTGGAGGATTCCCAGCCGCCGTCATGCAGGAAGCGCGCCGCCGCGATCTCGGTGATCTTCAGGTTGTTCAGGTCCGTGTAGTTCACCAGCATGATCTTGCCGGTTTCCTTCACGTTCACCACGAACTCGGGCTTGTGATGGCTGGCGACGATGGCAGCCACGCGCGGCTCGGGATGGTATTCCTGGGTGTCCACCGTCATGCCGCGGGTGGCGACGATCTTGAGCGGCTCCAGGGTATCGCCCTTCATCAGCACGAACTGGGGCGGCCAGTAGGTGCCGGCGATGGCGAACTTGTCCTCGTAGCCCTTGAACTTGGAGGTCTCCACCGAGCGCGCCTCCAGGCCCACCTTGATCTCGGCGACGGTGTCGGGCTTCTCCATCCACAGGTCGATCATGTTGATCTTGGCGTCGCGGCCGATGACGAACAGGTAGCGCCCGGAAGCGGACAGGCGCGAGATATGCACCGCGTAGCCGGTGGCAATGGTGCTGATGATCTGCTTGGAATCGCCGTCGATCAGGGCGATCTTGCCGTCGTCGCGCAGGGTGGTCGAGAAGATGTTCTCCAGGTTGTAGTTGTTCATCTTCTTCTTGGGACGCTTCTCCGGCGGGACGATCACTTTCCAGCTGGACTTGATGTCGGCCAGGCTGTACTCGGGCGGAGTGGGCGGCTCATGCTGCAGGAAGCGCGCCATCATGTCCACGTCCTTCTCGGAGAGTTCGCCCGAGGTCTGCCAGTTGGGCATGCCGGCGGGCGAACCATAGGCGATGAACACCTTGAGGTAGTCGGTGCCCTTGGGCAGCGTGATGTCGGGGGTGAGGGGCTTGCCGGTCGCGCCCTTGCGCAGCACGCCGTGACAGCCGGCGCAGCGCTCGAAATAGATCTGCTTGGCGCGCGTGAACTCTTCCGCGGTCATGGGCGGCGCCTTGGGCGTGATCTTCTCCTGGGCTTCCTCGGGCTTGATGGGCACCGGCGCGCCCTTGTAGCGCAGTTCTTCCTCTTGCGTACCCGGATGCACCGGCTTGGCCTGGGCCCAGGCCGCCCCGGTGAGCAGCGGCAGCGCCGCTACGGCGGAGACCGCCGCGGCCAAAGTTAACTTCTTGATTCTCATGAATACTCCCTCCACAGGAAAAGCGAACCGAATTGGATAACCCACCTGGGCATGCATTAAAGTTCCTGTACCACCTACCCACATTGATATAGATCAACGTTCGGGATACCCCCAAGGAAATAAAGAGGTATTGACATCAGCCACGGATGTCGGTAGCCGAGGCCTGCCTCCCGGGAGCGTCGCCACCCGCCGGGGCCACGACGATGGGCGGTATCTTGCCGCGCTGCAGCCGCTGCTCGCGCTTCTGGCGGCGCTCGATCAGGGGCAGACACACCTTGTCGTTATAGTAGATGACCTGGCAGTCCAGGCAATAGTGGCATTCGTTGGCGTTGATTTCACCGGTGGGACGAATGGCGCGCACCGAGCAGCGGTTGTAGCACACCTGGCAGGGCTTGCCGCATTCCCGGCGCCTGCGCAACCACCAGTCGAACAGGCGGAAGCGTCCGGGAATGGCCAGCGCCGCTCCCAAGGCGCACAGGTACTTGCAGAAGAACTTGCGGTTGAACGCCGAGATGACGATCAGGGCCAGGGCATAGATGATGAACGGCCATTCGCGGTTGAAGCGCAGAGTGATGACCGTCTTGAAGGGCTCCACTTCAGCATAGGTCGCGGCCTCGCCCAGGGACTGCAGCGATACGCCGAACAGCAGGATGAGGATGATGTACTTCACCGCCCACAGGCGCTCATGCACCACGTCGCTGAACTCGAACTGGGGCAGTTTCAGCCGGCGCGAGGCGATCAGGATGAGTTCCTGCAGGGCGCCGAAGGGGCATAGCCAGCCGCAATACACTCCCCGCCCCCACAGCAGCAGGGTCATGGCGACGAAGGACCAGAGGATGAACAGCATCGGGTCGAGCAGGAAGTTCTCCCAGCGGAACCCGTGCATCACCGCATTCACGAAGGTGAGCACGTTGATCACCGACAGCTGGGCCAGGGCATACCAGCCGATGAAGAACAGGGTGTAGACGTGGAAGCCGTTGCGCACGTAGATGAG
>JBMOQT010000168.1:0-7916 GCA_049320945.1 Pseudomonadota bacterium
GATCCGCATACCGACGCCCAGGCAACGTTCCTGCGGGTGTCCAACACGGGTAGCGGGGTGTGCCTGTCCTGCCACGTGAAGTAACCCGCTCGCAGCAACGACTCGAACAGGCGGGTCAGGCGCCGGGCGTCTGACCCGTTTTTTTTGGCTTCGGCCGGCCGCTGCGCGGCCTTAACCTGCGGTGCAGGTTAGCCTGCGCCGCAAGAAGCGGCTGACGCCGCGTCTTGTGGAGAGATGGAAATGAAGGTGAAGAGAAAGCAACTCGCAATCGGAGCCGCCCTGCTGGGGGCGCTGCTGGGGGCGCCCTGGAGCGCGTCCGGCGGGGACGCGAAGCCGGCGCCGGCGGCCGCCGAGGTGCCGGTGTTCGCCCGGGTGAATGGCGAGATTCTCACGCTCAAGGACTACGAGTCGTTGTTCATGGTGACGGTGCGCAACCGCTACTACCATGGCAAGGTGCCCGAGAACGAGCTGGAGGCGGTGCGCCGGGAAGTGGCCGATTCCCTGATCAACCGCGTGTTGCTGCTCAAGGAATCCCGGCAGCGCGGCATCACCCCTGACCAGGCCAAGGTGCGCAAGGAAATCGAGGGCTACGAGTCCCGCTACAAGGCGAGCCCCATGTGGCAGCAGAACCGGGAGCGGCTGCTGCCGGGGCTCACGGCCCAGCTCGAGCAGCAGAGCGTGCTGGAGCGGCTGGAGGCGGCGGTGCGCGGCGCCGTCCAGGCCACGCCGGAGCAGGTGCGCGAATACTTCGCCAAGAACCCGGACAAGTTCACCGAGCCGGAGAAGCTGCGCCTGTCGATGATCCTGCTGAAGGTGGACCCGTCCTCGCCCAAGGCCGCCTGGGAAGCGGCGCGCCAGGAAGCCCAGGGCATCTACAAGAAGCTCACCGCGGGCGGCGACTTCGCCGAGCTGGCGCGCCTGCATTCGGGCGACGCCTCGGCCGCCAACGGCGGCGCCCTGGGCTATCTGCATCGCGGCATGGTGCCGGAGGCCCTGCAGGGCAAGATCGACGACATGAAACCGGGCGTGGTGGTCGAGCCCGTCACCCTGCTCGAAGGCGTGGCCATCATGCGCCTGGACGAGCGCATCCCGGCGCGTCCGCGCCGCTTCGAGGACGTGGCCGAGCGGGCGCGCGACCTGGCGCAGCGCGATCTGGGCGATGCGGCCTGGAACGCCCTGATCGCGCGGCTGCGGGCAGCGGCGATGATACGCATCGAGCTGCCCGGGTTCGACAAGACGGCGGTGAGCGGGAAGTAGCGTTGGCCAGCCGACATGACAGCGGCAGCCAAACCGGGTGAGGCCTTGAGCGGTGCGGAGGAGCCCCCTGTCACCCGAGGGACAACCGGCTTCTTGCCAGGAACATCGGGGGCTCTTCCCTCTCCCCCAGCCCCTCTCCCGCAAACGGGAGAGGGGAGCATCGTGCTCCCCTGCGGGGAGGTTTCTGGGTATGCGCTTGCGCGGACCGGTGAGGGCCGGCCTTCTTGCCTGCGGGCTGGCCGCCGCCGCGTCCGCCGTGGGCGCCGCGCCTGATGCGCCCGAGGACAGCAGCCCGGCCGGCAATGGCGCCGCCGTCGCGCCGGCGCCTGCCGCCCCGCCCGAGGAAGCCGCGAGCGGGCGGCGCTGGGGACTGGCGCCCATCCGCTGGGGCGGCAGCGCCATGGATGAGCTGCGCTGGACCAGCGGCACCGGCCAGCCGAACCGCTTCCAGCATGTGCAGATCGGCAACCTGCGTGCCGCCACCTTCATCTGGCAGCCCTGGCTGGCGCAGGTGAGCGGCGGCCTGGGCTTCGTGACGGGCACGGAAAAGGCGGCCGATGGCGCCGCTGCCGGCAACGCCGCCGATGCGCGCCGCACCACCATCACCGGCAACGGCTCCCTGGCGCTGTTTCCCGTGAGCCGCTTCCCCTTCACCGCCACGGTGGACGTGACCGACAGCCGCGCCAGCGGCCAGCTGACCGCCAGCGATTTCGTGTCCAAGCGCCTCAGCCTGCGCCAGAGCTACCGCCCCGAGCAGGGGGGCTCCAGCACCAGCGTCAGCTTCGACCGCAGCATCCTGGAAGGCGACTTCGGCCGCGACACGGTGGATGCAGTCAACGGCAGCTATGCCACCAGCATCGGCGTGCACGGCCTCGACTTCTCCGGCAGCGTCACGCGCAACCGGCGCAGCCAGAGCAACGAGAGCTCCGACTTCAACCGCTTCGCCGCCCAGCACACCTTCCGTCCGGACGAGTTCCTGTCCGTGGACAGCAACGTGAGCCTGGCCAACAGCGAGCTGCGCCTGGGCAGCACCGGCCTGCAGGCGACCAACCGCGTCCAGCTGCTGCAAGGCAACGTGTTCGCCAACTGGCGTCCCGATGAAGAGGAACCCCTTTACGTCACCGGCGGCGGACGCTTCTTCGTCCTGCAGACCGGCGACCAGTTCACCACCACGCGCACCCAGTCGCTCAACGGCCACGTGGGCGCGGTGTACAACTGGAGCCCCAATCTCACTCTCAACGGCAGCGCCAGCGTGGTCCAGGTGCAGTCGGGGCAGACCTCGACCTGGCTCAGCACCCAGAGCGTGGGCGCCAGCTACGCCGGCAACCGTATCACTTTTGGGAAATATTCTTACGACTGGAACACCTCCGCCAGCCTGAACAACCAGATCGGCGGCACCGACAACGGCAACCGGGCCGTCGCCGGCCAGTTCGGCCATATCGTGAGCCGCGACATCTTCACCGAAGAGACCGCCGCCTTGAGCGCCAGCGTCAGCCAGAACGTCGCCCTGACGGCCAGCAGCGCCACCGGCCGCACCACCACCCTGGGCCACACCGCCGGCCTCACCCTGCGCGTGTCCCGGGGCGACGACCTGTCCGGCTTCGGCAGCCTGAGCGCCTCCGATTCGCGCTCCTCGGGCGCCATCTCGTCCCAGTATCAGTTCGTCAGCCTGCAGTTGAACGGCCAGATGCGCTTCAGCCGCTATTCCGCCCTCAACAGCAACCTGACCATCCAGTTCAACCGGCAGGCCTCGGGCACGGCGCCGGCCACCGGCTGGAACATGAGCGCCTACGGCACGGCGTCGTATACCCACGGGCGCGCCTTCGGCATGCGGGGCCTGCGCTACGCCCTGAGCTATTCGGTGAACACCACCCAGACCAACAACCGCCTGCTGGGGGATCCCGACGCCCGGCGCGACCAGGTGGGCCACGCCCTGGAGCAGCGCCTGGACTACCGGATCGGGCGCATGGACCTGAGACTGAGCACGCAGTTTGCTAGGGTGGATGGAAGGCGCAACGCGCTCATCTTTCTGCAGATCGGACGCGAGTTCGGCGAGTTTTGATTTTTCTTGGCTTGAGGTAACGGAATGAAAATAACCAGGGGGATACGCCCCACGCTCGTGCTGGCCCTGCTGGCGCTGGTGTTCGGGCTGCTGTTCATCGACGTGGGCGACGCCCGCGCCGAGTACGGCGACGTGGTCATCAACAACTATTCGGACGCCGCCGGCATGCGGCCGGTGATTTTTCCCCACTGGTTTCATCGCGTGCGCTTCCGCTGCAAGGTGTGCCATGCCGACCTGGGTTTCAAGTTCAAGGCCGGGGGCAACGAGATCAACATGGTGAAGATCATCGACGGCCAGTTCTGCGGCGCCTGCCACAACGGCGACATCGCCTGGTCGGTGGAGAACTGCAACCTGTGCCATTCCGCCAAGCCCGGCACGGCGACCCAGGTGCACGAGAGCACCATCCAGAAGCTGGCGGTTCCCGCGGCGCCCGCGCCGGCGGCGGTGAAGAAGTGAGGCGGCCCATGCGTGCAATGACCAGGCTTCTCCTCGCCCTTGCCGCCGCCCTGTGCGCGGGTGGTGTCCTGGCCGCCTCGGGCAAGGCGGTGTATGACAAGACCTGCGCCCTGTGCCATGCCGCCGGCGTGGCGGGGGCGCCCAAGCCGGGCAACGCTGCCGACTGGAACCCGCGCATCGCCGCGGGCGGCCCGGCGCGGCTGTACAAGAGCGCCCTGGAGGGCACGCCCAAGGGCATGCCGGCCAAGGGCGGCAATCCGCAGCTCACGGACGCCGAGGTGCGCGCCGCGGTGGACTACATGGTGTCCCTGCTGCCCGCCGCGGGGGCCAAGGCCGCCAGGGCGGAGCCCAAGCCGGAGGCCAAGGCGACGCCCAAGGCTGCGCCCACGCCGGCGCCCGTGGCGGAAACCCAGCCCGTGGCGGTGGTGGCGGCGGCCAAGCCGGCCACGGTGGTGGATGCGCCCACGACCGGCGACATCAACGCCTTCAACCGCCTGCTCAAGCCGGCGGGCAAGCGCAATCCGCCGCCGGCCGAGGACGGCATCCACGATCCTGCCAACGACGGCACGCTGGCCCTGCAGGCGCCCCTCCAGGCCTACGCCGGGCTGCCCCGCAGCAACGCCGGCAACCGGGTGGACTGGGTGCAGGCGCTGGGCAGCAGGAAGATCAACCCGCGCTGGGACCGGGTGGACACCAAGGCCGAGCCGGTGGTGATGGACCTCAACATCGTGCGCGAGGTGAAGGGTTCCATGCCCGACGTGGTGTATCCCCATAAGCAGCACACCGAGTGGCTCGACTGCTCCAACTGCCATCCGGCCATCTTCGTGCCCCAGAAGGGCGCGAACCAGATCAGCATGGCGTCGATCCTGCTGGGCCAACAATGCGGCGTTTGCCACGGCAAGGTGGCCTTCCCGGTGTCGGAGTGCCGGCTGTGCCATTCCAAGAAGAAGGATCTGGTGCCGGTGCGCGCCGGCGCAGGCGGCGGCAAGTGAAGCCGCGCCGCTTCGCCCTCGGCGGCCTGATCGCCCTGGCGGCCCACGCCCAGGGCACGCCGCCGGCCGAACAGTCCCTGGCGCAGCGGGAGCAGCTGGTGAGAAAACTCCTGTCCGACTCGGCCGAGCGCATCGGTGCCGCCGCCAGCGAAGCGGCGCGGGAGCGCCTCGCCGCAGCGCGCCAGTATTACCAGCAGGCGCTGGTCGGGCTGCAGGCGAGCGACTTCACTGGCGCCGAGCAGAACCTCAACGCCGCCATGGCGGCGGTGGCCGAGGCGCGGCGGCTGGTGGCCGAGCCGCAGCGGCGGCATATCGAGCAGCGGGCGCGCTATTCCCAGCTGCTGGCCTGGATCGACTCCCTGGCCGGCTCCTACCGCCGCCACCTGGCCAGGCTCAAGGGTGCGACCGGCGACGGGGCCCTGGAGCGGGCCGAGGTCCAGGTGCGCCAGGCCATCGCCCTGGCGGACGCCGGGCGCCTGGAGGAAGCCAACGGCCTGCTCGCCGGCGCCGAGCAAACCCTTGCGGTAGCCCTGAACCGGGTGCTGGGGTCGGCCACCCTGCACTACGCCAACCGGTTCGACACGCCGGCGGAAGAATTCCAGCACGAGTGGGAGCGCAATCGGGGCTACGACGAACTGGTGCCCCTGGCCCTGGCCGAGCTCAAACCCGGCCCCGAGGCGCGCGAGCAGGTGCAGCGTTACGTGGAAGAAAACCGCGTCCTGCGCGAGCAGGCGCGGCAGGCGGCGGACGGCAAGGATTTCGACGCCGCGCTGCGGCACATCCGCACCGGCACCGAGGCCCTGCAGCGGGCGCTACGCGCCGCGGGACTGGTGATGCCGACGGAGGCGAAGGCGGAATGAACCTGAAAACCGCACTTAACGCAAAGGACGCGAAACAACGCAAAGGACGCGAAGGAAAATCCTGAAGGATGGCCGGCCGACATTCAAAAGGTGAGGCTGTGGATCGTTCTTTGCGGCCTTTGCGTCTTTGCGATCTTTGCGTTGAAGGCGGTTCCAACTGTAGTTTCAAGGATGAAGCAGAAAGCATGATGATGAAGACATGGAACGGCATCGCCCTGGCGGCGGCCCTCAATCTTGCCGTGGCGCTGCCGGCCTGGGCCCAGGCCGAGCCGGCGCCGGCGGCGCAGCTGGACCGGGCGATGGTGGAAAAGCGCCTGGAAGCGGTGGACACGCTGCTGGAGAAATCCTCCGCGGCGCGCCAGGTGGACGCCAGCGGCAACACCAAGGCCCTGGAGCTGCGCGACAAGGCGCGGGCGCTGCACCGGGCCGCGCGCGAGGCGTTCGCCGCCGGCGATCTCGCCGGCGCCAATCGCCAGGCCCAGAGCGCCACCACGGTCATGTTCGAGGCGGTGCATCTCGCCCGGCCCGAGCAGATCACGGCGGAAAAGGCCCAGACCGACTACAGGGCGCGCCTGGAGAGCGTGAAGGCGCTGCTGGCGGCGCAGAAGCGCATCTCCGCCGAGAAGGCCAACGTCAACGGCGCGGCCCAGACCACGCGCGAGATCGAGCGGCTCACCGCCGAGGCCGAGAGGCTGGTCGCCGCCGGCAAGGTGGCGGAGGGGCGCGCCGTGCTGGACCGGGCCTATCTCATCGCCAAGGCGGCCATCGGCGACCTGCGCGGCGGCGACACCCTGGTGCGCTCCCTCAAGTTCAACAGCAAGGAAGAGGAGTTCCATTACGAGCTGGACCGCAACGACACCCACCGCATGCTGATCAAGCTCCTGCTGGACGAGAAGCGTGGTTCGGGCGACCTGGACAAGATGGTGAGCGGCTTCGTGGACCGGGCCGCCCAGCTGCGGCGCCAGGCCGAGATGGCGGCGGCGCGCGGCGACTACGACGCTGCGGTGAAGTCCCTGGAAGATTCCACGGCGGAGCTGGTGCGCGCCATCCGCAACGCCGGGGTGTATATCCCCGGGTAGCGCGCGGATGGCAGGCAGGGGCGTATGGCTGGCAATGCTCGTGGCGGCGCTGCATGCCGGCGCGGCGTCGGCCGGCAAGTGGCTGCCCCTCACCCGCGACGGCGTCCATGACCCGAAGAGCCCCGCCATCGGCCAGCTGCAGGAACCGCGCGATGCCCTGTCGCGCCTGCCGCCCGATACCACGGGCAACCAGGTGCGCTGGGTCGAGGCGCTGGAGAAGGGCGCGATCCAGCCGCGCGCCAGCATCAAGCCGGGCACCTCGGTGCGGGTCTATGACAAGGACGTACTGCTGAACCTCAAGGGCGGCATGCCCATCGTGCGCTTCCCCCACAAGGCCCATACCGAATGGCTGGACTGCGACAACTGCCATGATCGGCTGTTCAAGCCCCAGGCGGGGGCGAACCAGTACAGCATGTTCCGCATCCTCGAAGGCGAGCAGTGCGGCGTATGCCATGGCGCGGTGTCCTTTCCCCTGACCGAGTGCTTCCGCTGCCACAGCGTGCCGCGGCCCGCCGACCGCAGGCCCTCCGGCCAGGTGGTGCCCGCCGACCGGGGAGTGCCGCGATGATGGCGTGGTGGCGGCGCGCGCTGCTCGCCGCCGGCATCGGGCTGGCGCTGGCGGCTCCGGCGCCGGCCGAGTACGGCGACGTGGTGCTGAACAAGCGCTCGGAGAAGGAGGGCATGCGGCCGGTGGTGTTTCCCCACTGGTTCCACCGCATCCGCTTCCGCTGCAAGGTGTGTCATCACGAGCTGGGGTTTAAGATGCGGGTGGGTTCCAACGAGGTGACCATGGCGGAGATCATCGACGGCAAGTTCTGCGGCATGTGCCACAACAACGACGTGGCCTGGGGGCCGGACCGGTGCGACTTGTGCCACTCCGGCAAGCCGGGGCTGCCCAGCGGCATCTATGGCGGACATGCGACTTCCGGTCCCGGCCGCTGGTAGCCGCGCGCGCCGGCGCCTGCTGGCGGCGCTGCTGGCGGCGCCCCTGGCCTGGGCGCTGCGCCCGCGCACCGCGGTGGCCCAGGCGCCGCCCCTGGTGCGGCCGTGGCAGGTCCTGGCCGGCGCGCGCCTGGCCGAGCGCATCGATCCCGCGGGCGGCCTGTGGCCCGATCCGCGCGGCGCCTTTGTCCCCTTCGTCCATCCCACGGCCGTGGCCGCGCGCGGCCCCGACATTTATGTGGCCGACAGCGGCGCCAACCGGGTCTAC
>JBMOQT010000169.1:0-7914 GCA_049320945.1 Pseudomonadota bacterium
CGAAGGTGATGTCGTGCTCCTGGATCTGGCGCAGGTACTGCACCTGGCGCGGCGTGCGCCCGTGCAGATCGGTCTTGCGCGTGAGCAGCCCGGGCGCCGCCTGGCCCGCCTGGCTGCGATTCTTCAGCTCCACCAGACCGAGCTGGATGTCGTCCACCGACAGGTGGTCCTTGGCCTGGCTGTAGAAATGCTGCAGCGCCTGCGCCGCCTGGGCCGTCTGGGCCGGATGGCCGTGCAGCGTGAAGCGTTCGCCGCGCCGCGCGATCGCCACGTCATAGGCGGCCTCGATCTGGCGCAGGTTCTCGTCCAGGGCCCCGCACAGGTTGGCGAGCTGCTGGTTGTCGACGGGCTGCAGGAGGAGTTCCAGGGGACGGCTACGCAAGATGGGAGTCCGGTCGCGCTTCACGACTGGCGCGTCACGATTTCGCCGCGCAGGGAATGGGGCAGGGCGGCGGTGATGGTGACGTCCACGAACTGGTTCACCAGGCGCCCATTGCCGGCGAAATTCACCACCCGGTTGTTGTCGGTGCGCCCCGCCAGTTCCCCCGGGTCCTTCTTGGACTGGCCCTCCACCAGCACGCGCTGCACGCTGCCGACCATCTTCTCGCTGATGGTACGGGCCTGCTCCTCGATGCGCCGCTGCAGGCGCATGAGGCGCTGCACCTTGAGCTCGTGGGGCGTGTCGTCGGGCAGCTCCGCCGCAGGCGTGCCCGGGCGCGGGCTGTAGATGAAGCTGAAGGAGGCATCAAAGCCCACGTCCTCGATCAGCTTCATGGTCAGCTCAAAATCCTTGTCCGTCTCGCCGGGGAAACCGACGATGAAATCCGTGGACAGGGAGATGTCCGGGCGCACGGCGCGCAGCCGCCGCACGATGGACTTGTACTCCAGCGCCGTGTAGCCGCGCTTCATGGCCGCCAGGACCCGGTCGGAGCCGGATTGCACCGGCAGATGCAGGTGGCTCACCAGCTTGGGCAGGCGTGCGTAGGCATCGATCAGGCGCTGGGTGAATTCGCGCGGGTGGGAGGTGGTGAAGCGCACCCGCTCGATGCCCGGGATGTCATGCACGCAGTCCAGCAGCAGGGCGAAGTCGGCGGTCTCGCCGTCGGCCATCTCGCCCCGGTAGGCATTGACGTTCTGGCCCAGCAGGGTCACTTCCCGGACGCCCTGCTGCGCCAGGCCGGCGATCTCCGCCAGCACGTCCTCCAGGGGCCGCGATACCTCGTCGCCGCGGGTATAGGGCACGACGCAGAAGGTGCAGTACTTGCTGCAGCCCTCCATCACCGACACGAAGGCGGACGCGCCCTCGACCCGTGCCGGCGGCAGGTTGTCGAACTTCTCGATCTCCGGGAAGGAGGTGTCCACCTGGGGCCGGCCCGATTCGCGCCGGGCGCGGATCAGCTGGGGCAGGCGGTGCAGGGTCTGGGGACCGAACACCACGTCCACATAGGGTGCGCGCTCGACGATGGACGCACCCTCCTGGCTCGCCACGCAGCCGCCCACGCCGATCACCAGCCCGGGCTTGGCGCGTTTCAGGTGCTTGACGCGGCCCAGGTCGTGGAACACCTTCTCCTGCGCCTTCTCGCGCACCGAGCAGGTGTTGAACAGGATGACGTCGGCTTCCTCGGGATTGTCGGTCTTCACGACCCCTTCCGCCGCCGCGAGCACATCCGCCATGCGGTCGGAATCGTACTCGTTCATCTGGCAGCCGAAGGTCTTGATGTAGAGCTTCTTCACTGCGGTTTGGGGGTGGGCTGCTGAGCCTCTGCTTGGGTCAATATCCAGACGTTATGCACGTTGCCGTAGTTGTCGGTGGTATAGCGCACCAGCACCGGCCTCTGCACCATGCCGGGCAGGACGATGCGGTTGTACTCGTCGCGGATCTGGGCCGCGGGCGACAGCCGCAGGGCCTTGTCGTCCATTTGGACCATGCCCTGCTGGGGCGGGTTCATGGTCGCCTTCTCGGCGCCGGCGGGAATGGTGCGCAGCAGGCCGGCCGGCGTGGCCACGGCCGCGGGCGGGGTGCCGGGAGCCGGCGCGCCGCCCTGCGAATTGACGATCGCGTCGATCAGGCCTTCTATCAGGGCGGGAATCAGCGGGTTCATGGCGCCCCCACGCGCTACGGAACTGGCTGAAATTATAGTCGAAACGTCAGGGCGCCGCGCCCCCGGGCGGGCCGCCGCCCAGGCTGAAGTAGAAGACCGCGCCCTGCCCCGGGGCCGATTCCGCCCACACCCGGCCGCCGTGGCGTTCCACGATGCGCTTGACGATGGCCAGACCGACGCCGGTGCCGCCGTACTCGCTCTCCTTGTGCAGGCGCTGGAACACGCCGAACAGCTTGTCGGCATAGGCCATGTCGAAGCCGGCGCCGTTGTCCCCGACGTAGAACACGGCGGCGCCGCCCTCGCTGCGTGCGCCCACCTCGACCCGCGGCGCCTCGCGCCGAGAGGAGAACTTCAAGGCGTTGCCGATGAGATTGCTATAGACCTGGCGCAGCATGGCCTGGTCCCCCTGCACCGCCGGCATGGCGCCCACGTGCACCCGGGCCGCCGGATAGTGCTCGCGCAGCTCGTCGGCGACCTGGGCGGCGAGCCGCGCCATGTCCACCTCGGACAACACCAGTTCGCTGCGGCCGATGTGCGAGAAGCGCAGGATGTCGTCGATCAGCTGCCCCATGCGCAGCGCGTTGTACTTGACCCGGTCCAGCAGCTGGCGCCCGTCCTCGCTCAGCGCCGCGCGCTCGTTGTCCAGCAGGATGGCGGCGAAGCCGTTGATGGCGCGCAAGGGTGCGCGCAGGTCGTGGGACACGGAGTAGGAAAAAGCCTCCAGCTCGCGGTTGGCGCGAGCGAGCTGCTCGGTGCGCTCCGCCACCCGCCGCTCCAGGCTCTCGGTGAGGTCGCGGATGGCCTGTTCGTCGCGCACCCGCTCGGTGATGTCGCGCAGGATCACCGTGAGCAGCACCTCTCCGCCCACCTCCAGGCGGGAGATGGACGCCTCCAGGGGGAACTCGGCACCGCCGGCGCGCCGCCCTGCCACCTTGCCCAAGGCGCCCATACGCCGGCTGGTGACGCCGTACTTGGCGTAGTTGTCCACCTCGTGGCGATGCACACCCCGGGCGCCCGCAGGCAGCAACAGGTCCAGCGGCTGGCCGATCACTTCCCGCGCCGGGTAGCCGAACATGCGCTCCGCGGCGGGGTTGAACAGGACGATGCGCTGCCGGGCGTCGACGCTGATCACGCCGTCCATGGCGGAGGCGATGATGCCCGCCAGGCGCGCCTCGCTCTTCTTGAGGGCGGCGGCCATGCGCTTCTGCTCGGAGATGTCCACCAGGCCCACGAACACCGCGGGCACGCCGTTGAAAGTCGCGCTCTGGGCCGAGGCCGCTGCCCAGAAGGTGGTGCCGTCGCGGCGCCGCAGCTCCAGGTCCAGGGCGCCGAAGGCGCCGCCGTCCTTGATGTGCTCCACGACCATGGCATGGGTGGCGGGGTCGGCGTAGAACGAGGTGGCGAGCTGCTGCGCCATCTCGTCCCGGGAAATGCCGAAGGCCTGCATGCAGCCCTCGTTGGCAAACAGGACACGCGCGTCGTACTTGCCGACGATGAAGATCGGCACCGGAATGGAGGCGACGATGGCCCGCGCCCGCTCCTCGCTTTCCTGCAGCGCCCGCTCGACGCGCTTGCGCTCGGTGATGTCGTACAGGCTCATGAACACCGCCTGCTCGCCGTCGAAGGTGGACAGACGGCCGGAGGCGACCACCCAGGCGACGCCGCCGTCGCCGCAGCGGCCGCGGAATTCGTGGTTGCGGTAGGCGCCGCTGCGCGTGATGCGCAGCCGCAGCGCGGCAGAATCGGCCTGGTCCTCGTAGTAATCGGCGATGTTGGTGCCCACCAGCGCCTGCGCCGGGCGGGCCAACAGTTCGGCGCAGGTCTGGTTGGCGTACAGGATTCGGCCGTCGTCCAGCCGGGTGATCAGCAGCGGCACCGGCGAGGACTCGGCAATGGCGCGGAAGCGCTCCTCGCTGCGGCGCAGCGCATACTCCGCATGCTTGCGCTCGGTGACATCGCTGATGACCCCGTGCAGCCGCTGCTCGCCATCCGCGCCCCCGATCACGCGGGCGCGCACGTGCAGCCAGCGCTGCGTGTCATCCGGCCGCAGGATGCGGTACTCCACCTCGGCCTGGCCCCGGTCGCGCACTCGCTCGAGGAAGGCGGCCGCCAGTGCCCGGTCCTCCGGATGCACCGCCTCCGACCAGAGATCGGGCTTTTCCATGAACTCTTCCACGCAGCGGCCGTAGATGCTTTCCACCACCGGGCTGACGAAGTACAGCCGGGACTGATCGGCGGAGGTGGACCAGGCGACCTCGCCCATGGATTCCAGGATGGCGTGCAACTGCGCCCGGCTCTCCTGCAGCGATTGGCGCTCGCGCTCGAGCACGTCCAGGGTGCGGTTGAACTGGCTCGCCACGGCGGCCAGCTCGGCTGCGCCTTCCACCGGTACGCGCACCGAGGCGCGCTGCTGCTCCACCTGCCGCACCGCCTCGGCGATGCGCCGTATCGGTCCCTCGATGCGCCGCGCCACCCGGCGCGCCAGGAACACGGCCGCGAACACCACCACCAGCGTGTAGGCGCTCTTCTCCAGGACCAGGCGCCAGGCACTGGCATGCAGCTGCGCCAGGGGCACCGCCGTCAGGGCGTACCAGTCGGCGCCGGCGACGGGCAGGATCCCCACCAGCCGGTCCACCCCCGCCTGGTCAACACTGCGCACGGTGCCGCTGCGTTTCTCCAGTGCCGCACGCAGCAGGGGCGAATCGGCATGGTTGCGGCCGACGGCCTGCTCCGGCTCGAGGGAGCGGGCGATCATCGTGCCGCTGCTATTCACCACCGCATACACGGTGCCCGCAGGTACCTCCGCGCTGGTGAGGTCGATCAGGGGATGCAGGCTCGGCAGATCCACCGATACGCCGATCACCCCGGCCAGGGAGCCGGCGCGGTCGTAGACCGGATACACCAGCGGCACCACCCGCTTGCCCGAGATGAAGCCGCGTTCCGGCTGGCCCACGATGAAACGCCGCTCATCGCGCACCCGTTGGAGCAGTTCGACCCTGGGCAGGCGCGCCGTCGCCGCGCCGCGCGTCGGCAGGGCCGAGCAGATGACGTTGCCCGCCAGGTCCAGCAGCAGCAGGTTGGCGTAGCGGGGCTGGACCTCCCGGAAGCGCCCGAACACCGGGTCGCAGCCCTGCGCCCCCAGCGCCTGCACCGCCGGCTGCTGCGCCAGGGTCGCGAGCAGACGCTCCGAATCCCGCAACAGCCTTTCCGTGTCCGCCGCCGTGACGCGGGTCAGGCGCAGCACCATCTGGGAAGTGCGGTGGAACTCCGTGTCCACGTCCTGATAGATCTCGTACAGGAAGTTCAGCACCAGGGGAACCACGAGAACCGCCACCAGCCAGTTGAGCTGGGCACGGATCGACCAGCGCTTGCCGGCTGGTTTGGCGCTTGGTTCCGGCCTGGCGGAAAAGTCCATGGTCCAGTGACGGGCGAGTACAAGGAAATGAACGCGGCGCGGTGGCGCAGCCGTCGTGTCGGACGCCATTGTGGCCGATGGCGACGGCATTGGGTAGGGGTAATGCCCGGGGGAAATGGTGGTGATGGGGGGACTCGAACCCTCGACCTACGGATTATGAATTACCACCTCAATGCCGGCAACATAATGAATCTAAACAACTTTTTGCCATAGCTGTCTAACAATTGCATTGAATTTGTCTTTACTCTGCCTGATTCGGCTTTATAGAACCCGTCCCTTCGGGCTGCGGCTCTGGCGCAGTGGGCATGGGTGGGGCGATGGGAATAATCGGTACCACGAACACCCCCCAAGGGCCGCGTGAAGTCAACTCGGCGACCAACTCACGGATGGCACCGATCAACACTTGTGCGCCTGCACTTCGGACCAGATGCTGCTTCGCCACGTCGTCAGTGAGATCCGGGTCAGACGCATTCAAAATGCCGAACGCGTTGACGCGAAAGAAGTACGGCGGATTCTCCGATTTTGTCTCGTCGAGGGACACTACGCAGTCGACAAAGTAATGATCGGTCCTGTCTTCAATCACTCCTGCGTTGGACCTAACATCCACATGGCTGCCCACCAGCGTCCCCGCTGGTTTGAAGTCTGGATTAGCGCGGACTTGGATCTCAGTAAAGAAATACTGCTCAAGCCGCAACGGGAACTGTGCCATGAGGCTTTTCTTTCATGTGGCGCGCCCAAGCCTGGCCGTGCTGTTCCTGTTCCTGCCTTTGTGGAATGCGTCCGCCTTGAATCGCTTCGAACCAACGAACAGTTATGTCGGGCTGTGCGATATGCAGGTGTAACTGCCCCCCCACGGCCCGCGTGAGTTTCACCATAGTTTCGATGGTGAAATTAGCATCGCCGCGGAATACCTTGGACACATACGCGGGACTAGTACCGAGCTTTTCCGCCAGTGTCTTGTAAGACATTCCCGTTCGACGGCGCTGACGTTCGAGCGCGAAAGAGAAATCGAGCTTCGCATGCTCGACCCAATAACTATCTCGCTGCTTGGCTTCCGTTATGTACTTGCGAAGGGACTTCGTTGCCATGGTCAATCCTCTGATATATCCCACTCAAGGTTTCCATTTCGCATTGCGGCCTCATACGCGTCCTTCCATTTTGCCGCTTGCGTCACTGCTTTCTTGTCGACCTTTTGTCCTTTTTTGACCACGCCAGCTACGCACACTACGATGACATTACCTTGGCCTTTGAAATAAAAAAGGCGAAGATCGCCCTTGATGAATTCGTAGATCTTGCGCCGTTTGTCCACCTCGTGGGTCTGTTTGCTCGAGAGCACATCGAGGCCCTGCTCCGCCACCCTTTGGAGAATGTCGGCCAGACCATACCGGCTCGCCTCGTACGCCGCTTCGCCTTCGGTTATAAACGACTCTGCGGGGCAGCCGTTGCTCGTCATCACCGCTGCAACGACAAACCGCCCTTGAAGGAGCCGTCTTAATTTCACGATATTAACTTATAAGTTAATCATGTCAAGGAAGGCTATTATCTTCGTTTTTCTTACTCTGCCCAAGCGCCAACCCGGGACTACGTGCGATTCGGTCTTGTGACTCCATCGGCCGATGGACCCCTGATGGCGCACAATCTATTAATAAAAAAAGAGGTTGTTTTTTTCTTGCCTAACGAACCCGTAGGCCATTAGACAAAAAGAAAGGGCTGCTCTGACGCAACCCTTTGATTTTTGGTGGTGATGGGGGGACTCGAACCCTCGACCTACGGATTATGAATCCGTCGCTCTAACCGGCTGAGCTACATCACCAGGCGCAAGGGCGCGCATTATCCGGCGGGAAGGGAAGCCTTGTCAAGACAAGGCTCTAGCCGGGATTTTTGACAGCGAGCGCCTTGTGAAAAATCCGGGCTAACCCCACAATGCGCGGTTTGCCATTGTCCCCCATGGTTCCCGTCCTGCAATTCGATCTGCTGATCGTCGGCGCTGGCCTGGCCGGCGCCAGCTTGGCGGTCGCCCTCAAGAACTCGCGCCTGCGCATCGGCCTGGTGGAGGGCCGCGCCCCGGCGCCGCCCGCCGGCGCCTGGGATGCGCGCATCTACGCCGTCAGCCCGTCGAACGCCCGGTTTCTCGAAGCCATCGGCGTGTGGCAGCACCTGGACCCGGCACGCCTGACGCCGGTCCATGAGATGGAAATCCACGGCGACCGGGGCGGACGGCTCGATTTCTCCGCCTACCAAAGCGGCGTCTCCGAGCTGGCGTGGATCGTCGAAAGCGGCCTGATGCAGCGCGAGCTGTGGGAGACGGTCAAGCGCCGGGCCAATGTTACCGTGCTGTGCCCGGCCCGGCCCCGGGCGCTGGAATTCGACCCCCACGCGGTGCGCCTGACACTGGAA
>JBMOQT010000170.1:0-7894 GCA_049320945.1 Pseudomonadota bacterium
CCAGCCGCTGGGACGCGCGCCCCGTGAGCGACGCCCTGCTGGCGCGCCTGGCACGCCTGCTGGCGATCTTCGTCGCCGCCGCCCTGTACTTCGTCGCCGTGTTCCACCTCACCAAGCTCTACATGGCGCGCTACGACGGCGTGACGCGCTTCATCCTGCTGGACGGCGGCCTGTACACCGCACTGTTCTGGCTCGGCCAGGTGGCGGCCGGCGGGCTGATCCCCCTGGCCCTGCTGTTCCATCCGCGCCTGGCGACCTCCCGCGCCGCCATCGCGACCGCCTGCCTGCTGGTGATCGGCGGCGGCCTGGCCCAGAT
Source organism: Pseudomonadota bacterium (assembly GCA_049320945.1). Classification (GTDB taxonomy): domain Bacteria; phylum Pseudomonadota; class Gammaproteobacteria; order Burkholderiales; family Rhodocyclaceae; genus DYIB01. Next base: position 317 of record JBMOQT010000170.1, read on the forward strand.
GTACGTCACCATCATCGGCGGCCAGGCCTATCCCCTGGCCCTGTTCCCGGGCATGCAGGAGACGAGCAGCTTCTTCGACGGCGAGATCCATCCCTACGCCCCCAGCGCCTGGGAGGTGCTGCTGGGACTGGGCGGCGTGGCGCTGGCCCTGGCGCTGGTGGCGGTGGGCCTGCGGGTGCTGCGCATCCTGCCCGGGCGGCTCGATGACGAAGTCATTGCCGTGCTGGAGAACAAATGACCCTAAGAACCGTAGAACCCTTCACCACAGAGACACAGAGAAACAAAGGGTCAGGTGATCGGGACTGCCGACAACATTTATCTTGTTTTTCAACTCTGTGCCTCTGTGTCTCTGTGGTTCAAATGAGGTTTTTGGGATGACGTCGCGCTTCCTGGTCGCCGCCGCCCACAAGTCCTCGGGCAAGACCACGGTCAGCATCGGCCTGGCAGCGGCGCTGCGCGTCCGCGGCCTGGCGGTGCAGCCCTTCAAGAAGGGCCCGGACTACATCGATCCCCTGTGGCTGTCCGCCGCCGCCGCCCGGCCCTGCCGCAACCTGGACTTCAACCTGTCTTCCGGCGACGAGCTGCGCGCCCAGTTCGCGCGCCACGGCGCAGCCGCCGACGTGTGCCTGGTGGAAGGCAATAAGGGCCTGCACGACGGCATGTCCCTGGACGGCGCCGACAGCAACGCGGCGCTGGCCAGGCTGCTGGGCCTGCCGGTGGTCCTGGTGCTCGATGCCCGCGGCATGACCCGGGGCGTGGCGCCCCTGATCCTGGGCTACCAGGCCTTCGAGCCCGGGCTGCGCATCGCCGGCGTGATCCTCAACAAGACCGGCGGCGCGCGCCACGAGGCGAAGCTGCGCGCCGTGATCGAGCACTACACCGACGTGCCGGTGCTGGGCGCCCTGCCCGACGAGCCGCGCCTCACCATCGCCGAGCGCCACCTGGGGCTGATGCCCGCCAACGAGACGCGCCTGGCGGAGGACCGCATCGCCGCCATCGCCGGCGTCATCGCCCAACGCATCGACCTGGCGCGCCTGCTGGAACTGACTGCAGCGCCCTCCCCCCTCTCCCCGCCGACCGGGGAGAGGGCCGGGGTGAAGGGCAAGCCCGTACGCATCGCCATCCCCCGCGATGCCGCCTTCGGCTTCTATTACCCGGACGACCTGGAGCTCCTCTCTGCCGCCGGCGCCGAGCTGCGCTTCTTCGACAGCCTGCGCCAGCGCCTGCCCGAATGCGACGGCCTGTTCATCGGCGGCGGCTTCCCCGAGTGCTTCATGGACGAGCTGGAGGCCAACCACGGCCTGCGCGCCGACATCCGCCGCGCCGTGGACGCGGGCCTGCCGGTCTACGCCGAATGCGGCGGCCTCATGTATCTCGCCCGGTCGCTGACCTGGCAGGGGCGCACGCGCCCCATGGTGGGCGCCATCGCCGGCGACGCGGTGATGCACGACAAGCCCGTGGGCCGCGGCCTGGTGCGCCTGCAGGAGACGGCGGAGCATCCCTGGCCCGGCGCCGCGCCGCACGAAGTGCGCGCCCACGAGTTCCACTACTCGAGCCTGGAGAACCTGGACGGGCAGCCGCGCTTCGCCTACCGGGTGCTGCGCGGCCACGGCATCGACGGCCGCCATGACGGCCTCATCCACCACAACGTGCTGGCCTCCTACACCCACCTGCGCTCCACCGTGGGCCACGACTGGACCGCCCGCTTCGTTGCCTTCGTGCGCCAGTGCGCCCGCGAACGCCGGCCCGCGCTGGCCGCTATCCTATGAAGCCGGGTGGCGCCGCAGGCGCCGGGGGATTTCAAGGGGGATTTGTCGCCCTGGTGGGTGCCGGTCCGGGCGACCCGGAACTGCTCACCCTGCGCGCCGCCCGCCTGCTGCAGCAGGCGCAAGTGGTGGTCTACGACCAGCTGGTGGCGCCGGAGATCGTCACCCTCGCTCCGCCCGAGGCCCAGCGCATCTATGCCGGCAAGCGCCGCGGCCACCATGCCCTGGGCCAGGAAGAAATCAACCGGCTGCTGGTGCAGCTGGGGCGCCAGGGGAAACAGGTGGTGCGCCTCAAGGGCGGCGATCCCTACATCTTCGGCCGCGGCGGCGAGGAAGCGGAAGCCCTGGCAGCGGCCGGCGTGCCCTTCGCTGTGGTGCCCGGCATCACGGCCGCCGCGGGTGTGGCGGCCTACACGGGCATCCCCCTCACCCACCGGGACTGGGCCCACAGCTGCGCGCTGGTCACCGGCAACCGCAAGGACGGCAGCGCCGATCTCGACTGGGCGGCGCTCGCCCGCCCGGCGCAGACCATCGTCATCTACATGGGACTGCACAACCTGCCCGAGCTGTGCCGCCAACTCGCCGCCCACGGCCTGCCCGAGACGACGCCGGCGGCCGTCGTGCAGCAGGGCACGACACCGCGCCAGCGGGTGGTGACGGCAACCCTGGGAACCCTGCCCCAGCGGGCGGCCGATGCCAGGCTGGCACCGCCGACACTGATCATCGTGGGGGAGGTGGTGCGCCTGCGGCGCAAGCTGCTGGGTCTGGTGGACACGGCTGCGCTGCCTACGCAACCGGAGCACGCGTTCGCCTGAGGCTTGGCATTGTCGGATGGGCTACAATGGAAACCCTTCGAGAACATCCATTCCTTCCATTATGCCGACGGGGCGAAAGCGCAAGGGCATGGAAGCCAGAGCGGTGCATACGCCGCAGGCCGTCTACGAGGTCGCGCCCTCCTCCCGGCCGCATCTTCCACCCGCCGCCAAGATCAAGCGCCTGTGCCGCAAGTACGGCATCATCCGCCTGAGCCTGTTCGGCTCGGCGGCACGGGGTGACATGACACCCGACAGCGACATCGACCTGCTGGTCGAGTTTACGCCCGACAGTCGGGTTTCTCTATTCGACATCCCTGCGGTGCAGGAAGACTTCTCCTCCTTGTTCGGCGGCAGGAAGGTGGACATCGCCACGCCGGAAATCCTGGAGAACCCCTACCGCCGCGCTACCATACTGCGCGACGCAAAGGTGTTGTATGCAGGCTGAGGAGCGCGACGCCGCCTACCTATGGGACATGCTGAACGCAGCGCGCGAGGCGTACATGACGGTAGCGGGGATGGAATGCGATGCCTTCCTCATGACTGGCTGCGGCGCCGTGCCCTGGAGCGAACGCTGGAAATCCTGGGCGAAGCGGCGAAGCGAGTCTCCCCCGGGTTCCAGGCGGCGCACCCCGAGCTGGAGTGGCGTGGTCTCACAGGACTGCGCAATGTCCTGGCGCACGAGTACGGACGCATCAACCACCGGCTTTTGTTCGAGACGGCAAACGACCGCCTGCCGCCCCTCGTAGCGCGCCTGGAAGAGCTGCTCCGGCACATGTAGGGAGCGGTCGTCGTCCCCGCGCTACTTGCCCCCCTCACCCTTGTGGGCCACGGCGAACACCGCCGCCTCCACCCGCGAGGTGAGGTTGAGCTTGGACAGGATGTGGCGCACGTGCAGCTTCACCGTGTCGTGGCTGATGTTGAGCTGGCGCGCGATGGCCTTGTTGGACAGTCCCTGGGACAGATGGCCCAGGATCTCCCGCTCGCGCGCCGTGAGCTGGGCCAGGGGACTCGCCTTGGCCCCTTCGCCGCGCCCGGGCTGCAGCAGGTGCATGAGCTTCAGCGTCATGGCCGGCGCCACCACCACCTCGCCGCGCACGGCCCGGTGCACCGCGTCGGCCACTTCGTCGGGCTCCATGTCCTTGAGCAGGTAGCCGCGGGCGCCGCTGCGCAGCGCGCCGGCCAGATCGTCCTCGCTGTCGCTCACGGTGAGGATCAGCGCGGCACCCTCCCACCCTTCCGCGTGCAGCCGCCGCAGAGCTTCCAGCCCGCCCTGGGGCGGCATGTTGAGATCGAGCAGCGCGGCATCGGGGCGGTGTTCGAGGGCCAGGCGCAGGGCCTCGTCGGCGTTGCCGGCGATGGCCACCACCCGGATGCCGGCGCGGCCCTCCAGCAGCTCCGCCAGGCCCTTGCGGAACAGGGTGTGGTCGTCGGCCAGCAGAATGCGGATGGGCGGAGTCATGGGCTTCTTCTGTTCAGCGCCTTGGCGGGTACAGGGACGATCAGCCGCACCAGGGCGCCGCCCAGAGGCGAACGGGCCAGCTCAATGCGCCCGTTCACGCGCTCGGCGCGCTCGCGCATGATGCTCAGGCCGAAGTGGTGGCGCGGCATGGCGTGCCCCGCCGCCACGAAGCCCTTGCCGTCGTCCTCGACGGTGAACCGGTGGCCCTCCGCCCCCGTCTCCATGGTGAGGCGCGCCCGGGTCGCGCCCGAGTGGCGTGCCACGTTGGCCAGAGCCTCCTGCAGGATGTGGAACACCTGCACCTCCTGGTCCACCGACAGGCCCAGTTCGTGGATGTCGTTGCGCCGCTCCAGCTCGATGCCGGTGCGCTCGCGGAACTGCAGGGCCAGGGTGTCAATGGCATGGAACAGGCCGAGGGGGTCCATGCGGTTGCGGAACTGGCCCAGCAGCTCGCGCAGGTCGCCGTAGGCGGTGTCCAGGGCCTGCTGGGCATCCGCCACGTAGGCGAGCGCCCGCGCCTTGTCGTCCTGCTCCAGAGCCTCCTGCATGGCCGAAAGGCGCATCTTCATGTAGGCCATGGTCTGGGCGAGCGAGTCGTGCACTTCGCTGGCGATCATCTGGCGCTCGTCGATCAGGGTCATGCGCAGGTTCTCGCGCATCAGGCGCGCATTCTCCAGGGCCATGCCCAGGTGCTCGCTGATGGAAGTGAACAACAGCGCCAGGTCCTCGGGCACTTCCCGCCGCTCCCGCAGGAACAGGTTGTAGACCCCGAGCACCTTGCCCCGGTACTTGAGGGGTACCACCACCATACCGGAGCAGTCCCGGAAGAAGGGCAGCCCGGTGCGCTCGGCGCAGGTCGTGAGCTCGAAGCTGCGCCGCACGTCGTCCTCGCGCAGCGCCAGGCCGCAAGTGCCGCAGTCGAGATCGGTCTCCTGCTCGGCCAGCAGCACGTCGGCGGGCAGCCCCAGGGCACCCACCAGGCGCAGGCGCCGGCCGTCGGTGCTGAGCACGCGCACGGCGCCGGCGGCGGCGCCGGACAGGCGCATGAGGGTGTCGAGGAAGCGCTCCAGCAGGGCTTCCAGGTTGTGCTCGCAGGCGAGCTTGGCGGATACCTCGGACAGGATGCGCAGGGCCTGCAGCTTGTAGCCGCCCTGTTCCTCGTCGTCCCGCGCGTCCCCCTCGCCGTGCACCGGCGCGGGTGCCGGCCCCATGGTGTTCATGGATCGTCTCCTGCCCAGGAGGCGGGTGTTCCCGCTCTATGTGGGATTCCTGGTGTGGTGCTTCAAGCTCTATCGGGGGCGAAAATCATTTTATGTCCGGCAGCACCCAGCCGCCCCTAAAAATTTTTTCTGCCCATAGAAGGCCGGCTAGGGTCTTGCCGTCGGTGATGCTTCCGGCGCGCACCGCGTCCAGGGCCTGGTCGAGGGACAACTCCACCACCTCCAGGAATTCGCCGTCGTCCAGGGCATGGCCCACATGCTCCAGCCCCCGGGCGAGAAAGATTTCGATGCGCTCGTTGGAGTAGCCGATGCAGGGATGGATCACCCCGACGTAGGCCCACACCCGGGCCTGGTAACCGGTCTCCTCCTGCAGCTCGCGCCGGGCGCAGTCGAGGATGTCTTCGCCCTTGTCGATCTTGCCCGCGGGCAATTCCAGGAACACGCGATCGAGGGGATAGCGGAACTGGCGCTCGAAAATGAGCTTGCCGTTGTCCAGCTGGGCGATCACCATCACCGCGCCCGGATGGGCCACGTATTCGCGCCGGGTCTCCTGGCCGTCGGGCAGGCCCACACGGTCCACGCGCACTTCCAGGAGCTTGCCCGAGAAAGCAGTCGCGCCCTCGATCCTGGTTTCCCTCAGATGCCTGTCAGCCACACTCGCCTCCACTGCCTGGGCGCGCGAGGCGCCCCCAGGCGGCAGTATAGCCGCGTCCTACCGCTCCTTGAGCCGTTTCCACAGGGTGGTGCGCGACATGCCCAGGCGCCGCGCCGCCTCGGCCCGGTTGCCGCGGCACTCGGCCAGCACCCGGCGGATCAGGGCCTGCTCCTCCTCGGCCGTGCCCGGCGGACGGTAGTAGCGGGTCAGCGCCTGCTGGGGCGCGCCCGCCCCCGGCGCGGCGGCGGCCGGGGAGCCCGCCGCGAGGATCTCCGGCGGCAGGTGCCGGCCCAGCAGTTCCTGCCCTTCCGCATGCACCACGGCGAACTCCAGGGCATTGAACAACTGGCGCACGTTGCCCGGCCAGGAATAGCTCTCCAGGGCAGCCATGGCCTCGGCGGAGATGCGCAGGACCGGCCGCCCGTAGCGCTCGGCCAGCTCCGCCACCAGCTTGCTGGCGAGCAGGGCGATGTCGTCGCGCCGCTCGCGCAGGGTGGGCACGGCGAGCGGCAGCACGCGCAAGCGGTAGTAGAGATCCTCACGGAATTGGCCGCGCCGCACCATGTCGCCCAGGTCCCGGTGGGTCGCGGCGATCACGCGCACGTCGATCTTGCGCGGGTGGTTCTCCCCCAGGCGCACGATCTCCCGCTCCTGCAGCACGCGCAACAGCTTGGTCTGCATGGCCAGCGAGATCTCGCCGATCTCGTCGAGCAAGAGGGTGCCGCCGGCCGCCGCCTCGAAGCGGCCGACCCGGGCCGTGGCCGCGCCCGAGAAGGCGCCCTTGGCATGGCCGAACAGTTCGGACTCCAGCAAGTTTTCCGGCAGCGAGGCGCAATGCAGGGGGATGTAGGGACCCTTGGCACGGCGCGAGTTGTCGTGCACGGCGCGCGCCACCAGTTCCTTGCCGACGCCGCTCTCGCCCGTCACCAGCACCGGCGCGTCGCTCGCGGCGGCGCGCAGGATCTCGTCGTAGAGGGTCTGCATGGGCGGGCTGCGGCCGACGAGGCCGCCCAGCTGCCAGCGCTCCCGCACCTCGGCTTCCAGGGCCACTTCGCGCGAGCGGTCGCGCAGGATGATGGAGCAGTACAGCCCGGCCCCGTTGGGCGGCAGCAGCAGCGCCCACATGCGCAGGGTGACTTCCGACCCGTCGGGGCGCTTGAAGGCGATGTCCTGGATCTTGCGTACCTCGTCGGGCGCCGGCATAAGTGAGCAGGTGCCGCGCGCCTCGCAGCGGCGCGCGCACTCGGTGCCGGGGAAAAGGCTGGGGCACAGCCGGTCCACCACCAGGCGGCGCTCGCTTCCCAGCAGGCGCTCGGCGGCGCGATTGAGCTCCACCACGCGGCGCGCCGCATCGAGGAACAGGACACCATCTTCCAGGCTGTCCAGAAACACCTTGAGGGTAGCAATCGTCACCATGCCGTTCGCATCGCTGTTCATTGTGAACACCAGACTGAACACCTATTAACTCCATCGCAACATAGTTCATCATCGATGGCAAAGAAGAAAAATGATGCATATCAAGCCCCTGTTCACACTGGCACGGTCCTGGCTAAAGAGGGCTTGCATGCCCCTCGTACGCATGCCCCGATCGACAAGGAGAGACATCATGAAACGGAAACTTATCCCCTGCCTCGCGGCCTTCGCCGCCGCCAGCGCTTTCGCC
>JBMOQT010000171.1:0-7864 GCA_049320945.1 Pseudomonadota bacterium
TCGGCTGGCATACGGAGATCACGTGCAGATCCGGCGCAAGCCAGCGCATGAATTCCTGCACGTAGGCCACGTAGTCGGCGAAATGGAAGTTGCCCTGGGCCAGGGGCACCTGGCGCGCGTCGATCCAGTCGGTGATATAGACCTCGTGCCCGGGCAGCAGCGCGCGCACCGTGTCGCGCAGCAGGGTGGCGTGGTGGCCGGACAGGGGCGCCACCACCAACACCTTCGGATCGTTGCGCGCGGCGGCGCGGCGGAAATGGAGCAGCCTGCAGAAGGGCTTCTCCAGCACCACTTGTTCGCTCACCGCCACTTCGTTGCCGTCGATACGTGTCTTTGTCAGGCGGAAAGCCGGTTTTTCGTAGCGCCGCACCGCCCGCGCCAGCAATTCCGAACCCGCCGCCACCTTGCTGCTGTGGGGCAGGTAGGCGAGCGGACTGAACGGGTGGCTGAACGCTTGCTGGGTGGCTTCCGCCAGCAGGCGCAGGGGAGCCGCGGCAGCGTGGTGGAATTCGTGCAGCGCGTAGATCATCGTTGTTCGCTCCGGGGTTGATACGGCGGTCGGGCCTGATGCGTCACTTCACGTATCGTAGAAAGATTACCCACAAAATATTTGATCTCCATCCAAAAGGCAATGTGGTTAACCCCAGTGTAAATTTCGCCTGCAGCGTCTGTCGGACCGGGGAGGGCGGGTTCAGGCGGGCTGGGAGGCGGCGCGGGATTCGAAGTGTTCTATGGCGCGGCGCAGCTTGTCGGGCACCGGCACCGGCCGCCGGGTCTGGGGATCGGCGTTCACATACACCACCTCGCCGGTGATGAGCAGCTGCCCGGCGCGCTCGATGCCCAGTTCGAAGTGCATGCTGGAGTTGCCGATGCGCGCCACGCGCACGCCGATATCCAGGATGTCGTCGTATTCCGCCGAGCCGTGGTAGTTGATCAACGTCTTGACCACGTACAGGTCGGTACCGGCCTCGTGGGTGCCTTCCGGGTAGGGCAGGCCGACGGCGCGCCAGTACTCGGTGATGCCCACGTCGAAATAGGTCAGGTAGTGGCCGTTGAACACGATGCCCTGGCGGTCCACTTCCGCCCAGCGCACGCGCAGCTGGTGATAGAAACTGAATTTGCGGGTCATTTCGGTCCTTTCAGCCGGGCAGCCGGTAATTGCGGTAGTCCTCGCGCAGCTTGGTCTTGAGCAGCTTGCCGGTGGCGGTGTGGGGCAGGGCGTCCACGAACACCACGTCGTCGGGCAGCCACCACTTGGCGATCTTGCCCTGCATGAATTCCAGCAGCTGCTCCCGCGTCACCTCCTGGCCCGGCTTCTTCACCACCAGCAGCAGCGGGCGCTCGTCCCACTTGGGATGAGGCACGCCGATCACCGCCGCCTCGGCCACGGCGGGATGGGCCACCGCCAGGTTCTCCAGGTCGATGGAGCTGATCCATTCGCCGCCGGACTTGATCACGTCCTTGGAGCGGTCGGTGATCTGCATGTAGCCGTCCGCGTCCAGGGTGGCGACATCCCCTGTGGGGAACCAGCCGCCTTCGCGCAGGACCTGGCCGCCTTCACCCTTGAAATAGGACGAGCACACCCAGGGCCCGCGCACCAGCAGGTCGCCGAAGGCCTGGCCGTCCCGGGGCAGCTCCTTGCCCTCGCCATCCACGATCTTCATCTCCACGCCGTAGATGGGCCGACCCTGCTTGATGCGGATGGCGTCCTTCTCGGCGGCGGGCAGGTGGAGATGCTTTGCCTTGAAAGTATTCACCGTGCCCAGGGGGCTCATTTCCGTCATGCCCCAGGCGTGCAGCACGGTGACGCCGTACTGCTCGTCGAAGGTGCGGATCATGGCCGGCGGGCAGGCGGAGCCGCCGATGACCAGGCGCTTGAGACTGGACAGCTTGAGCTCCCGGGGCTGCATGTGCTGCAGCAGACCCAGCCACACGGTGGGCACGCCGGCGCTGACCGTGACCTGCTCCTGCTCGAACAGCTCGTACAGGCTGGCGCCGTCCAGGCTGGGCCCGGGCATGACCAGCTTGGCGCCGGTCAGGGCGCAGCTGTAGGGCAGGCCCCAGGCGTTCACGTGGAACAGGGGCACCACCGGCAGCACCGAGTCGCGCGCCGACAGGTTGAGGGCATCGGGCAGGGCGGAGCCGTAGGCATGGAGGATGGTGGAGCGATGGGAGTAGAGCACGCCCTTGGGATTGCCCGTGGTGCCCGAGGTGTAGCACAGGGAGGACGCCGTGTTCTCGTCGAATTCCGGCCATTCGTAGTCGTCCGAATGGGAATTGATCAGCTCCTCGTAGCACAGCAGGTTGCCGAGCCCGGCCTGCTGCGGCATGTGGGCGCGGTCGGTCAGGGCCACCCAGCCCCTGACGCCCGGGCAGTGGGGGGCGATGCCCTCCACCAGCGCCAGGAAGCTGAGGTCGAAGAAGACGTAGAGATCCTCGGCATGGTTGATGATATAGGTGATCTGCTCGGGGAACAGGCGCGGATTGACGGTGTTGAGCACCGCTCCCATGCCCGACACGCCGAAGTACAGCTCGAAATGCCGATGGTTGTTCCAGGCAAGGGAAGCCACCCGGTCCGCCTGGCCGACACCCAGGCCCATCAGCGCCCGGGCCAGCTGGCGCGCCCGCCGGTGGGCGTCGCGGTAGGTGTAGCGATGGATGCCGCCCTCGGTAAGCCGGGTGACGATCTCCGTGTCCCCGTGGTTGGCGTCCGCATGGCGGATCAGGCTGGAGATCATGAGGGGCATTCTTTGCATCAGGCCGAGCATCTTCGTCTCCTTGGGTCCTCGTTGGGCAGGCGCGACGATAGCATGCTGAAAAGCCCGAATTCAAGCGCTTGCTCGGCGGGTGACAAGTTCCTCTCAAGGCGGCGTCTTTTCGGTCGTTGTTTACCCTCACCATGACGAGGAAGATCGGCCGTTTCGAGATCCGCCGCGAGCTGGGGCGCGGTGCCCAGAGCATCGTCTATCTGGCCTACGATCCCCACTTGCAGCGGGAGGTGGCGATCAAGACCCTGCACTTCGCCCAGCCCGACCCCCTGCAGAACCGCCAGCTGCTGCAGGAGGCGCGTACCGTCAGCCAGCTGCGCCATCCCAACATCGTGCCCATCTTCGAAGCGGGCGAGCAGGATGGCGACCCCTACCTGGTGTTCGAGTTCGTGGCGGGAGCGAACCTGGCCGAGTGCCTGAAGCGGGAGGGCGCCATGGCGCCGGCCCGGGCCGCGGCGGTGATGAGCCAGGTGCTGGATGCCATCGGCCACGCCCATCAGCACGGCGTGATCCACCGCGACCTCAAGCCTTCCAACATCCTGCTGACGGAACAGGGCGTGCCGCGGGTGATGGATTTCGGCATTGCCGTGCGCGAGACGCCCCAAGGCGAGGACACGGGCGGCCTCGCCGGCACGCCGGCCTATCTGTCGCCCGAATACATCACCGAGGGCAGGATCAGCGTGCGCTCCGACCTGTTTTCCGCCGGCCTGGTGCTGTACGAGATGCTGCTGGGGCAGCGGGCGGTGCAAGGCGGCGACATCCCTCAGGTGATGCGCCGCATCGCCCAGGAGCCCATCATCCTGCCCGGCGGCGAGCAGGCCATCGACGAGAAACTGGGGGCCATCGTCCTCAAGGCCGTGGCGCGCGACCCGCGCAGCCGCTTCGAATCGGCGGCCCAGATGAAGCAGGCCCTGGACGGCTACCTGGAGACGGCGCCGGGACCGGCGGGCGAGGCGGGCAAGCAGAGCACCCTGGATTTCCTGCTGCGGCGCATGAAGGTGAAGAGCGATTTTCCCGCCCTGTCGGAATCCATCAGCACCATCAACAAGATCACCGGCTCGGAGAAGGAGAGCGTCACCAGGCTGTCCAACACGGTGCTCAAGGATTTCGCCCTGACCAACAAGATCCTGCGCCTCGTGAACTCGGCCTTCTACCGCCAGGCCGGCGGCGGCAAGATCAGCACCATTTCCCGCGCCGTGATCGTGCTGGGCTTCAACGCCATACGCAACATCGCAGTCACCCTGCTGCTGTTCGAGCACCTGCAGGACAAGGCCAACGCTGCCCAGCTCAAGGAGGAATTCCTGCGCGCCACCCTGGCCGGCTGCGTGGGGCGGGATGTGGGTGCCCGACTGGGGCTGCGCGAGGCGGAGGAAGCCTTCGTCTGCGCCATGTTCCACAACCTGGGACGGCTGCTGTGCCAGTACTACTTCCCGGAAGAGGCCGAGGAGATCCGCAAGGTGATGCAGGTGAAGGGCAGCGGCGAGGATCTGGCTTCCGCCCAGGTGCTGGGCCTGTCCTTCGAGGACCTGGGGCTGGGCGTGGCGCGCATCTGGGGCTTCCCGGAGACCATCCTCGCCAGCCTGCAGCGGCTGCCCCCCGGCGGCGTGCGCAAGCCGGTCAACGCCGAGGGCCGGCTGCGCGTGATCAGCGCCCTGTCCAACGAGCTGTGCGCCGTGGTGGCCGACGTGGCGCCGGAAGAGCGCGGCCAGGCCTTGCGCAAGGTGGCGCAGCGCTTCGGCGCCGGTGTGCCCCTGGACGAGAAGCAGCTGCAGGCGCTGGTGGAGCGCTCGGTGACCGAACTCAAGGAGCTGGCCGCCGTGGTGCACCTGGATCTCAGGAAGAGCGCCATGGGCAGGCGCCTGCGCGCCTGGTCCCAGGTTCCGGGGGAAAGGGTGGCGGCAACGGTGGCCAGCACCACCCTCGACAGCATCCCGGGCACCGTCCTCAAGGAAGCGCCGCCGACGGCCGCCGCGGCGGAGGAAGGCGGCGAAGGCGCAGCCGTCCCGCCGCCGGAGGACGCCAAGGCGGTGCTGGCAGCGGGCATCCAGGACATCTCCAATGCCCTGCTGGAGGATTTCACCCTGAACGACATCCTGCGCATCGTCCTGGAGACCATGTACCGCGCCATGGGCTTCACGCGCGTGCTCCTGTGCATCAAGGATGCGCGCAGCGACAGCATGAACGGGCGTTTCGGCTTCGGGCCGGACATCAACGAGGTCGCGCCCAAGATTCGCTTCTCCCTCGCCTACGTGCCGGACGTGTTCCACATCGCCCTGCACAAGGGCGTGGACATCCTGATCTCCGATACCGACGACCCGAAGATCGTCGAGCGCATCCCCGACTGGTACCGCAAGTCGGTCACGGCGCGCAGCTTCGTGGTGTTCCCCCTCAAGGTCAAGGACCACCCGGTGGCCATGATCTACGCCGACAAGGAGCGGGCCGGCGACATCGTCATCAGCGAGGAGGAACTGCGCCTGCTGCGCACCCTGCGCAACCAGGCGGTGCTGGCCATGAAGCAGTCCATGGCGGGCTGAATCTGTCCCGCCCCGGGCGGTCCAAGGTGCAAGGATGCGGCAGCGGACGCCAATTGCGCGCGGGCATGCCCTGGGCTAACATCGGCTCAGGGAAGAGGAGGCGATCCATGTATCGCAAGGTCTTGCTGGCTTACGACGGCTCCGAGAGCGGCCGTACCGCGCTGCTAGAGTGCTGCGACATCAACAATTTTCTGCATGCCGAGCTGCACCTGCTGGCGGTGGCGCCGCTGATGGCCGGGCTCTATCTCACCGAAGGCTTCGTGCCCGAAACCCTGCAGGAGGAGGAAAACCGCCGCTACCAGGGCATCCTGGAGGAGGGGCTGCGCATGCTGAACGAGCGCGGCTTCAAGGCCGAGGGCCACCTGGTCACGGGCGAGCCGGTGGACGAGATCTGCCGCATGGCCGGCGAGCTGGGCATCGATCTGATCGTCGTCGGCCACCGCAAGCACGCCTTTTTCATGTCGCGCTGGTGGAAGGGCTCGGTGGGCGGCTCGCTCATCGAGGAAGCCCCCTGCAGCATACTGATCGCCATCGCCCGATAGCTTGTCACGCGTCATCCCGTCACGCAGCAACCCATGAATCAGCGTAATCCGGCGCTGCCGCCCCGTCCCGCCGGCGGCTCCCAGTCCTGGCAGCAGTATTCCGTGCTGGTGGTGGACGACGAGGAGGGCATGCGCAGCTTCCTGCAGCGTACCCTGGCCCACCGCTGCGGCCTGGTGGAGGCGGCCGCCAGCGCCGAGGAGGGCCGGGCGCTGTTCAACCGCATCCACTTCGACCTGATCATCCTCGACATCGCCCTGCCGGGAAAAAGCGGCGTCGAATGGCTGGACGAGCTGCGGGAGGCCGGCTTCCAGGGCGACGTCATCCTCATCACCGCCTTCGCCGACATCGACACCGCCATCCACGCCCTGCGCGCCGGCGCCTCGGACTTCATCCTCAAGCCCTTCCGCGTGGACCAGATCCTCAATTCCATCCGCCGCTGCTTCGACCGGGCGCGCCTGGTGCGGGAGAACTTCGTCCTGCGGCGCGAGGTGGCGGAGCTGGCCGGCGGCGTGGAAGGGATCGTCGGCACCTCGGAGGCCATCACCAGCCTGTGCCAGATGCTCAGGCGCGTCGCCTCCATGCCCAGCACCGTTCTGCTCCAGGGTGAGTCGGGGGTGGGCAAGGAAGTGGCGGCGCGGGCCTTGCACAGCATGAGCAGCCGCGCCCAGCGGCCCTTCGTGCCGGTGAACTGCGCCGCCATCTCGGCGGAACTGATCGAGTCGGAGCTGTTCGGCCACGTGAAGGGCGCCTTCACCGGCGCCACCGAAGCCCACCACGGCCTGTTCTACTACGCCCAGGGCGGTACCCTGTTCCTGGACGAGATCGGCGACCTGCCCCTGGCCATGCAGACCAAGCTGCTGCGGGTGCTGGAGGACCGCATGATCCGCCCGGTGGGCTCCACCCGGGAGATCCCGGTGGACATCCGCATCGTCGCCGCCACCAATCGCGACCTGGCAGAGGAGGTGAGGCGCGGCCGCTTCCGCGCGGACCTGTTCTACCGCCTGGACGTGGTGAACATCACCATTCCGCCCCTGCGCGAGCGGCGCGAGGACGTGGCGGTCCTGGCGCGGCATTTCTCGTCGCAACTGGCGGCGCAGTTGGGTCTGCCGCCCGTGCCTCTCGATGCCGCCACCCTGGCCCGGCTGCAGGCCTACGACTGGCCGGGCAACGTGCGCGAATTGCGCAACTTGGTGGAGCGTTCCCTGATCCTGGGCTACTTCCCCGTCGACACGCTGCCGGAGCCGCCGCCGGCGCCGGAGGGCGGCGCCAAGGCGGCCGCGGCGCTGGAGGAAGTGGAGCGCTCCCACATCCTGGGGGTGCTGGCCGAATGCGGCGGTAACAAGTCGGAAGCGGCGCGGCGGCTGGGCATTTCCCGCAAGACCATAGAGCGCAAGTGCGCCCAGTGGGGCATCGTTCAGTAGCCCCTCACCACAGTTTCCACCAGGGCTCTTTCCTGTTCAGCCCGCGCGCGTAGTACTCGCTGTTGGGGAAGTTGCGGCGCATGACCCGCTCGGCGTCGTCGCGCAGCTCGTTCAACCCCAGCTGGTCGTAAGCCTTCACCATGATGAACAGCGCCTCCTCCAGGGCCGGCGCCTGGGGGTAGGTCTTGACCGCGTACTGGGCGCGGTTCACCGCCGCCACGTAGGCGCCGCGGTTGTAGTAGTAGCGCGCCACATGCACCTCGTGGGACGCCAGCGCATTCACCAGGTACTCCATGCGCTGGACGGCGTCGGGGGTGTACTTGCTATTGGGGAACTTGGCCGCCAGCTCCTTGAAGGCGTCGAAGGAATCCTTGGCTGCCTTGGGATCGCGCTCGGTCATGTCTTGCCCGGACACGTGGCCGAGCAGGCCGAGATCCTCGTTGAAATTGACGATCCCCTTCAGGTAATACACGTAATCCACGTTGGGGTGGTTGGGATGCAGACGGATGAAGCGATCGGCGGCGGCGATGGCCGAGGCGGCATCGCCCGACTTGTAGTAGGCGTAGGCGATCTCGATCTGCGCCTGCTGGGCGTAGCG
>JBMOQT010000172.1:0-7860 GCA_049320945.1 Pseudomonadota bacterium
GGGCTTCAGCGAGGGCGACGACGAGCTGCCCGGCTTCTTCTACGAGGAGCCCCTGGCGCCCACGGGCAAGACCGCGCGCCACCACAGCGAGGAGGTCAATCGCTGCCTGCGCGAGCTGCTGGCCGACGCGAAGGCGCAGGCCGTTGCCCACGGCGCCGAGGAGTGATCCCGGCGCCGCGGGCGCGGCAAGAGAGATGGTGCAACTGGATTAAACGACTTTGTCCCGGTGCAGGGCGGCGAGCCGCTCGGCATCGATCCCCAGCCATTCCGCCAGCACCTCGTCGGTATGCTGGCCCAGCAGGGGCGGGGCGTTGCGGTAGGCCACGGGCGAGTCCGACAGGCGGATCGGATTGGCCACCAGGGACACCCGGCCGGCGCTGGGGTGGGGCATGTCGAGGCGTAGCCCCCGGGCGCGCACCTGGGGGTCGGCGAACACCTCGTCCATGCGGTTGATCGGGCCGCAGGGTACGCCCGCCGCTTCCAGGATCTCTATCCACTCGTGGGTGGTGCGCGTCACCGTGGTCTGGCGCAGCAGCGGGATGAGCACGGCGCGGTTCGCCACCCGCTGGGGATTGGTGGCGAAGCGCGGGTCCTCGGCCCACTCCGGATGGCCGGCGACGGCGCAGAACTTGGCGAACTGGCTGTCGTTGCCGATGGCCAGGATCATGTCGCCGTCGGCGGTGGGGAAGTCCTGGTAGGGCACGATGTTGGGATGGGCGTTGCCCATGCGCCGCGGCACCACGCCACCGGCCAGGTAGTTGGACGCCTGGTTGGCCAGGCAGGCGATCTGCACGTCGAGCAGCGCCAGGTCGATGTACTGGCCGCGGCCGGAGCGTTCCCGCTCCGCCAGGGCGGCGAGCACGGCGATGGTGGCGTACAGGCCCGTCATGATGTCCGTGAGCGCCACCCCCACCTTCTGGGGACCGGCGCCTTCTTCCCCCTCGGCGCGGCCGGTGATGCTCATCAGGCCGCCCATGCCCTGGATCAGAAAGTCGTAGCCGGGGCGCGGTGCGTAGGGGCCGGTCTGGCCGAAGCCGGTGATGGAGCAGTACACCAGGCGAGGATTGAGGGCGGACAGGCTTTCATAGTCCAGCCCGTACTGCTTGAGGCCGCCCACCTTGAAGTTCTCCAGCAGGACGTCGGCCTGCTGCGCCAGCTGGCGCACCAGGGCCTGCCCCTCGGCGCTGGCCATGTCGATGGTCACGGAGCGCTTGTTGCGGTTGGTGCACAGGAAGTAGGCCGCCTCCGACGTGTCGCGCCCCGCCTCGTCCTTCAGGTAGGGCGGACCCCAGGAGCGGGTGTCGTCACCCGCGCCGGGGCGCTCCACCTTGATCACGTCGGCGCCCAGATCCGCCAGCAGCTGGCCCGCCCAGGGGCCGGCCAGCACGCGCGACAGATCCAGTACGCGCACGCCGGTCAGCGGCGGCGCGCGGCGGGCGCCCTGCGGCGCCCTCTCGGTCTGGGTGCTCATGCCTGCGCTCAGTTGCTGAACGCCGCGATGCCCGTGATCGCCCGGCCGAGAATCAGGGCATGCACGTCGTGGGTGCCCTCGTAAGTGTTCACCACTTCCAGGTTGACCAGGTGGCGCGCCACGCCGAACTCGTCGCTGATGCCGTTGCCGCCCAGCATGTCCCGGGCGGTGCGGGCGATGTCCAGGGCCTTGCCGCAGCTGTTGCGCTTCATGATGGAAGTGATCTCGACGGCGGCGGTGCCCTCGTCCTTCATGCGGCCCAGGCGCAGGCAGCCCTGCAGGCCCAGGGTGATTTCGGTCAGCATGTCGGCCAGCTTCTTCTGGATCAGCTGGTTGGCCGCCAGGGGCCGGCCGAACTGCTTGCGGTCGAGCACGTACTGGCGCGCCCGCTGGTAGCAGTCCTCGGCCGCGCCCAGCGCGCCCCAGGCGATGCCGTAGCGGGCGCTGTTCAGGCAGGTAAACGGGCCCTTCAGGCCGCGCACCTCGGGGAAGGCGTTCTCCTCCGGGCAGAACACCTCGTCCATCACGATCTCGCCGGTGATCGACGCGCGCAGGCCCACCTTGCCGTGGATGGCCGGGGCGGACAGGCCCTTGAAGCCCTTCTCCAGGATGAAGCCGCGGATCTGGCCTTCATCGTCCTTGGCCCAGACGACGAACACGTCGGCGATGGGGCTGTTGGTGATCCACATCTTGGAGCCGGTCAGGCTGTAGCCGCCCGGCACCTTCTTGGCGCGCGTGGTCATGCCGCCGGGATCGGAACCGTGGTTGGGCTCGGTCAGGCCGAAGCAGCCGATCCACTCGCCCCGCGCCAGCTTGGGCAGGTATTTCTGCTTCTGGGCCTCGGTGCCGAACTCGAAAATGGGCACCATGACCAGGGAGGACTGCACGCTCATCATGGAGCGGAAGCCGGAGTCCACCCGCTCCACTTCGCGGGCGATGAGACCGTAGCAGACGTAGTTCAGGCCGGCGCCGCCATAGGCCTCGGGGATGGTGGCGCCCAGCAGGCCCAGCTCGCCCATCTCGCGGAAGATGGCCGGATCGGTCTTTTCGTGGCGGAAGGCTTCCAGGACGCGGGGAGCCAGGCGCTCCTGGCAGTAGGCGGCGGCCGCATCGCGCACCTGGCGTTCGTCGGAGTTCAGTTGCGCGTCCAGCAGCAGCGGGTCGGACCAGTTGAAGGAAACACGGTTGTGCGATTTCGTCATGACAGCCTCGGTTTCAAAGGAAAGAAGGGAGCATCCCGGCGCGCCGCGGCGCGGACGCCGGTTTTCGGCTCCTACGCGGGCCAAATATAGAGGCTCCCGGGCAGCGGAACAAACGATTTCTTCGCACGGATCTGTGTGAAAACGGAACTTCTTCCCCGGGAGGGCGGCGTCAGCCCGGCTGGCCCGAGGCGCGGTAGGCCTGGGCCTGCTGCTCCAGCCAGGCCTGGAATGCCCGCAGCACCGGGCGCTCCGACTTGCGCTCGGGATAGATCAGGTAATAGGACCGGTCGCTCACGTACTCGTGCTCCACCAGCACCACCAGCAGCCCCCGTCGCAGCTCGTCCTCGATCAGCAGGCGGGGAATCAGCGCCACGCCCAGGCCCTGGATGGCTGCTTCGGTGAGCATGGAGAACAGCTCGAAGCGATGGCCCGCCACGTCGTTTTCGGGGCTCAGACCCAGGGAGGCGAACCAGTGGCGCCAGGCGTAGGGACGGGTGCTCAGCTGCAGCAGGGGATAGCGGGCCAGCTGCGCCGCCGTGAGGCTGCGGTGCGGGGCGATCAGGCCCGGGCTGCCCACGGCCACCAGGCTCTCCTGCATCAGGAACACCCCTTCCGTCCCCGGCCAGGTGGCCTCGCCGGCGTAGATGGCGGCGTCGAGATGGGTTTCGTCGAACAGGAAGGGCCGCGTGCGGGGCGTGAGGCTGACGGTCACATCCGGGTGGGCGCGCAGGAAGGACGCCAGGCGCGGCAGCAGCCACTTGGTGGCGAAGGTGGGCACCACGCCCAGCTCCAGGGTGCCGCCGTGGCCGCCCTTGGCCATGACCTCGAAGGTGTCGCGCTCCAGGTCGTCGAGGCGCGCGCTGATCAGGCGGCTATAGGCGGCGCCGGCCTCGGTCAGGGTCACGCCGCGCTTGGTGCGGCGGAACAGCTTGAGCCCCAGGAAGTCCTCCAGGGCCGCGATCTGGCGGCATACCGCGCTCTGGGTCACGGACATCTCGTGGGCAGCCTTGGTGAAGCTCTGATGGCGGGCGGCCGATTCGAACATGGCCAGCGCCTGGGTGGAGGGGACCTTTCTGCGCATCGCGGGGATTCGTCCAAGAAATGACTTTTATGCATATTTTAGGACAAACCCCTCTAATTCCGCGTCACCGTGCCGTGCAGAGATACTGCTTGACACATAAATTATTTAAGCTTAAAGTAACTACCGACAGCGACCATCACGGGGAGACAGCGTCATGCGCATCGCTTGCATTGGAGGAGGACCGGCCGGGCTGTACTTCGGGCTGCTCATGAAGAAACAGAACCCGGCCCACGACATCACGGTGATCGAGCGCAACCGCCCCTACGACACCTTCGGTTGGGGCGTGGTGTTCTCGGACCAGACCCTGGGCAACCTGCGCGCGGCCGACGACAAGACCGCGACCCAGATCCTCGATGCCTTCAACCACTGGGACGACATCGAAGTGAATTTCCGCGGGCGCAAGATCCGTTCCTCCGGCCACGGCTTCTGCGGCATTGGCCGCAAGCGCCTGCTCAACATCCTGCAGGCGCGCTGCGAGGAGCTGGGCGTGCGCCTGGTGTTCGAGACCGAGGTGGCGGACGACAGGGAGCTCGACGCCGACCTGATCATCGCCTCGGACGGCATCAACAGCCGTATCCGCACCAAGTATGCCGCCGCCTACCAGCCGGACATCGACGTGCGCAAGTGCCGCTTCGTGTGGCTGGGCACCCACAAGCTGTTCGACGCCTTCACCTTCGCCTTCGAAGAGACCGAATGGGGCTGGTTCCAGGCCCACGCCTACCGCTTCGACGCGGAGACCTCCACCTTCATCGTGGAGGCGCCCGAGGACGTGTGGCAGGCCGCCGGCCTCGACCGCATGGACAAGGAGGAATCCATCGCCTTCTGCGAGCGCCTGTTCGCCAAGTACCTGGACGGCCACCGGCTCATGTCCAACGCCCACCACCTGCGCGGCTCGGCCCAGTGGATCAAGTTCCCCCGGGTGGTGTGCAAGACCTGGGTGCATCACAACGGCCGCGCGCCCGTGGTGCTGATGGGGGACGCTGCCCATACCGCCCACTTCTCCATCGGCTCCGGCACCAAGCTCGCCTTCGAGGACGCCATCGAGCTGGCGCGCTCGATCGCCGCCCATCCGGGGGACCTGGATGCAGCCTTGAAGCACTACGAGGCGACGCGCAGCGTGGAAGTGCTGCGCATCCAGAACGCCGCGCGCAACTCCACCGAGTGGTTCGAGAACGTCAAGCGCTACACGGTGCTGGAACCGGAGCAGTTCGCCTATTCCCTGCTCACCCGCTCCCAGCGCATCTCCCACGAGAACCTGCGCCTGCGCGACCGGCGCTACCTGGAAGGCTATGAGGACTGGTTCGCGGCCCGCGCCGGCACGCGCCGGGCGCCCGAGCGCCAGCCGGTTCCCCCCATGTTCACGCCCCTGCAGGTGCGCGGCCTGCGCCTGAAGAACCGGGTGGTGGTGTCGCCCATGGCCCAGTATTCGGCGGTGGATGGCACCCCGGGCGACCACCACTTCGTGCACCTGGGCGCGCGCGCCATGGGCGGCGCGGGACTCGTGTTCTGCGAGATGACCTGCGTCTCGGCGGATGCGCGCATCACCCCCGGCTGCCCGGGCCTGTACAAGTCCGAGCACGTGGCGGCGTGGAAGCGCATCGTGGACTACGTGCACGGCCACACCGACGCCAAGATCGCCATGCAGCTGGGCCATGCGGGCGCCAAGGGCTCCACGCGGGTCGCCTGGGAGGGCATAGACCTGCCGCTGCCCGAAGGCAACTGGCCGCTCATCTCGGCCTCGCCCCAGCAGTACCTGGACGGGGTCAGCCAGTGGTCGCGGGCCATGACGCGGGAGGACATGGAGCGGGTCAAGGCCGACTTCGTGCGCGCCACGCGCATGGCCATCGAGGCGGGCTTCGACTGGCTGGAGCTGCACTGCGCCCACGGCTACCTCCTGTCCAGCTTCCTGTCGTCGCTGACCAACCAGCGCACCGACGAGTATGGCGGCAGTATCGACAACCGCCTGCGCTATCCCCTCGAAGTGTTCCGCGCCATGCGCGCCGTGTGGCCCGAGGACCGGCCCATGTCGGTGCGCATTTCCGCCCACGACTGGGTGGAAGGCGGCAACACCCCCGACGACGCGGTGGCCATCGCGCGCGCCTTCAAGGAGGCGGGCGTGGACTTCATCGACGTGTCCTCGGGCCAGGTTTCGAAGCGCGAGCAGCCGGTGTACGGGCGCATGTTCCAGACGCCCTTCGCCGACCGCATCCGCAACGAGGTGGGCATCGCCACCATCGCCGTGGGCGCCATCTCCGAGGCCGATCACGTGAACAGCATCGTCGCCTCGGGCCGTGCCGACCTGTGCGCCATCGCCCGGCCCCATCTCGCCAACCCGGCGTGGACCCTGCTGGAGGCGGCCAGGATCGGCTACCTCGACATCGAGTGGCCCAAGCAATACCGCTCGGCGAAGGCGCAGCTGGAGCGCAACCTGGAGCGGGAAAAGCTCCTGGCAGCCCAGGCGGCGGGCCTCACGCCTCTGCAGCAGGCCAACCTGGCCCAGGGAGTGTGAATGGACCTGCCCCTGCAAGGCCTCCATGCCGTGGTCACAGGCGGCGGCAGCGGCATCGGTGCCGCCATCGCCGAAGCCCTGGCCCGGGACGGCGCGCGTCTGACCCTGCTGGGCCGGCGCCGCGAGCCCTTGGAGGAGCAGGCCCAGCGACTGGGCCAATGGAGCGAAGCCCAGGCCCTGTGCGCCGACGTGGCTGCCGCCGACTCGGTGGCCGCCGCCTTCGCCGCCGCCCGGGAGCGCCACGGGCCGGTGGACATCCTGATCAACAACGCCGGCCAGGCGGCAAGCGCCCCTTTCGCCAAGACGGATCTCGCCTTGTGGCAGCGCATGCTGGAGGTGAACCTCACCGGCACTTTCCTGTGCACCCGGGCGGCGCTGCCGGACATGCTGGCGCGGGGCCGCGGCCGCATCGTGAACATCGCCAGCACCGCCGCCCTGGTGGGCTATCCCTATGTGGCCGCCTACTGCGCGGCCAAGCACGGGGTGCTCGGGCTGACGCGGGCCCTCGCCCTGGAACTGGCGCAGAAGGGCATCACGGTGAATGCCGTGTGCCCCGGCTACACCGAGACGGAGATCGTGGCTGCGGCGGTGGACAACATCAGCGCCAAGACCGGGCGCAGCCGCGCCGAGGCGCGTGGCGAGCTGGAGAGACGCAATCCCCAGGGTCGGCTGGTGCAGCCGGGGGAGGTGGCCAATGCCGTGCTGTGGCTATGCCGGCCGGGCGCCGAGGCGATCACCGGCCAGGCGATCTCGGTGTCGGGCGGCGAAGTGATGAGTTAGTTAGAGGAGGAGTGACTGTGACAAACGAAATGGACCCGGGCCTGGCGCGGGGCAACCGGGCGAACCTGGCGGACTATCGCGCCGAGCATTTCCTGTGGGCGGTGCACGGAAGCGTGGGGGTGATCACCCTCAACCGCCCGGAGCGCAAGAACCCGCTCACCTTCGACTCCTACGCCGAGCTGCGCGAGCTGTTCCGGCGCCTGCAGTACGCCACCGACATCAAGGCGGTGGTGATCGAGGGGGCGGGCGGCAACTTCAGCTCGGGCGGCGACGTGCACGAGATCATCGGCCCGCTCACGCGCCTGGACATGCCGGGACTGCTCACCTTCACGCGCATGACCGGCGACGTGGTGAAGGCCATGCGCAACTGCCCCCAGCCCATCGTCGCGGCGGTGGACGGGGTGTGCGCCGGCGCCGGCGCCATTCTCGCGCTCGCCTCCGATCTGCGCTACGGCACGGCGCGAAGCCGAGTCGCCTTCCTGTTCACCCGGGTGGGGCTGGCCGGCTGCGACATGGGCGCCTGCACCCTGCTGCCGCGGGTGATCGGCCAGGGGCGGGCGGCGGAGCTGCTGTACACGGGCCGCGCCATGAGCGGCGAAGAGGCGCTCGCCTGGGGCTTCTACAACCGCCTGTGCGCGCCCGAGCAGGTGCTGGACGAGGCGCTGGCCATGGCCCGGGACCTGGTGGCTGGCCCCACCTTCGCCCACGGCATGACCAAGAAGATGCTGCACCAGGAATGGAACATGGGGGTGGACGAGGCCATCGAGGCGGAGGCCCAGGCCCAGGCCATCTGCATGGCGACCCAGGATTTCCGGCG
>JBMOQT010000173.1:0-7850 GCA_049320945.1 Pseudomonadota bacterium
CCTGACGTTACGACAATAGAGGATTGCAGATGCAAAGCAGTGCACTTCTGAAGCCGCGGATTATCGACGTACAGACCCTTTCTCCGGTCCATGCCCGCGTGGTCATGGAACCGTTCGAGCGCGGCTATGGCCACACGCTCGGTAACGCGCTGCGGCGTATCCTGCTGTCTTCCATGTCTGGCTATGCGCCGACGGAAGTGCAGATCGAGGGCGTGCTGCACGAGTACTCGACGCTCGACGGTGTACGCGAGGACGTGGTGGACATCCTGCTCAACCTGAAAGGCGTCGTGCTCAAGCTGCACAACCGCAGCGAGGCGGTGCTGACACTGTCCAAGGAGGGCGAGGGCGTGGTGACTGCGGGCGACATCGAAGCCATGCACGATCTGGAAATCATCAATCCGGAGCATGTGATCGCCCACTTGGCCCCCGGCGGCAAGCTGGAGATGCAGATCAAGGTCGAGCAGGGCCGCGGTTATGTGCCGGCCAATGTGCGGCCGGTGAGCGCAGAGAGCAAGAGCATCGGCCGCATCATGCTGGACGCCTCGTTCAGCCCGGTGCGCCGCGTCGCCTACAGCGTCGAGAGCGCCCGCGTGGAGCAGCGCACTGACCTGGACAAGCTGATTATCGACATCGAGACCAACGGCGCCATCGAACCGGAGGAAGCCATCCGCTTTGCCGCACGGGTGCTGATGGAGCAGCTGTCGGTATTCGCCGACCTGGAAGGCACGCCCCTATCGGTGGAGGCGCCCAGGCCGTCCCAGGTGGATCCGATCCTGCTCCGCCCGGTGGACGACCTGGAGCTCACGGTGCGCTCCGCCAACTGCCTCAAGGCCGAGAACATCTACTACATCGGTGATCTCATTCAGCGCACCGAGACCGAGCTGCTCAAGACGCCGAACCTGGGCCGCAAGTCGCTCAACGAGATCAAGGAAGTGCTGGCCTCGCGCGGCCTCACGCTTGGGATGAAACTGGAGAACTGGCCGCCGGCCGGGCTGGAAAAGCTCGGTTGAGGGCAGCCTGAAGAAGAGGTAACCAAAAATGCGCCACCGTCACGGTCTTCGCAAACTGAATCGCACCAGCAGCCATCGCCTGGCGATGCTGCGCAACATGTCCAACTCGCTGCTGCGGCACGAGGTGATCAAGACCACGCTGCCCAAGGCCAAGGAACTGCGCCGCGTTGTCGAACCCCTGATCACCCTGGGCAAGAAGCCGTCGCTTGCCAATCGCCGCCTGGCCTTTGACCGTCTGCGCGACCGGGAGATGGTGGTCAAGCTGTTCGACGAGCTGGGGCCGCGCTATGCCGCCCGCAACGGCGGATACCTGCGCATTCTCAAGTTCGGCTTTCGCCAGGGCGACAACGCCCCCATGGCGCTGGTCGAGCTGATGGACCGTCCGCAGCCAGTCGAGGAGGCGCAGGCGCCCGCCGCCGAGTAGCGGTTCACGAAACGACAAAAAGCCGGGCGCTGCCCGGCTTTTTGTTTTGTGCCGTGTCGATGGTACGCAGATACGCGTGCTAACATCACCAAACCGCTACTTCATCTTGTCCCCATGGCTGAACTGGTCTTTCGCGACGATGCCTATGCCCAGAGCTGCGATGCCCGGGTCGTCGCTGCGGACGAGCGGGGCGTCCGGTTGGATCGCACGGTCTTTTATCCCACCGGCGGCGGGCAACCGGGGGATACCGGCCGGCTGCTGTTGCCCTCGGGGGAGGCGCTGACAGTCACCGATACCGTCAAGGGCGAAGCAGCCGACGAAGTCATCCATGTTCTCGCGCCGGGCGTCCCGGCGCCTGCGCCGGGCACAGCGGTGGTGGCGCGGCTGGACTGGCAGCGACGCTACGCCCATATGAGCCTCCATACCTGTCTGCACCTGCTGTCGGCCGTGGTCATCGCACCTGTGACCGGCGGACGCATCGCTGCCGACAAGGCACACCTGGACTTCAATATCGACATGGCGCTGCTGGACCGGGAGCGCATCGAAACGCGGTTGAACGAGCTAATCGACGCCGGCCACGACGTCGAGGCGGGCTGGATCAGCGACGAGGAGCTGGACGCCAACCCCCAGCTGGTGAAGACCATGTCCGTGGCGCCGCCGCGCGGCCAAGGCCGAGTGCGCATCCTCAACATCCCGGGCGTGGACCTTCAGCCCTGCGGCGGCACCCATGTGCGCAACACCCGGGAAATCGGGCCCGTGGCCGTGCTCAAGATCCGCTCCGAGGGCAAGCGCAACAAGCGTGTCACGGTCGGCTTTGCCCTTCCCGGCTGAGCGCCAATGCAAGCCTTTCCCCGCCTGGCCCTCGCGCGCCTGCCGACGCCCCTGGAGACGCTGCCGCGCCTCGGTGCCAACCTGGGCGTTACCCTGTTCGTCAAGCGGGACGACGAGACGGGGCTTGGCTTGGGCGGCAACAAGCTGCGCAAGCTGGAGTTCCTCCTGGGCGAGGCCCAAGCCCAGGGCGCTGATGTGGTCCTGACCGTGGGCGCCTTGCAGAGCAATCACGCGCGCCAGACCGCCGCCGCCTGCGCCAAGCTGGGGCTTGCCTGCGAACTGATCCTGCGCCGTCCCAGGCAGGCGGACGACAGCTATCTGCGCAACGGCAATGTCCTGCTGGACCGCCTGCTCGGCGCCCGCCTCATCATCATCGACGCCTCGGAAAGCCGCGAGGCGGCCATGGCCGAGCGTGCGGCCCAGCTGCAGGCCGACGGGCAGCGACCTTACTGCATCCCGGTGGGCGGCAGCTGCCCTGTCGGCAATCTGGGCTATGTACACTGCGCCCGCGAGCTGTTGGCCGATTGCCGCCAGGCGGGTATCGATGAGGCGGTGGTGATTGTGCCCACCGGCAGCGGCGGCACCCAGGCCGGGCTGGTGGCGGGGCTGCACGCCCTTGGCAGCTCCATGTCGGTGATCGGCATCGGGGTGGAGGGCACGCGGGCGGAACAGGAGGCCGCCGTGTTCGCCCAGGCGCAGGCCACGGCTCAGCTGCTGGGCGCGCCGCCGCTGCCGCGGGAGCGGGTGGTGGTGCGCGATGAATTCGTCGGCCCCGGCTACGCCAAGCCGACCGATGCCATGCGCGAAGCGCTCGTCCTGGCGGCGCGCAGCGAGGCCCTGGTGCTGGACCCCGTCTACACGGGCAAGACCATGGCGGGACTGATCGACCTGGCAGGCGCCGGCGAGTTGCCCGCCGGAGCGGCAGTCATTTTCGTGCACACGGGAGGTGCGCCCGGACTGTTCGCCTTTCCCGACGTTGTTCCTGTTTGAAGCGGGAATGGCCCCGGATGAGGCCCCGGGCTAGCGCTCGACGAAGGCCCGCTCGATGACGTAATGGCCCGGTTCGCCCACCCGCGGCGACACCACGAAGCCCCGCGCATCCAGGAGAGCGCAGGTATCCTGCAACATGCTCGGGCTGCCGCATACCATGACCCGGTCGGTTTGCACATCGAGCGGCGGCAAACCGATATCCTCGAACAGCTTGCCGCTTTCGATCAGATCCGTGAGCCGGCCGCGATTGCGGAACGGCTCCCGCGTCACAGTCGGGTAGTAGATCAGCTTTTCCCGCACTTCCTCGCCGAAGAACTCGTTCAGCGGCAGCTCCCTGCTGATGAAATCGGAATAGGCCAGCTCGCTCACCTGGCGCACGCCGTGCACCAGCACTATCTTCTCGAAGCGGGCGTAAGCCTCCGGATCCTTGATGATGCTGAGGAAGGGCGCAAGCCCCGTGCCGGTGCCCAGCAGATAGAGGTCCTTGCCCGGCAACAGATCGTCCAGCACCAGGGTTCCGGTGGGCTTGCGGCTGACCAGGATGGGGTCGCCGACCTTGAGATGCTGCAGCCGGGAAGTGAGCGGGCCGTCCGGCACCTTGATGCTGAAGAACTCCAGGTGTTCCTCGTAGTTGGCGCTGGCGATGCTGTAGGCGCGCATCAGGGGGCGACCCTCCACTTCCAGACCGATCATGACGAAATGGCCGTTGCGGAAGCGCAGGCTGCGGTCGCGGGTGGTCTTGAAGCTGAACAGGGTGTCGTTCCAATGATGGACGCTGAGAACGCGTTCGGTGGCAATGGTGGTCATGGTGCAAATCTACAGGATCATGCCGGCGCCCACGGTGTTGTTGGTCGCCTCGTCGATGATGATGAAGGCACCCGTGGCACGGTTTTCCCGGTAGGGATCGACGAACAGGGGCTGGGCGAGCCGCAGGGTCACCTTGCCGATGTCGTTCATCGACAGGCGTGCGGCGGGCGTCTGGGTCAGTTCGTTGATGTCCAGCCGATGAGCGATGCCGGCCACCAGGGCCTTGGTCTCGCGCGTGGTGTGGCGCACCAGGTACTTGCGGTTGAGGTCCAGGGGTGTCTCGCCCAGCCAGCACACCATGGCCTCGACCTGCTTGACGCTCGCCGGCGCCTCGGCGGGCTTGACGACCATGTCGCCCCGGGAGATGTCTATGTCATCTTCCAGGAGCAGCGTGACCGACTGCTCGCTGATGGCAAGGGACAGGGACTGGCCGTAGAGCTGGATGTCCTTGACGCGGGTGGTAAGGCCGGAAGGCAGCACCAGCACTTCGTCGCCCACGGCGATCTCGCCCGACTCCACCTGGCCCATGTAGCCGCGGAAGTCGTGGTATTCGGCGCTCTGGGGCCGGCAGACGTACTGCACCGGGAAGCGGAACTTCTCCGGCTTCTCGCTGTGGGCCGCAGGTGCGGTCTCCAGGATCTCCATCAGCGTCGGGCCTTCATACCAGTTGAGGCTGTCGCCCCGCTCCACCACCATGTCGCCCACCAGGGCGGAAATGGGAATGAAGCGCACGTCGGCGATGCCCAGCTTGCCCGCGAAGTCCAGGTACTCGGCCTTGATGCGCTCGAACACCTCGCGCGAGTACCCCACCAGGTCCATCTTGTTGATGGCGATGACCAGGTGCGGGATGCCGACCAAGTGGGCAATATAGGAGTGGCGCCGCGTCTGGGTCAGCACGCCCTTGCGCGCGTCCACCAGGATGATGGCCAGGTTGGCGGTGGAGGCCGCCGTCACCATGTTGCGGGTGTATTGCTCGTGGCCGGGCGCGTCGGCGATGATGTATTTGCGCCGGCCGGTGGAGAAGTAACGATAGGCGACGTCGATGGTGATGCCCTGCTCGCGCTCGGCCTGCAGGCCATCGGTGAGCAGGGACAGGTCGACCGCCTCCAGGCCCCGCTTCTTCGAGGTGCGCTCGATGGCGTGCAAGGTGTCGGCCAGGATGGACTTGCTGTCGTACAGCAGGCGTCCGATCAGGGTGCTCTTGCCGTCGTCGACGCTGCCGCAGGTGAGAAAGCGCAGCAGACCGTTGTCGATCTCGGGCAGGGTCTCGGGCGCGGACATTAGAAATACCCCTCTTTCTTGCGTTGCTCCATGGACGCCTCCGAGGTCTGGTCATCCAGCCTCGTGGCCCCCCGTTCCGTGATGGTGGTCTGGGCCGTCTCGGCGATGATCTTTTCGACAGTGTCGGCGGTGGATTCCACCGGCGCCGTGCAGGTGATGTCGCCTACGGTGCGGAAGCGCACCGACACCTCCTCGACCGTTTCGCCCGGCTTGGCCGGCGTCAGCCCGGTGACCGGCACCAGGGCGCCGCCGCGGCGCACCACCGGCCGCTTGTGGGCGAAGTAGATGGACGGCAGCTCCAGCTTCTCGCACGCGATGTATTGCCACACGTCCAGCTCGGTCCAGTTGGAGATGGGGAAGGCGCGGATGTTCTCGCCCTTGTGGATGCGCGCGTTGTACAGGCTCCACAGCTCCGGGCGCTGGTTCTTCGGGTCCCATTGGCCGAACTCGTCGCGGAAGGAGAAGATGCGCTCCTTGGCGCGCGCCTTCTCCTCGTCGCGGCGGGCACCGCCGATGCAGGTATCGAACTCGAACTCGGCGATGGCCTCCAGCAGGGTCACCGACTGGTGCTTGTTGCGCGACTCGCCCGGATGCTTCAGCACCACCGTGCCGCGCTTCATGGAATCCTCCACCGAGCGCACGATCAGGCGCTCACCCAGCTCGGCGGCGCGCTTGTCGCGGAAGGCGATGACCTCCGGGTAGTTGTGGCCAGTGTCGATGTGCATCAGCGGGAAGGGGAACTTGCCCGGCCGGAAGGCCTTCTCGGCGATGCGCAGCAGGCAGATGGAATCCTTGCCGCCGGAGAACAGCAGCACCGGATTGCTGCACTGGCCGGCCACCTCGCGCATGATATGGATGGCCTCGGCCTCCAGCCAGTCGAGGTGGGACAGGGTGTGTCTGCTCAGGGTCAGTGTGCTCATGCCCGTCTTTTCTCCCGCTTCAGGCCCGCTTCACGTGCAGGCCGCATTCCTTGCTTTGAGGATCTTCCCACCACCATCTGCCGGCCCGGATGTCCTCGCCCGGGCTGATGGCGCGGGTGCACGGCGCGCAGCCGATGCTGGGATAGAACCTGTCGTGCAGCTTGTTGTAAGGCACACCGTGGATGCGGATATAGGCCCACACTTCCCTCTCGGTCCAGGCGGACAGGGGGTTGAACTTCTCCAGTCCGTTGGCCTCGTCGAACTGCTGCACGGGCAGGCCCTCGCGCGTGGCCGACTGCCGGGCGCGCATGCCGGTGATCCAGGCTTTCTTGCCGACGAGCGCCCGCTGCAGCGGCTCGACCTTGCGCACGTGGCAGCAGGCCTTGCGCAGCTCGACCGAGCCGTAGAAGGCGTTGATACCGTTGGCGCGCGTATAAGCCTCGACCAGCTCGTGCTTCGGGTAATACAGCTTGAGCTTGAGGCCGTAGTGCTGCTGCACCTCGTGCATCAGGTCGTAGGTCTCGGCGGGCAGGCGGCCGGTATCGAGGGAGAAGATCTCGATGTCCAGGGACTCGCGCACGATGAGGTCGGTGAGGACCATGTCCTCGGCGCCCAGGCTGCTGGCGAAAGCCGCGGGCGTGAACTGCGCGGCGATGCGCGCCAGCACCGCCTTGGCGGCGGCCGTCTTCTCGTCCAGGGCGGCGCGCAGTTTCGGATCGTTCACGTTCGGGTTGGTGCTCGGGTTCATGTTCGGGTCCTCATGCGGTCAGGCCGCGCGCCTGGCGGCGGAATAGCGGCAGGGGCTGGTCCGCCGCGGCTTGATAGGGATGGCTGAAGTCGCGCAGCCGGCGAGCCGCGTCATCGATGTTCTGGTCGGTGCGCAAGGCGTAGGCATCGAAGCCGCAGCGCTTCAGATAGAACAACTGGTCGAGCAGCACCTCGCCGATGGCGCGCAGCTCGCCGCGGTAGCCGTAGCGGGTGCGCAGCAGGGCGGCGATGGAGTAGCCGCGGCCGTCGATGAAGCGCGGGAAGTTGACGGCGATGACGGCGAAGCGGTTGAGATCGTCCAGGCTTCCGGCCAGGGCCTCGGGCGACTCGTGGCTGTCGATCCATACGCCCAGGGTCGCGGCCGCCAGGCGCGCTGCCAGCTCATCGCTGCGGGCGAGCCAGAGCGGCAGGGGGATGATGGTCTTGCCCTCGGGAACGGCCAGATTGGCGATCTCGTCGGGCGTGGCCGATGCTTCGCCGGTGAGCTTGAACAGCACCGGTTTGCCCGCTTGCTTGCGTAGCGGTTCTTCCTTCGCCGGGAAGCGCAGCACGCTCCATTCGTCCTCGACGATGCCCTCGTGCCGGATCAACTTAGCCATTGACCACCTCTTTCGCCTTGTTGTCACGAGTGCCGCGATAGACGCGCGCCTTGAACGGCTCCACGCCGATGCGCCGCAGCGTGTCGATGAAGCGCTCTTCCTCGGTGCGGTGCTCGAGATAGGTCTCGATCAGCTTCTCGATCACCCCCGGCACGTCTTCCGCGGCGAAGGACGGGCCGATGACCGTGCCCAGGGACGAGTCGTTGCCCTGGGCGCCGCC